>QHWR01000182.1 GCA_003223835.1 Acidobacteriota bacterium | reverse complement strand
CTGCGCCTCTGCGCCCCTGCGTGAGATCGTCTCAGCGCTCTCCGCTTCCTCGGCGCTCGGACGTCACGCGCTGCGCCCGTTTCTCGGCGTCGAGCGCCAGCTCCATCGCGAGAAACGTCAGCGGCTGCGGCGTCGCGGTCTCGGTCCGGTGCAGCACGTCGTCAACGAGCCGGTCGCCGTAGACGAGCGTCGCGTCGCTGCAATCGACGTAACGCGTCTCCTTCTGATCGACCAGGAAGAGGTGGTTGCCGCCGGGACGCCCGGCGATGTCCACATTCTTCCGAAGCTCGATGTAGCCGTCGGTCCCGAGAATCGTCAACCGGCCATCGCCGAAGGTGTTGAGGGCGCCGGGCGTGAACCAGTCAACGCGGATGTACCCGGTCCCACCGTTTCCGCGCAGCATGACGTCGCCAAAATCTTCGAGTCCGGGATACTGCGGATGATGGACGTTTCCCGCCTCTGCCGCGACGACGGCGGCGCGCGTGGAGCCGGTGAAGAACAGGAACGCGTCGATGTTGTGCGAGGCCAGGTCGCAGAGAATCCCGCCGTAGCGCTCGCGCTCGAAGAACCACGCGGGGCGATTCTTCGGATCCATCCGATGCGGCGCGAGGCCGACAGTCTGAATCACCCGGCCGATGGCGCCCGCACGCACCAGCTCGCCGGCCTTCGCGATCGATTGGCTCTCGTGACGTTCGATCAGGACGGAATAGATGCGTTTCGTCTCCGCCTGCACGCGGCGAAGCTCCGCGAGCTGTTCGAGCGTCGTCGCGCCGGGCTTGTCGACCATGAAGTCCTTGCCGTGGCGCATGACGTCGACGGCGAGTCGCGCGCGCTCGTTCGGAATCGCGGCGCTCACGACGAGGTGAATCGACGGATCCTCCAGGATTTCGCGCTCGCCGCTCGCGAGGCGCGCCGCGGGGAACCGCTTCGTGAACGCCGCGGCGAGGTCCGGTTCGTTCGCAAAGAAGGAGACGAGCTCACCGCCGGCGCGCGTCACCGTGCCAATCTGACCGTTGATGTGGCTGTGATTGAGGCCGACCGCCGCGAAGCGTATGCGCGGCGACGGCGACGCTTGCGGCCGGCGCGCGGAGCCGCTCGCCGCCGGCGCGAATGCGGCAGCCGTGGCGGTGGCGACGCACGACGCGAGGAACTCGCGCCGGCTCTTCATGCTCGCTTTCATGATGCCTCTCCGCTGCGTTACCGATCCGTCACGACGGGCAGCTCGATGAAGCTGGCCTGGCCGGGCGCGCGATAGATGCGCTGCACGGCCTTGCGATAGTCCTCCGGCTTCGCCCAGAAGATGTTCGGCACGAAGGTCTGCGGATTGCGATCGTACAGCGGGAACCAGCTCGATTGGATCTGCACCATGACGCGGTGACCGCCGAGAAAGACGTGATTCGCCGTCGGCAGCGCGAAACGATATTCGAGCGGCTGACCGGATGCGATCGGTTTCGCGGTCTCCAGACTTTCGCGGTAGCGGCCGCGGAAGATGTCGGCCGACACCATCAATTGATATCCGCCCATCGCGGGCTGCCCCTCGACCTCGTCGGGATACACGTCGATCACCTTCACGACCCAGTCCGCGTCGGTTCCGGTCGTCGACGCGATCAGGTTGACGATCGGCTGCCCGCTGATCCTCAGCGGTCCCTTCCGCTCGTCGGAGACGAAGGCGAGGACGTCGGGACGCCCGGAGGCCTCGCGCTGATCGTCCACGAGCCACAACGGCCACGTCAATCCGTTGTCGTAGCCGATCGGCTGAATGGGGCGCGCGCGGAACGGCACGGGCCTGGCGGGATCCGAGACGTACTCTTCGTATGCCGCGGCGCTGCCCTTCGGCTCCGTGAAACTCAAGCCCAGATTGGGCGCGAGATAGAGCGGCGTCGGCTTCACCGCGCAGCCGGTCGCGCAATCCGGCGGCCACGCGTTGAGGCGACGCCAGACATTCGTGCCCGTCTCGAACGCCGTCACCGGCGCGACGTCAGCTTTGCGGGCGCGGTCGAACAAGTACTGCGCGAGGAAGGGACGCAGGATCTGCTGGCGGAAATAGAGCGCCGTGTCGGTGCCGAACTTCAGCGCGCCGAGGCTGCTGCCCTCGTCGATCTCCTGGCCGTGATGCCACGGGCCCATGACGAGAAAGACCCTGTCGTGGCCGGCGTCCTTCGGCTCGAGCGCCTTGTAGACCGCGATCGCGCCGTAGATGTCCTCCTGATCCCAGAGGCTGTGCACCAGCATCACGGGCACGTTGAGCGGCTGCGCCGCGAGGATCTTGTCCACCGCCTGATCGCGCCAGAACGCGTCGTAGCCGGGGTGCTCGAGGAGCTTCCGCCAGAAGCCAAGCTGCTCCAGCCCGCGCCGCCTTCCCAACTCGCCGGCCGAGCCCGCCTGCATGAACATGTCGTAATCGTCGAAGTGGCTCGTCCACCATTTCGCGTCGCCCCTGCGCGTCGCCTCCTGATCGTGGATGTAGGCCATGTTCTGCTGCCGGAACGCGCCGTTGTGGAACCAGTCGTCCCCCATCCAGCCGTCCACCATCGGATTCATCGGCACCGCGACCTTCAACGCGGGATGCGGATTGACGAGCGCCATCAGCGGAAGAAACCCGTCGTACGAAATCCCGAGGATGCCGACGTTGCCGTTGCTCTCCGGCACGTTCTTCACGAGCCAGTCGATCGTGTCGTACGTGTCGGTCGCGTGATCGACGGAGGTCGGGTTCTGCGGTCCGTGCAGCGGACGGTTCATGACGTAGTCTCCTTCTGAACCGTACTTGCCGCGCACGTCCTGCACCACGCGGATGTAGCCGTCCTCGACGATGACGTCGGTCGCGTTGTCGTAGCCCGTCAAGATCGGACCGAGGTGCGCGCTGCGCGCGTGCGTCGTCAGCGACGTCGCGTCGTACGGCGTGCGCGTCAGGAGGATCGGCGCGTTCTTGACGCGCTTCGGAAGGAGGATGACGGTGTGAAGCTTGACGCCGTCGCGCATCGGGATCATCACGTCGCGCCGCACGTAGTTGAAGCTGTCGGTCGGGATCTGGAACTGCGGCGGCGTTTCGGTCGGCAGCGTCGCTGAACCGGACGGACGCTGAGGCGCGGCAGGCGCACACAGGATCGCCGCCGCCAGCACGGGCGTTCGAAAAGGATCGCGCCATCTCATCGCTCGACCTCTCATCATTGATCTGACGTCGCTTGTCCTACACGCGGAACCGCGTCGGACATTATCACGCGAACGATCTACCCGTGCGATCGCCTTCGCGGTTGCCGTCATCCTCCCTCACTTCGGCACTCGCTTACCACTTCTCGGCATCGGTTTCGCCGTCATCCAGAACCGCGCGAGCGCATCGTCGCGGGCGCGACGGCGTGACATCAGGCGATTTTGGCGGTTGCGAGATGTTCCTGCCTGTGGCGCCGTGCTTGCTCAAGTTCGCGAACGTCCGCGGTCGCCCGGCGATCTCGTCCCCAGGGAGACGCTCATGAAGAAACTGCTGACGCTGCTGTTTTTCGGAATACTGGTGTGCGCGATCAATCTTCGTCTGCCGTCCGTTGCCGCGCAGTCGGGGAACGATCCGATCCCGCCGCAGGCAGACTGGACAGCCGTCGATCCGTTTCCCACGGTGACCGGCACCAGCCGGTTCGTCGGCGCCGGCGGCGATCTGCAAGCCGCGCTCAACGCCTCGCGGCCCGGCGATGAAGTCGTCCTTCAGGCGGGCGCGACGTTCACGGGCAGCTTCGTCCTGCCCGTCCAGAGCGGGACCGGCTGGGTCGTCATCCGCAGTTCCAACCTCAGTTCGCTCACGGCGGGACACCGCGTCGATCCCGCCGTCGATGCCGGCAATATGCCGAAGATCGTGACGAACGGGACGAACGTGCCGGCCCTGCTCACCGCGGGGCCCGATTGTTCGACGCTGCCGTGCAAGGTCGCGCAGTTCTACCGCGTCGCCGGGGTGGAGATGACGTTCGCGCCGGGCATCGAGAGCACCGGCGCCCTCGTCAACGTCGGCGATGACTGGATCGCCGATCCGCAACAGCTCGCGCAGTACATCTACTTCGATCGCTGCTACATCCACGGCCTCGACGGCGTCCAGCAGAAGCGGGGCATCGCGGGGAACGGCCGCTGGATCGCGGTGGTCGACTCGCACGTGTCGAATTTCAAGAGGACGGACTACGACAGCCAGGCCTTTTCGGCGTGGAACGGCCCCGGGCCGTTCAAGCTCCACAACAGCTACTTCGAGGGTGCCGGGGAGAACGTCATCTTCGGCGGCGCCGATCCCGCCATTCCCAACATGGTCGCCGGCGACATCACCGTCACGCGCAACACGATGAAGAAACCATTGAGCTGGTTCAACAACGATCCGAGCTACGCAGGAACGCTCTGGATCGTGAAGAACATCTTCGAGCTGAAGAACGCGGCGCGGGTGCTCGTGGACGGCAACGACTTCGAAGACACGTGGGAGGGGGAGCAGATCTACGCGATCACGCTGACGCCGCGCAATCAGGACGGCCACGACAACATGACCACCGTCCAGGACGTCACCTTCACCAACAACACCGTGCGGCACGCGGCCGGAGGCGTGAGCCTGCTCGCCGAAGACAACAACTTCGTGACGCAGGTCGAGCGGCGGATCAAGATTGCCAACAACGTCTTCGACGACATCAGCGGACGGTGGAGGGACCAGAACCACGCCACCGACGGCGTCGGCCACGCGTTCCTGATCAGCGCCGCGCTGCGCGGCGTCGCGGGCCCGAGCGACGTCACCGTGGACCACAACGTCTTCGTCACCGACGGCTCGTCGTACATCGTCATCGGCGACGTCAGCAGCAACCCGCGCGATGTCCCCAACTTCACCTTCACGAACAACGTCGTCTACCACTCGCTCTGGGGCTTGAAGGGAGACTCCGGCGCGCCCGATGGCAGCGGCGGCTCGTCGTCGACGTTCTTGATGTATTTCGACAACACGCTCGTCTTCACGAACAACGCGATCGTCGGCACGACGGACGGCACCCCGAGTGGACCCGACTGGTCCGCCGGCTACACGAGCCCGCCGGCGACGCTCGTCGGCAACGTGTCCGCCAATGTCTTCCCGAAAACGTGGAACGACGTCGGCTTCGTGAACTTCGCGGCCGGCGACTATCACCTCGCCGCGAGCAGTCCGTATCGAACCGCGGGCACCGGCGGCAGCGCGATCGGCGCCGACGTCGATCAAATCGTCGCGCACCAGACAGGCGACGGATCGTCGTCGCTGCCGCCGCCGTGGCTCCAGGCAGACGTCGGCCAGACCGGCGTAGCCGGCAGCGCGACGTATGCGAGCAGCACCGGCACGTTCACCGTCAAGGGCGCCGGCATCGACGTCTGGGGGACGCAGGACGGCTTCCACTATGTCTACCAGCCGCTCAACGGCGACGGCCAGATCGTCGCGCGCGTCACGCACGTCGATCCGACGGCGACCTTCGCGAAAGCCGCGGTCATGATCCGGGAAACGCTGGCCGACAACTCGGCGCACGTGATCCTCGACGTCAAGCCGGACGGCGAGAACGAGTTCATGACGCGTCCGAGCACGGGCGCGACGACGCAGTGGCTCGCGGGGGCGAACCAGGCGGCGCCCGCGTGGTTGAAGCTCGTGTTCGTGGGCTCGATCGTCACCGGGTCTGTCTCGGCCAACGGCCAGTCCTGGACGCAGGTCGGCCAGACGACCCTGAACATCGCCAGCAGCGCGTACGTCGGCCTCGTCGTCTGCGCGATCAGCACGACGTAGCTCAACACGTCGACGTTCGATAACGTCGCCGTCACGGCCACGGGACCAGGCAACAGCGTGATCTACGCGAGCGACATCGGTGCAAGTCAGCGGCACGGCGTCTCGACGACGGCGGCCGATTCGACGTCGCCAAACGGGATCAAGCTCGTGACGCCCGACAACGGCTGGGCCTCGCTCGACGTCCCGCTCGCGAGTCCCGCGGATTACGTGGACGTCACGTTCAACGCGAACGCGGGCACGTCGTATCGCCTCTGGCTGCGCCTGCAGGCGACCGCGAATTCGAAGTTCAACGACTCGGTCTGGGTGCAGTTCTCCGACGCCCTCTCGGGGGGATCCTCAATCTATCCGCTGAACTCGACGTCCGCGTTGAACGTCAACCTGGCGACCGACAGCGGCGCCACGA
>QHWR01000181.1 GCA_003223835.1 Acidobacteriota bacterium | reverse complement strand
CGAATCGTCAGGATGCCGAAGACGCGTTGCAGCAGGTGTTCGCCGCGGCGCTCTCGAACGCGGCGCTCCCACGTCTGCGCGAGCCCGAGGCCTATCTGCTGACGGCGGTGCGCAACGCCGCGTATTCGCTGCTGCGGCGCCGCCGGACCGCGCGCGCGGCGCAGGAACAGTTTCTCGAGCCGGCCGCGCCGGGATGTTCGCCGGCCGAGCGTGCGGCGCTCGAGGAAGCGCTCCGCGCGCTGCCGCCGGATCAACGCGAGGCGGTGCACCTGCACGTGTACGAAGGGATGACGTTTCAGGAAGCCGCGCGCGTGACGGGAGACTCGATCAACACCGTCGCCGCGCGGTACCGCTACGCGCTGGAGAAGATGCGCAAGGTGCTCTCGTGATGGACGACCGCGACGTCGAAGCGCTGCTCGCGCGATACCGCCCGGCTCATCCCGATCCGGAGCTCGAATCGCGACTGTCCTTCCGCCTGAAGGCGGAAGCCACGGAGTCTTCTGGCCGAACGTGGCCGTGGGCCGTCGCCGCCGCCGCGCTGCTGGCGATCACGATCGGTCTCCACGCGGCGTCACGCGAGGGCGCGGTCGAGCAGCCCGCCTCGGTGGACGCGGCCGCGACGTTGTCCCTCGAACTTGGCGGAGACGACGTGGGCAGGCGGGCGGCGGAATTCATTCTCGCGGCGCAGCCGCCGCCCCCTCCGCAAGATCAGTCACTCGGTGTTCCCGGCCTCGACACGCGATGATGACGACCGTGCGGCCGCTCGTGCGCCGTTCATTTCGCCGGCTGGCGGTGATCGCCACGATCGTGCTGATTCCCGCTGCCGCGCACGCGATCTGGGACCAGGTGGAGGCATCGCGCCTGGCGCGCCGGATTCAGCATCTTCGCGACCGCGGCGAACCCGTCAACCTCGGCGCGGAGCAGCGGCCGCTCGCCACTGACGAAGAGCGGCAGGCTTCCCGGCTGTATTACGCGGCGGGGATGCTGGCCGCCGACAGTTTTGCGGCGTGGAAGCCAGATGCGTCTGGTGCGATCTCCAATCCACGGAAGGCGCTCGCGGACGCATTGGTCGCGCTTCATGACCTGCCGTCCGCGCAAGCGACGTTCGACCCGCGCTTCGCGCGGGTGCGCGCGGTCGTGCAACGCGCGGATCCGGCGCTCGCGCTGCTCGATCGCGCGACGCCGCTCCGGTTCGAACGCTTCAGTCCGGAACGCGCCGCCTATTCGTATCAGACGAGCGACCTGCTCAATTTGGGCGCGGTCAACGGCGTTCGAACGGACCTCTTCTCGTTGCAGGGAGACGCGCGGAATGGCGCGCAGGCGCTGCTCGCCTCGGTCCGCCTCGCGAGAACCCACGACCGATTCAGCCAGTCCTTATCCGCGGGCACGTTCGGCAGCCTGCGGCTCCTGCTCGAACGGACGCAACCGGACGAAGACGCGCTCCTCGCGCTGCAGCGCGCATACGAGGAACTGGCCGACGACGATGGAGCGGCGACGAATCTCGTCACGTGGCGCGCCCGCATGCTGGAGGAATTGTGGCCGACGACCGGCCGTCCGTACTTCGCGCAGCGGCTCGGATACCGCCCATGGTATTCGCGCCAGAGCGCGAACCGCTCGCTGACGTTCGTGATCCTGCGGCCGTGGCTGACGCACCGGTTCGTCTCGATGCTCGACGAGTTCGACGCGGCCATAGCCATCGCGCGCGAGGGGTGGCCGGAGAAACTGCGCGACCGGCAAGCGCTGACGCCGGGCGTACCGATCAATCTCGAAACGCGGCCACCGGCCCCGCGTTCGTGGATCGATCGGATGCAGATGTTGACCGGCGTGCCGGTCGCGATCAAGCCGGGGACGGCGCTGCTTGGGGCGATGCTGCTCCGGGCAGGAAACGCCGTCGCGCGCAATCGCGTCACGGTCGCGGTGCTCGCGATCGAGCGGTGGCGGCGATTGCACGCCGGTGCGCTTCCGCGCGATCTGGACGTCCTGGTGCCCCGGTACGTTCAGGACGTGCCGCGCGACCCGTTCACGGGAGTGAAGCTGAAAATGGTGACCAACGCCGACGCGTACGTCGTCTACAGCGTCGGAGTTGATGGCAAAGACGACCACGGCGACATCGGCGAGTGGCAGCCGGATGTTCGATGGTCGAGTCCAACGACGCCGGGGCGCGACGTGGGCATGCGCGTGCCGTTGACGCCGCGCCGATGAGGCCTACTCAGCTTTCCTGAGCCACCGCCGGCCGTGGATCGAAAAGTCCACGAGATCGTCGGCCGAGAGATCCTTGAACCCGCGCGCCTTCAGGTCGCGCACGAGGTCCGCGTCCACGCCGTGGATGCGGAACTGCACGAGCTTCTCGACGCGGACGGTGTAGCCCACCTCTTTCATCTGCCGGATGAAATCCGGCGTGACGCCGTGGATCCGCATCTTCACGAGATCGGCGATGTCGAGGTTCTTGTAGCCCAGGCCGTTCAGCTCCTTGACGAACTCGGGCGTCACGCCATGGATGCGCATCTTCACCAGGTCGTCGCCGCTGAGGTTCTTGTATCCGAGATCGCCGAACGCCTTGATGAACTCCGGCGTGACGCCGAAGATCCGGAACTGCACCAGACGCTCGAGCGACAGGTCCTTGAACCCGAGATCCCGCATCTGCTTGATGTATTCCGGCGTGACGCCGTGGATGCGCATCTTGACCAGGTCGTCGATGGTCAGCGTGCCGAGCCCTTCCTGCTTGACCTGCTGCGCGAACGCCGGCGTCGCGCCATGAATGCGCGTGCGCACCAGATCGTCGACGCCGAGCTGATAGCCGGCCTGCCGGTAGCCGGCGGCATACGTCGCGTCGACGCCGTGGATCCGCATCCGGACGAGGTCGTCCTCGCCCACGTTCTTGTAGCCCTCGGCTTGCATCGCGCGCACGTACTCGCGGCTCACGTCGTGGATCGCGAACCGCCATACCTCGTCGCTCGACAGGTTCGCGTATCCAAGCCGCGCCATGCCCGAGAGGTAGTCCGGATTGGCGCTGAACTGAAACGTGCCGGACCCGCGGCCCGCGTCGATCCGCCCCTCGAAGGCGAACGTCCCCGCATCCCGCGTGAGCGTGAAGCGGACCGGGCCCGCGGCGCGGTCGTCGACCAGCGCCGGCACATCCTGCGCCGGCACCGAGAAGCCGTTCCGCTCGTCGTCGCGGCGCTCGAGCTGGAGTGAGACCCAGCGTTCACCGCGATCGCGCGTCCAGTAGTTCTGCGAGTCGGACCGCCAGGTGCCGTCCACGGTCGGAACCGCCTGGGATCCAAAGGTCATCGGGACGAAAGACAGGACGAGCAGCAGCTGTTTCATGCTGCGTTGGATGGAGGGGGGGCCCGGATGGTTGGAATGTCAGTCCCTGGTCCCTCGTCCCTGGTCCCTGTTCCGAGAACCCGACACGGGACCAGGGACTGACGACGAGGGACTCGGGACGAAGGACCCGGGACGAAGGACCCGGGACGAAGGACCCGGGACGAGGGACGAGGGACTAGGGACTGACGCAGTTCATCAACAACCACTCGCGAAGCGCTCGAAACGCGATTCCCCGATGGCTGACCGCCGCCTTGCGCTCGCCGTCGACCTCCGCCAGCGTGCAGCCGTACGGCGGATAAAAGAAGATGGGATCGTAGCCGAATCCGCGCGTCCCGCGCGGTTCGGGGGCAATCTCTCCCGCGACGAGCCCGTCCGCTTCGAAGATCACGCGGCCGCCGTCGGCGACGGCCACATGACACACGAATCGCGCCGCGCTCGTGCGCAGCCCGCGCGCGCGAAGCTCGCGGTAGATCACGTCGAACTTGTGCGCGTAATCCGTTCCGTGCCAGCGGGCGGAGTGAATGCCGGGCGCGTTGTCGAGCGCCGCGATTTCGAGACCGGAGTCGTCGGCCACCGCCGGCTCTCGCGTCGCCCGCGAATAGTAGAGCGCTTTCAGACGCGCGTTCTCGGCGAACGTCGATCCGGTTTCCTCCGGCTCCGGGATGCCCGGATGGCGATCGAGCGTCTCCAGTTCGACCGGCGCGCCCGCGAGAATGCCGCTGATCTCGCGGATCTTCCCGGCGTTCGTCGTCGCGAGCACGAGGTTCACCTCACTTTTTCAGGATGTCGCCGACGACCGTCTTCTGAAGCGCGATCAGCTCGCGGATGCCCGTGTCCGCGAGTTCCATCAGCGCCTCGAGCGCGCGTTTGTCGAACGGCGGCCCCTCCGCGGTGCCCTGCAGCTCGATGAAGCGGCCGTCGCCGGTCTTGACGAGGTTCATGTCCACCTCGGCGCGCGAATCCTCTTCGTACGCGAGGTCGAGCAGCGCGGCGCCGTCCACGATGCCGACGCTCGTCGCGGCGACGTAGTCGACGACGGGAATGTCCTTCAGGACCGCCAGCTCCTTCATCCGCCCGAGCGCGAGCACGAGCGCGACGAAGCCGCCCGTAATCGACGCCGTCCTCGTGCCGCCGTCCGCCTGAATCACGTCGCAGTCGATCCAGATCGACCGTTCCCCCAGCTCGCTCAACTTCGTGACGGACCGCAGCGACCGTCCGATCAGCCGCTGAATCTCCTGCGTGCGGCCGCCGACCTTGCCGGCGGTCGATTCGCGCTGCGTCCGCGTCGAGGTCGCGCGCGGCAGCATGCCGTATTCCGCCGTCACCCAGCCCTTGCCGGTATTGCGCAAAAACGGCGGCACGCGATCTTCGACGCTCGCCGCGCACACGACTTTCGTCCGCCCGACTTCGATGAGCACCGATCCTTCGGCGTGCGCGAGAAAGCCCGGCGTCATGCGCGTCGGGCGGAGCTGGGTCGAGGAACGGCCGTCAGTGCGAGTCATGCGCTACCCATTCGAGGCTCTTGGCGAGCGGATGGCGGAGGTCGACGTGTCCGGCGAGCGTGTCGGCCTCCTTGCCGTCAATCAGGATTTGCACGCGCGTCACCGCCGGCAGGTTCACGGTGAGGGCGTTCACGATGGCGTACACGGTAAACAGCTCGTCGAGCGCGCCGCCGGGATGCTTCTCGCGGACGTCGGCCGAGAGGTCGACGAACGCGTCGCCGCGATCGGTGACGAACACGTTGCGCAGCTTCGTTTCGCCGGGCACCGCCGGGATGAGCGGCGCCGCCGGCTGGATCTGCGCCTCGACGATCGCGCGCGCCTGCTCGGCGACACGCGCGCCGAACGGTACTTCCCGCTGCACTCCGGTCAGCGACAACCCATCGTCGCTGACGTAGAACAGCGTCGCCGTGATCTTGCGGGCCGGCGTCGAGGGATCCGCGGTCGCCGCGGGGGCGGCGGTCGCGACGGGCTTCGGCGCGTACCAGCGCGGCAGCGCGATGAAGAGGATCCACGCGCCGGTCAGACCCACCGCGGCGATCGCGACGCCTGCCATCACGCGGCGGTTCATCGGTTCGCCGCCCCTTGCGGCGTCATCGGCACGGGCGCCGCGCCGGCACGCGCCGGCAACGCGCTGTCGCGGAAGCGGATGATCGCCTCGAGCAGCGACTGCGTCAGCGCGTTCTGATAGTCGTCGGACGCGAGCTGGCGTTCCTGCTGCGGGTTGGTGAGAAATCCCATTTCGACCAGGACGGCCGGCATGTTGGCGCCCACGAGGACCCGGAACGGCGCCTGCTGCAGCGCGCGCCCGCTCATCGCGACGTGTTCGCGCAGCGCCGCCTCCGTCAGGCGCGCGAGCGACGCCGACTGATCGATGTGGCGCGCCTGCGCGAGCTCCCACACGATCACGTCGATGTCGCGGCTCCCGCCGCCGAGCACGGGCAGCGATTCCGCGCCGCCGCGCGCGATCTTCTGCGCCTGCTCGCCGTATTCGGCCAGCCCGAGATAGAAGATCTGCGCGCCCGCGACCGACGGCCGCGGCGACGCGTTGGCGTGCAGGCTGAGAAACAGGTCCGCCTTGTTGTTGTTCGCGACGGCCGCGCGCTCGTCGAGTCCGACGGTCTGGTCGCCCTCGCGCGTGAGGATCACGCGGACGCCGAGCCGCGCCTCGAGGGCCCCCTTCAACCGCCGCGCGACGCCGAGCGTCACGTTCTTCTCGAGCGTGCCCTGCGCGCCGCGCACGCCCGCTTCGTCGCCGCCATGGCCCGGGTCGAGGACGATCGTACGGAATCCGCCGACCGGCGGCAGATCCAGGAGCGGCGGGGGCTCTGGCGGCGGCGGCTGCGCAGGCGGCGCCGGCGGCGTCGCGCCCGGCGGTTGCGCCGACTGCGCGATGAGGTCGATCACCAGCCGCGTCGCGCCGCGGTCGCCCGGTTCCTCGGTCGCGCGAAACGACGCGAACCTCGGGCCGAGATCGAGCGCGATCGTCGACGGCGTCTCGCCCGGATGAACGCCCTGGAGCACGTCGTTCGCCGCCGCGGACGGCAGCGACGCATCGAGCGCGTCCGCCTCGAAGCGCACGATGAGGCGCGAGGATTCCTGTGAAATCTGATGGGCCGACGGAGGCGCGACGTCGAGCGTGATCCGCGTGACCGCGCCAAGCGGCTCCACACGACCGGCGATTCGCGGCATGCGGACGTCGCCGGAGAGGATCAGCCGTGACGGCTTCCGCAGCTCCACGTGGCCCGGCGAAATGAGCGCGAGCGCGCGGCTGATGAAGTCAACCGGCACCAGCCACGTGCGCCCGTCGCGCACGGGCGCGGCGGGGAGCGAGATCATCCGTCCGCCGACCGACGCGAGCGGCTGCTGCGCCGTCATCACGATCGACTGCGTGCCCGCGCGAACGGTGATGCCGCCCGCCAACGCGTCCTCGCGCACCGTCACGTTGAACAGCCGCGCGAGGTCGTCGAGCGAGACCATCTCCTGCCCGGAGACGATGCGGACCGGCAGCGGCTGGCGTGCGGTCTTCGTGACGACGGTGTACGGTGTTCCCGGCGCGGGCGTCTGCGCCA
>QHWR01000180.1:440-12551 GCA_003223835.1 Acidobacteriota bacterium | reverse complement strand
GTCAACTACGCGCAGTACTTCGGCCAGGTCGGTACCGGCGGTGTGAGCGGGCAGATCAACCCGGTGACCGCGGTCACGGTCCGGTATCCGTGGGCGGATCTCAACGGGGATCGCTTCGCGCAGCCCAACGAGATCTTCCCGACGAACGGCGACTTCAGGAACTTCCAGAATCTCACCGGCAACTGGGATCCGAACAACCCATCGTCGCCGTCCACGGCCAACACGATCGCCCCGAACCTGAAGAACGATCGCACCAACGAGGTCATCGCCGGCGCGAGCCACGAGGTCGGACGCGGGTTCGCGGTGGACGTGAACTACATCTGGCGCAAGTACGATCGATTCCAGGGAACGTTCAACCAGCTGTCCGCCGCGGACACGACGATCGTGACCAGCGACAACTACATCGCCTCGCAATATCCTCCGACGTGCACGGTCGCCGGCGCACGCTGCGACACGGTGACGGCGTACTATCCGGCGTTCCAGCTGAGCGGCACGACGCGCGTCGTGATGCTGCCGACCTTCAATCGGTCGTTCAACGGAGTCGAGGTCATCGGCCGGAAGCGCATGGCGGACCACTGGATGCTGAACGGCAGCGTGTCGTACAACACCGCGCTCCAGCACTACGGCGCCGGAGACTTCCAGAGCCCGAACAACATCGACAAGCTCAACGGCGCCCAGTATGCGCCACAGTCGACGGGCAGCGGGATCGGGAACGTCTTCCAGAACGCGAGATGGTTGGCCAAGGTTGGCGGCATGTATCAGGCGCCGTACGCCGTCAACGTGTCGGCGTTCTACAACGCGCGGCAGGGCTATCCGTTCGAGGCGGCGGTCCAGGTGCTGACCTCGCTGCCCAACGGCGGCGGGACGCCGTCGATCCTGCTGGACCCGGTCGGCGACAACCGCCTGCCGACGTACCAGAACCTCGACCTGCGGGTCGAGCGGCCGATCACGTTCCAGGGCGTCCGATTCATCCCGTCGCTCGACATCTTCAACATCGGCAACGGGAACATCATCCAGGCGCTCAGGCCGAACCAGAACGCGAACAACGCGAACAACATTCAGGCGATCGTCGCGCCGCGCGTGCTGCGGTTCGGCGTCCGCGTGAACTGGTAAGAAGCCTGTCCGGGTACCGAGAAGGGGTGGGGCCTCGGCCCCACCCTTTTTTCTTTGTACGAAGTTTTTTCGCGTTCTCCGGCACCCCTTTGCCGCAAATGTGCACCACCCGCGCGGCACGCAGACCCACGCGCCGTGCCGGCATTCCTGGCGCCCGCAGCTAAGCCGTTTCGCGACAGCAGGTTCAGCTCACGCCGCCGCTGACGCCAGACACATTCGATTCGTGGCATCCCTGTTGATGTTCCATCGACGCGTGTAGTCGTCCTGCGATGGCCATCGCGAGGCGAATGACGAACGAGGGAGTTCGTGATGCGCTTCGCGTGTTCGCTCGTGCTCGTGGTGTCGGTCTACGCCGCAGGACCGGCATGCGCGCAGGAGGCAAGTCCTGATACTCGTGGCTTTCGCCTTCCGCCTTCGCGCGAAGCGCTACGGCGGACCGCCGTAGCCTTGGCGGAGGCTGGTCAGGTGGAAGAGGACCAGGAGGCGCCGGCCGCCGTCCCTGCCCGGCGCACGCGCCCCGCGTCCCTCATTCCGATGTACGTGACGTTCGGAGCGCTGCAGGCGCTCGACTATCAGTCCACGCGGCGCGCGCTCGACAACGGAAGCGGCCGGGAAGCGAACGGGATCATGGGGCCCATCGCCGAACATCCCGCCGCGTTCCTCGCCGTCAAAGCAGGCGCGACGGCGGCGACCATCTTCGCGACGGAGAGAATCTGGAAGAAGAACCGCGTGGGCGCCATCGTCTTCATCGCCGTCGCGAATTCAGCGATGGCCGCGGTCGTGGCACACAACTACTCTGTCGCAAGACCCAAGTGATGAGTGAAGGTGCGAACGGTGCTAGCAGTGCTAGCGTGCTAATGGTGCGGTGCTAACGGTGCTGGAACTGCTAAGAGTGCAGGTGCTTGAGGTGCTGGCTTCATTTGCACGCACCGCGTAGCACCTTTAGCGCCATCATCACCGCACCGTTGGCCCTCCAGCACTATTAGCACCGCACCATTAGCACCGCCAGCACCAATAGCACCGTCAGCACCTCACGATCGCAGTTCAGCCGAGACCGACGAGGCGCGCGACGCGGGTGAGGAGCGTCGGCTGCGCGCGCGACACGCTCGCGCGCTCGAGCAGATCGAGGCAATCTCCCACCGTGCGCGCGATGCCGATGCCGAGTTTCTTCGCGCTCGCGGCGGTCGTCTCATCGCCCGGCTCCGCGATCAGGATCGGCTTCGCCGGGGATTCCGACTTGACGTCGACGCAGTTCTTCGGGCTGTCGTCGATGTGGTAATCGAGCCGCAGCGCCGCCGCGGCGGCGCCGCGCGACCCGGTGATCACGAGCACGCTCGGCAGATCGAAGCCCTGCTCGACGAGCCAGCGCTGGGTCTGCCGCTGCACGCTCTCCCCGTCCGTCGCGGGCCGCTGCGTGATGAAGACGACGTCCCACCGGTGTCTCAGCGACAACGCCCGGATCCGCCGCACGGCCTCCGCGTCAACCGGGGCCAGCGTCGTCCAGAAGTCCGGCGTCGAGTGAATCACCTGCCAGATCAGATCGCGACGCCGGCGGAGGTCGTGCGGCGAGGGCGCGCGGCTGCTGTCGAGCGTCGCCGCTGCCGGCGGATCGTTGTTGGATGGAGATCGTTCCGGCGTCTCGTCTTCAGGATCGCCCGCGCGTGTCTGCGACTGCGGCCCGAAGAGCCGCGTCTCGATCTGCCGGTAGGCCGACGCGAAATCGGCGAGGACGCCGTCCATGTCGAAGCCGACCCGCAGAGGAGTCATCAATATCAGGGTACCGCGTCGCACCGCGGCTCGAAAGCTAAATCGCCGGGCTCGTCACGGCTGAGGTACGCAGCCGGCCCAGGTGTTCGAGGAACCACTGGTAGGTGCACTCGATTCCCGGCCGAAGCCCGATCGCGTGACGCCAGCCAAGGGCGTTCAGGCGCGACACGTCGAGCAGCTTGCGCGGCATCCCGTCCGGCTTCGACGTGTCGTAGACGATCGTCGCAGCCGGATGAACGACGGCGCGCACCATCTCGGCGAGTTCACCAATGGTCAGGTCCTCGCCGGTTCCGACGTTGATGTGCTGTTCCCCTTCGTAGCGATCCATCAGGAACGCGCACGCATCGGCGAGGTCGTCGACGTGGAGAAACTCGCGCCGGGGGGATCCCGTGCCCCAGATCACGACGTCGCGCGCGCCGGTGACCTTCGCTTCGTGGAACTTGCGGATCATCGCGGGCAGCACGTGCGAGCTGGTGAGATCGAAGTTGTCGTTGGGGCCGTACAGGTTCGTCGGCATCGCGGAGATGAAGTTCGACCCGTATTGCCGGCGATAGGCCTGACACAGCTTGATGCCGGCGATCTTCGCGATCGCGTAGGACTCGTTCGTCGGCTCGAGCGCGCCGGTCAGCAACTGCTCTTCCGTCATCGGCTGTTCGCAGTGGCGCGGGTAGATGCAGGAGCTGCCGAGATACAGCAGCTTCCTGACGCCGTAGAGGTGCGCCGCGTGCACCACCGTCGCGTGAATGAGCATGTTGTCGTAGATGAACTCCGCGGGGCGCGTGGAGTTCGCCATGATCCCGCCGACGGTGCCCGCGACGAGGTACACGTACTCGGGACGGTTCGCCTTGAACCAGTAGTTGACCGCCGCCTGATCGCGCAGATCGACCTGATCGCGCGTCGCGGTCAGGACGTTGCGGGCCTCCGCGCGCTCGAGCCGCCGCACGATCGCGGAGCCGACGAGCCCGCGGTGGCCGGCGACGAAGATGCGGTCCTCGGCTTTCATCGGGTGGCTTCTTTCAGGGTAACAGATCCCTTCGCGCCGGCGCGCGGTGCAGCGCCACGCCGCAGAGCGCCGCGAACATCGCGGCGTTGCCCGGCATCTGGAGGCTGAAATCGAGCATTTCCTGAAGCGCGATGGCGACGAGACCCGCCGAGGCGCCGACGCGCAGCCAGTAGGCCGTCGCGCTGGCGTCGCGGTCGTCCGCGAACCGCCTTCGCACCGCCGAAATGAGCAGCGCGATGGCGCAGGCGGCAGGCACGCCGACGAGCAGCCCGCCTTCCGCCGCGAGCTGGATGTAGTCGTTGTGCGCCTCGACGTAATGAACGTCGGGCAACCCCGTTCCGACGAGCGGAAAGTCCGCGATGACGTCGCGGGCGTCGGCCCACGCGCGGGGACGATCGCCAAGCTCGGTCCAGTCCGGCGCCGCGAAGCGCTCCATGACCACGCCCACGCCCGCCCAACCCACCGCGGCGACAAAGACCATCGCGAGGCACGCGAGGACGACGGCGCGCCGCCGGGTGCTCGCCTGGTGGCGCACGACGGCGAAGGCCGTCAGCGCGAATGCAGCGGACATCGCCGCGATGCCGGAACGCGACAGCGTCAGGACGAGCGACAACGCCATCAACGCGGCCGCCGCCGTCAGCAACAGCAGGCGATTCGCGGCAGGCGAGGAAAACCAGATCACGCGCGCTCGCCAATGGGGCGCGACGCCGCGCATCTCTCGCGCGAGACCCGCGCACAACAACCCGAGCGTCAGCGGCAGCCCCATCAGCATCCAGCCGGCAAAGTGGTTCCGGTTGACGAACGGTCCGAACGGAATGCCTTTGCCCTCGGGTGTCCAGAACCCGTAGATCCTGCCGGTGAACAACGGCCGCTGGACGATCCCGTCGAGCGCCAGCAGCGCGCCGACCATCGCGACGCCGGTCGCGAAGCGCCGCGCGCCGCGCACGCTGAACAGGCGGGCGCTGCCGGCGAGGAGCAGCGTGAAAGACGAGGCGAGCGCAAGCCCGGTGACGGTGGCGGACGGCGCGATCGAGAGCGGGTGCCGCGCGAGCACGCCGCTCGCGAACACTGGGTCGATATCCCGCAGCAACGTGGTGGCGTGTGGGGAGACGGCGTCCAATATGGAAAGCGGCACCGGCACGAGCTGAAGGGATGCGCCGAGGAGGACGGCGCCCAACGCGAGCGTCAGGCCGCGTATGCCGAACGGCCGTGTCCGCGACGACAGACCGGGTGCTGAAACACAGAGGCCGGCCACCAGGCCCACTCGTAGACGGCGCCGAACGCGAACGCGCCCCACGCAATCGCCGCCAGGAGGAGCGCCTCGGCCGCCGCGGCGATGGAGTCCGGCGCGGCGCGCGGAGGCGCCGGCGCGTCAACTCGCGGTCCGCTCACTCCGGTAATACGCCTGGTACTCGCGGCTGTAGTAGTGCGAGTAGTAGTAGCGGTTGCGATCGAGCGCGACGCGGTTGAGCACGGCGCCGATGATCCGCGCGCGGCAATGCGTCAGTTGCTCGACCGCCTTCTGCGCCGCGTGACGGCTCGTCATCTCGGACCCGACGACGAACAGCACGCCCGTCGCGCGATGCGCCATCACGGACGCGTCGGCGACCGCCATGATCGGCGCCGAGTCGATGATGATCCAGTCGAACCGCGTCTGCAGCGACAGCAGCAGATCGCGGAACCGTTCGGATCCCAGCAGCTCGGCCGGATTCGGCGGCGTTTTCCCCGCCGCCAGCAGCCACAGGCTCGGGATCGGCGTCCGCCTGACGGCGTCGGCCAGCTTGGTCTCGCCGACGATGACGTTCGACAGGCCCGGCTCCTGCGGTCCGCCGAGCAGTTCGTGGCCGCGCGGCTTCCGCATGTCGCCGTCGACCAGAAGGACGCGGGCCCCTGAGTGCGCGAGCGACATCGCGAGGTTGCTGGCGATCACGCTCTTGCCTTCTCCCGGCGCGGTGCTCGTGACGAGGATGCAGCGAGCCGCCTCTTCGGGCAGCGCAAAGAGCACGTTGGTCCGGATCGTCCGCAGCGCTTCAGCGAAATTGCCCGGCGCACGCTTGTAGAGCGACGGGGAGATCGACCCTTTCAGGCGCACCGCCGGCACGAGACCGAGCGACGCCAGCCGGAGGTGGGTCTGGATCTCTTCGGGCGTCTTGATCCGGTTGTCGAAGTGCTCGAAGAAGAACGCCAGGCAAAGCGCGAAGAGGAACGCCCCGCAGCCCCCGAGGGTCAGCATGTACTGGACGCGCGGCTCGACGGGCGTCCGCGGCGTTTCCGCGCGGTCGATCACGCTGATGTTGCTCGTCTTCAGCTCCGCGCTGACGCCGGTCTCCTTCGCCCGCTGCATCAGGCTTTCGTAGATCTGGCGGCTGCTCTTCGCGTCGCGCTCGAGCACGCCGTACTCGATCGCCTTGCGGTTCATGACGAGCGCCTCGGTCTTCTGCTGCTCCAGCGCGGCGGTCAGGCTTCGCTCCTGCGCGACCGCGGCGAGGTAGTCCGTCTTGACCGAGTCCACCACCTTCGAGATCTCGCCGCTCAGCTTTGCCTGCGAGATCTGAACCGCGGACTTCACCTTGATGATCTCGGGGTGCTTGTCGCCGAGCTTCTCCGAAAGCTGCGCGTACTCACGCTGCAGCTCCGAGAGCTGCGACTTCTGCTGCTGGATGAAGCTGTTCGTCAGAATCAGCGGGAACGTGTCCACCGACCCGGGGACGTCGCGCGCGTTGCGGATTTGATCGTACGCCGATTGCTTCTGGATACGCTCCGTCTTCGCGCGCGTGAGCGCCGTGTTGAGGTCCGCGAGCTTCTGCACGACGATGTTCTGCCGATCCTCCGCCGGCACGATCGCGTCGTGCTCCTCGCGATACGCCTGCAGGCGCGCTTCCGCCTGCTCGACAACCTTGCGCTGCTCGGCGAGCCGCTCCTCCAGCCAGTCGCCCGCCTGCTTCGACGCCGTGAACTTGAACTCCATCGTCTGCTCGATGTAGGCGTGGGCGACGGCGTTCACGATCTTCTGCGCGAGCGCAGGATCGTCGAGGCGGTATTTGATGTCCACGAGCCGGCTGTTCCGGACCGGCGTGACGTCGAGGCGCGCGAGAAACGCGTCTACCGCGCGCGACTGTAAGGCCGTTTCATCCGGCGGAGGCGGCGGCGGGCCTGCGTTCGTGGTGTGCACGAGCGCGATCACCCTGCGGAGGCTGAACGGAGAATCCGCCGGCGCCGTGCCGCCGAAGGGCGGTGTGTTCCAGAGCTTCAATTCGTCGAGCGCGCGGCGCCCGATCGCCCGGCTCTGGATGATGTTGTATTGCGTCTGGTAGTACTCCGCCTTGGTCTGATCTTCGTCGATGACCGCCTTGAAATTCACGACGTTCGGGTTCTCGGTCTCGATTAGCAGGCGCGTCCTGGCTTCGTACAGGCGCGGTTGACTGAACGTGTAAACCGTCGCCCCGGCCGTCGCCAGCACGAACGCCGTCACCACCGTCCAGCGGCGGCGATAAACGACCATCAGAGAGTTGACGACGTGCGGCGATGCCGGCGGCAGCGCCGCGTCGTTGAGGGCGTAATCGCCGGGCGCCGGCGCGCCCACCACGCGAAGTCCTTCCTTCGTGTCGGACATCAGTCCAGCTCCAGACGGTCGTCAGAAGTAGCGCTCGGGCACGATCAGCGTGTCGCCGGCCTTCACGAGATCCGTCAGCTTCAACTTCAGTTCCTTCTTGTCGCCGTTCACGATGCGGACGACGCGCACGCGATTGAGCGCGCCGTTTTCGGTGACGCCTCCCGCGAGCGACAGTGCCTGCAGCACCGTCGTGTCCTTGCGGACCGCGTAGGCCCCGGGGTTCTTCACCTGGCCGAACACGTAGACGCTGTCGGCGCGCGGCACGAAGATCGTGTCGCCGTCGCGCAGTTCGACGTTCTGCTTGAGCGAACCCGCCTCGAGATCGCGGATGTTCGCGCGGAGAATCTCGGCGGACGCGTTCTGCTGCGGAAGGACCGGCCCGTGACTTCCCTGCGGCGCTCGGACGATCGCGACTTCGCCCGAGGCGTCGGGCATGGTCGAGCCGGCGCGCGCAAGCGCCTCGATCAACGTCATGCCGCCGCTCAGCGTGACGGGACCCGGCGCGCGGACCTCGCCCATGACGAACACACGCTGGCTGCGGTACTGCTCCACCGCCACCGACACCTGGGGGTTGCGGAAGTAGCCGTCCGCCAGCCGGCGCCGCAAATCGGTTTCGAACCCGCGCAGCGTGAGCCCGCCGGCCTTGATCCGGCCGATGAGCGGAAACGTGAACGTGCCGTCCGCTTCGACCGTGTACTTCCCGCCGATTTCAGGTTGATCGAAGACCTGGACGGTGAGGACGTCCTGCGACCCAATCACGTAATCGCCGGCGGACTGCGCCGACGGGCGCGCCGGGGCTGCACACAGCACGATCAGCCAACACAGGATGATGGAAACTCGCGTCAAGGCGTCACCATGACCTGCATTCGCAGGTTGTCGAAATTGCCCACGGCCGCGCTCGTCGAACGCCGCCGCCAGTAGGAGACGCCGGCGCCGATCCGTCCCAGGTGTCCGACGCGATACCCGAGGCTCGCCGTGTGGTTCCACGTATCGCTTGCGGATCCGTCCGGCAGCGGGAGCGCGACCGGTGTTTCCGAGACCCCGCTCTGCGGCAGAAGCCGGCGATAGGCATATTGGTGGCGATCGCTCGAGAGGAGCACGTCGAAGTGCGACCCCATGGCCTGACGGATCGACGCGCCGACGCTGTTCCCGACGTAATACGGCTCGCGTGCGTCGTACGAATACCCCAGGTCGCGGATCCAGCTCGCGCCGAAGCTCGTGGCGCCGAACATCGTGTACGAGAGCGAGAGGCGCGCGACCGGGCCGGTGTACCCGGGCACATCGGCGCTCTTCGGGGTAAAGCGACGGACCCCGACGTACGCCGAGCCGCTGATGAGCGCCCGCGGCTTGAATTCCACGCCGGGCATGACGCTCACCGAGTCCGTGTCCTTGAAGGCCGCGGCGGGGAACCGATCGCGGGACGCATTCATCTTCACGACGACGGCGGTCAGCGGCGTCAGCCGGTGACGGATGGCGAGACTGGCGCCCTCGCTCGTGTGGTTCAGCGCCTGGTGCAGGTCCTGTCCCTTGAACTCCGCGCCGTCCACGTACGTGACGCGGCCGCTCGTCGCGCCGACATCGATCGAGAACCTGGGAGTCATCCTCACGCGGACTCCGCCGGCGATTGCCTGGTCGACGTGCCGGACGCGCGCGTCGACGTCGAATGAATTGCGCTGGCGCGAATTCAGGTACGACCCCTCGGCAAACAACGTCAGCCGCCGCAGGTACGTCTCGGCCCGAACGGACGCCTCGGGGTTGTTCGATCGCTCGGTCGCGTACTTCGCGTACCAGACGAGATCCGTCGAGACGATGGTCGTGAGGAGCGCGCGCCGCGCCACGGGCATCCACACCGTCGTCTTCGGGGTGACCGTCAGCGTGAAATCCGTCCGCGGCGTCGCGGGATCGTTGAACACGTTCGAGTCGACGCCGAGCTCCTTCAAGAGGAACAACGGGCCGAAATACAACGGACCGAGGTGCAGGTGGCGCGCGCCGCGCACGTCGTCGATGGCGCTCGAGTCCTCCTGCGCCCGCGCGACCGCGGGGATCATCGCGAGGATGGCGATCAGAAAAGCCAGAGCACGGTGAGCACGGTGATGTGTCGACACGCTCAGCACGTCGCGAACGGACCTCGACCGCGGCGCGGCGTTTTCGCGCCGGCCGGATGCAATTCAGATTGATGAAGACAGCAGGAACGTACGCTCAGCGCGACGGGCTCGGGTGGTGGCGATGGCGCGCCGCCACGACGCCGGTCACCGACGCCAGGCCGGCCGCGGTGATGACCGCCATGCTCGCCGCAGGGCCCAGTCCGAACAGGCTCAATCCGCCGCTCGACCCGGTGGCGGTGACGATGCCGGCCGCCGTCGCCGAGACCGTCACGGTGGCGGTCGCGCCGGCGCCGATCGCGATCGTGGGGCTCAGCCCGATCACGTGTCCGAGACTGTCCACGAGCTCCACCACGTAATTGCCCGGCGCCACGGTGAGCGTGAACGTGCCGGCCTCGTCGCTCAACGTCTCGGCGGCGACCGCGCCGGTGCGCATGTCCCGCATCCGGACCTTCGTGGACGCCAGCGCCTGCCCCCTCGCGTCACGTGCCTGGCCCACCAACGTGCCGGTGTCCGCCGTTCGGTTCGTCTGCTGGCGTGAAGCGGCCGCAACCACGTCCATTGGCGAACTGCACAGCAGCGCCGCGACGACCCCGATACCGACCCACCTGCGCATGCGTATGACTCCCGCGGCCCCTTTATCGGCGCAACTCGGGCGAATGCCCAGAGAATAACGTGTTAGCTCGAGGGGAACGAATCTTATACCCCCGAACCAGCCCATCCGTCAATGTATTTCGTGTCCCTTCAATTGGATAGAGCTGGGCCGTGGGGCGTGACCGGGGCGGTCACGGTTTCACATCGACGTGTTTGGTGAACCTGCCGTTCGCGTCCGGCTCGGAGTCGATCGACACGAGCTGGCCGCCCCGGTACGTCAGGCGGCGATCCGGTTTCCCGTCGCCGTTCTCGTCGAACGCGGCGGTCTCGAGCGCGCCGGCCACGTACGTTTCCCACTTGTCGGGCCGGCCGTCGCCGTTGGTGTCCTCCTCGGCGCGAACGAGGGCGCCATCGGCGTAGTACTCCCATCGATCGATCTTGCGCTCGTCGCTCGTTGACGACACTTCGACGCGCTGCAGCTTGCCGTCCGGCCCGGCGTACGCCCACGCGTCGGGCTTGCCATCGTTCCGGCGCGAGAAGCCGACTTTGGCCAGGCCACCCTTGTCGTCGTAGTACTCCCAGCGATCGATCTTGCCGTCTTCGTCGGTGTCGATGCGCGACCGGAGCGGTCTGGTGCCGTCCATGTCGGTCCAGGTGTCGATCACGCCGTTTTTGTTGCGGTCGTAGGTGAGCTGCGTGAGCCGGCCGGTCTCTTTGTCGTACGTCGGCTGCGTCGTCCGCTTGACGCGCTCGGTTTCGGGGTTCGAGCACGCGGCCGCATACAACACGCCGCAGGCGACGGCCGATGCGAAGACGCCGCGAATGCTCATCCCCTGGCGATTTCGTCGTACAGAAACGCCGATGCGATCACCCCGCCGTGGAAGTTGCCGAGGTCCAGCTTCTCGTTCGGCGCGTGCGCATTCTCGTCCGGCAGCCCGACGCCGAACAGCACGGACGGCAGCCCGAGAATCTCCTGGAACGTGGCGACGACGGGGATCGAGCCACCCTCGCGGTTGAACACCGGCTTCTGGCCGAAGCCTTTTTCGATCGCGCGTCCCGCGGCCTGGACGTACTTGTTGTCGAAGTCCGTCATCCACGGCTTGCCGCCGTGCATCCGCGTCACCTTCAGCTCCACGGTCTTCGGCGCGACCTTCTTCACGTAGTCCTCGAACAGCTTCGCGATCTTGTCCGGGTCCTGGTTCGGCACGAGGCGCATGCTGACCTTCGCCATCGCGACGGCGGGGATGACCGTCTTCGCCCCTTCGCCGGTGAACCCGCCGAGGATCCCGTTCACCTCGAAGGTCGGCCGGGCCCATACGCGCTCGAGCGTCGAGTAGCCGCTCTCGCCGAACAGGCGCGGCGCGCCGAGCTCCTTCGCGTACCGTTTCTCGTTGAACGGCAGGCGCTTCCACTGCTCGCGCTCCTCATCCCGCAACGGCCGCACGTCGTCGTAGAAGCCAGGGATCTTGATGCGGCCGCCGCGATCTTTCATCTGCGCCAGGACGTTCGCGAGCACCATCGCGGGGTTCGCAACGGCGCCGCCGAACGATCCGGAATGCAGGTCGGATTTCGTGCCGCGCAAATCGATCTGGAAGTACACGAGTCCGCGCAGCCCGTAACAGATCGACGGGACGCCGCGGTCGAACATCGGCGAGTCGGAGATGACCACGACGTCCGCCTTCAGATCGTCTTTGTGGCCCTTCACGAAGTTGTCGAGGTTGGCGGATCCGACTTCTTCTTCTCCCTCGAGGATGATTCTGATGTTCACGGGCAGCCGGCCGTTCTGCTTCAGGTGCGCTTCGATCGCCTTGAAGTGCATGAAGACCTGGCCCTTGTCGTCGGCGGCGCCGCGCGCATACAGCTCGCCGTCGCGGACCGTCGCTTCGAAGGGCGGCGACTCCCACAGGTCGATCGGATCG
>QHWR01000180.1:0-364 GCA_003223835.1 Acidobacteriota bacterium | reverse complement strand
CCGTAGACCACGGGAAACCCCGGCGTCTCGATGAGGCGCACGTCCTGCAACCCGATGCGCCGCATCTCGTTCGCCGTCCAGTCCGCCGCGCGCCGCACGTCGTCCTTATGCTGCGGCAGGGCGCTGATGCTCGGGATGGCGAGGTACTGTTTCAGCTCCTCGACGTACCGGTCGCGGTTGGTGTTGATGAAATCGATGACGTTGTCCATACGCGTCAGTGAGGTGCTAAGGGTGCTGATGGTGCTACGGGTGCTAAAGGTGCTGGTGCTAAAGGTGCTATGGTGCTAAGGGTGCTGGCGCGGCAGAAACTGCGCCGCGTTCTGCCGACCGCCCGCGCCGATCCTCATTCTGCCCTGTAAAAACC
>QHWR01000179.1 GCA_003223835.1 Acidobacteriota bacterium | reverse complement strand
CACTGGCCGATGCCGTCTCCCGTCAAACATGTTGCCGGAGCGGCGCGCGTTCCGCTGCCGCGGCCCGACGCGCCTGCGGCGTTCACGCGCGTGCTGCTCGGACGGCGGACGTGGCGGCGGTTTTCACCGGCGCCGGTCGGCCGCGAGATGCTCGCCACGCTCTTGGCATTGTCCGTCGGAGTCCAGAAGTGGGTGTCCACCGAACACGGCGACGTCGCGCTCAAGACGTCCCCCTCGGGCGGCGCGCGCCATCCGATCGAGTGTTACGTCGTCGTCCGCCGCGTGACCGGTGTCAGGCCCGGCCTGTATCACTACGCCGCCGACGCGCACGCGCTCGAGCGGCTCCGCGGCGGCGACATGACCCCGCGTCTGCGCCGGTGGATGCCGCAGAGCGGCTACTTCGCGCGCGCGGCATTCGTCCTCGTGTTCACCGCCGTGTTCGAACGTCAGTTGTGGCGCTATCCGTACGCGCGCGCTTATCGCGCCACGCTGATCGAGGCGGGCCACGTCTGCCAGACGTTCTGTCTCACCGCGACCGCGCTCGGCCTCGCGCCGTTCTGCCTGATGGGGCTGGCGGACGAGGAGATCGAACGCGATCTGAAGATCGACGGCATCACCGAGGCGGCGCTTTACGCGGCCGGCGCCGGCGTCCGGCCTCGCGGCGCCGTCCCGGACGGTCCGTCGCTTCCGCGCGGCGTGATCCCGGCGCGTTCGAATCCGCGAGTGCGGCCGAAGGGACTCTCGCGCCGCGCTCCGTCCAAAGCCAGACCTTCGTGACGTGTTCGGTTCCCCCCCGGCCATCGTTAGAACAAGGGCTGGGTGTGAACATGGCACCTCAGAATCCCTTGGGGAAGCTCGCCGAGCCCCGTCCGCCGGACGGTCTCGAATCGACGCTCGACCTCCTGCGCCTCGCGAAGGCCGGAGACCGTGGCGCGCTCGAGCGTCTGCTGGCACGCTCCGTGCCTGCGCTGCGGCGATGGGCGAGCGGCCGCCTGCCGCGCTGGACGCGGGACCTCATGGACACCGACGATCTGGTACAGGAGACGGTGCTTCGTACGGTAAACAGGATCAACGACTTCGAGCCGCGGCACGAAGGAGCGCTGCTGGCGTACCTTCGCAAAGCCGTGATGAACCGGATTCGCGACGAAGTGGGGCGGAAGAAGCGGATGCCGGCGCAGCAGTCATTGGACGAGAACCACGCGGACCGGGGGGCCTCGCCGCTCGAGGAAGCCATCGGGCGTGAAGCCGTGGAGCGCTACGAGGCGGCGCTGACGCGGTTGCGCGACGAGGATCGCGAAGCGATCATTACACGGGTGGAAATGGAATCGAGTTACGACGAGGTCGCGCAGGCGCTGGGAAAACCGTCGCCCGACGCGGCCAGGATGGCGGTCAGCCGCGCGCTGCTGCGGCTGGCCCGCGAGATGAACCGTGGCGTCTGAGACGGCACTGCTTGCTCTCGCGGAGTCGATTGCCGACGGCCGCGCGATCGACTGGGACGCCGTCGAATCGCAAGCCAGCGCGGAGGACCGCGGCGTCCTGCGGCAGCTTCGCGTCGTCGCCGGACTCGCCGAGCTGCATCGCAGCCTGCCGGCCGGGGAGCCGGCCGCGACGCCTCGAGAGCCGCGCCGGGATGCCATGGGATCGCCGGCGATCGGCAACTGGGGACCGCTCGCGCTTCGGGAGCTGCTCGGGCGCGGCACGTTCGGGGACGTGTACCGCGCGTGGGATCCGGAGCTCGAGCGCGACGTCGCGCTGAAGCTGCTGCGGACGGAGGATTCCGACGCGGATTCGTTGACGTCGCGGATCACGGCCGAGGGCCGATTGCTCGCGCGCCTTCGGCATCCCAACGTCGTCACCGTGTACGGAGTGGCGAAACACGACGGCCGCGTGGGGTTGTGGATGGAGCTGCTCGAGGGGGACACGCTCGAGGAGCAGCTGCGCACGCGGGGGCCGCTCGGGGCCAAGGAAGCCGCGATCGTCGGCGTCGAGTTGTGCCGCGCGCTCGCGGCCGTTCACGGCGGCGGTCTGGTCCATCGCGACGTGAAAGCGCAGAACGTCATGCGCGAGCACGGCGGCCGCATCGTGCTGATGGATCTCGGCACCGGACAGGAGAGCGAGCGTCCGGCTTCCGCCGGCGCCGGCGATCTCGCCGGCACGCCGTTGTATCTCGCGCCGGAGATTTTGCGGGGCGGGCCGGCCAGCGCTCGCACGGATCTCTACAGTCTCGGCGTCCTGCTGTATCGCCTCGTCACGAAATCGTTCCCCATCCGTGCGACGAGGATGGACGAGCTGATCGCGCGGCATGCGGAAGGAAAGGCCGTCGCCGTCCGCGACGCGCGCCCGGATCTGCCGCCCGCCTTCGTGCGCGTGATCGACCGCGCGACGTCGCCGGATCCGGAACGGCGCTACGCGAGCGCCGGTGCGCTCGAAGGGGATCTCGCCCGCGCGCTCGACGATGCGGCGAAGGCGGAACGCGAGCCGGTGGCTGCGCGGCCATCCGGGCAACCGCGACGATTCACGACGTCGCGCGGCGTTCTCGCCTTGGCGGCGCTGGCCATCGTCGTCACGCTGGCGTTGACGCTGTGGCCCTCAGCTCCGTGGCGGCGCACCCCGCCGGCGCTGCCGGCGCATCCCATCGTCGCGGTGCTGCCGTTCGAGAACCTGTCGCACGATGCCAATCAGGATTACTTCGCGCTCGGTCTGACCGACGAGGTGATCGCGACGCTCGCGCGCCTCGACGGCCTGAACGTGATCGCCGCGACGTCCGTCATGAGGTTTCGCGATTCGCGGGCGTCGGTGAGCGAGATCGCACGCGCCCTGAATGCGGACGCGCTCGTCGAGGGATCGGTGATCATCGATGCCAGCGATCCCGCGCGAAAGAGGGTACGCGTCAATGCGCGGCTGATCCATGCCGGGACCGGCGGATCGATTTGGAGCGACTCGTTCGAGGACACGCTGATGGACCTGCTGCCGCTCCAGAGCCGGATCGCGAAAGCCGTAGCCACTGGCGTCAACCCGCGTCTGAACCCGCAACAGGAACGAGCGTTCGCGCCGGACGGTCGATCCGAGCCCGCCCTCCAGGAAGCCGCGATCGATTTATATCTGCGCGGCCGCCAGCACTGGAATACACGCTCCAACGAAGGGCTCAGGCTGAGCGTCCGGTACTTCAACGAGGCGATCGAGCGCGAGAAGAACTACGCGCGCGCGTACGCCGGGCTCGCGGACGCATATGCGCTGCTCGGCATCTATGGATTCGCGGCGCCGTCGGATACGTACGAACCGGCAACGGCCGCCGCCACGCGCGCGCTCGAGTTGGACCCGTCTCTGGCGGAGGCGCACGCGTCGCTTGCGCTCATCCGGATGCAGCGCCTCGAATGGATGGCCGCGGAGGCGAGCTTCAAGCGCGCGCTCGAATTGAATCCGAGCTACGCGAGCGCGCACCACTGGTATGCGGCATTCCTGTCGCGCCGTGGAGACCTGAAGGGCGCGTTGGCCGAGATTGACCGTGCCGTCACGCTCGATCCTCTTTCGAAGAGCGTCCTCGCAGAACGCGGGACGCTGCTCCTGTTCGCGCGACGTCCGGACGACGCCATCGCGGTCGTCGATCGCGTCCTTCGCGACAACCCGGATTTCGCGCGGGCTCACAGCCTGATCGCCGATGCCTATCTCCAGAAACGTGAGTACGATCGCGCGATTGCCGAGGTGACGCAGGCGGCCGCCCTCGGCGACCGCAGTCTCGAACTGCGCGCGCATACCGGGTTCATTTACGCCGCCGCGGGCCGCCGGAACGACGCGCAGAGAATTGCCGAGGAGTTGATAGCGCAGGCGCAACGGAAGGCCGACCGCGCCGCCGGCGGCGTCGCGGTCGTCTACGCCGGGCTCGGCGACAAGAATCGCGCGTTCGAATGGCTCGCGCGGGCCTGGGACGTCCGGGACCCCTGGCTGGCGTATCTCCAATTCGATCCGCGCTGGGACGTCCTCCGATCGGACCCGCGCTTCCAAACACTGCTTGCGAAGGTGAACGCGTCAAGGTAGTGTATCGGCCGTCTCCGGTCAGACGATCTGGTCCAGCTTCGCGGAGGGAAGCGGATGGCCGACAAACTGAGCGCCTTTCTTGTCGATGTTGCAGAGGATCCCAACCGTCTCGCGCAGTTCTCGGCGAATGCCCAGCGCGAGCTCGATCGCGCCGGTTTGACCGACGCGCAGAAGACCGCCGTGCTGACGCGCGACTCGCGGAAGGTCCGCGCCGCGCTCGGCACGTGGGCGCTGGCCGCCAACGATGACGTGCTCGAGGTGCCCGGTCCGCCGCCGCCGCCCCCCCCGACATCCCCGCCGCCTCGCCGGCAGCCGCCAGCGAAGCGGAAGCCGCCAAAGAAGAAGCGGCCGCCGAAGAGGAAGAGACCGAGGAGACCGCCGAAGCGCCCCACCCGCAGGAAGCGGGCGCCGTCCCGTCCGTCGCGGAAAAAGCGTTGAGCGGCGCGCGCCGCGGCTCGCTGGTCGTCGTCGGCACCGGGATCAGCCTGGTCGGCCAGATGACCCTGGAGGCCCTGGCGCGCGTGAAACGCGCGGACGCGGTCTATTTCGTCGTCACGAATCCCGCCACGGAAGCGTGGATCAAGCGGCTCAAACCATCTGCCGTGTCGCTGGAGGACTGCTATGCGGAAGGCAGGCACCGCGCGCACACGTACCGCGACATGGCGGACCGTATCCTCGACGCCGTCCGCGCCGGCAAGCAGGTCTGCGCCGTCTTCTACGGGCACCCGGGCGTGTTCGTCCGTCCGTCGCACGACGCGATCCGTCGCGCGCGGCGTGAAGGGTTCCGCGCGACGATGCTGCCCGGCGTGTCGGCGGAGGCGTGTTTGTTCGCCGATCTCGGCGTGAATCCGGGGCGGGCCGGCTGCCAGAGCTTCGAGGCGACCGACTTCCTGGTGTTCCGCCGGCGTTTCGATCCCGGCTCCGCGCTGATCCTCTGGCAGGTCGGCGTGCTCGGCGAAGCCAGTGTGCGGAAAGGCATGACGGCAAGCCCGGATCGGCTCCGCGTGCTGACGAACGTGCTGCGGCGGCACTATCCCTCCAGTCATCCCGTGACCATCTACGAGGCCGCGCAGTTTCCCTTCTGCGATCCGCACATCAAACGCGTGCGTCTGGCGAGGTTGCCGGAGCAGAAGATCCTGCCGACGATGACGCTGTACGTGCCGCCGAGACCGTCACGCGTTCGCGATCGTCGTGCGCTGCGCTGGCTGATTGGTGAGATACGAGGTGCTAACGGTGCTACAGGTGCTAAAGGTGCTACAGGTGCTGGTGCCAAGAGTGCTGGGGGTGCTGGAGGTGCAAACCGTTAGTGCTCCAGCACCATTAGCACCCGAGCACCATTAGCACCCGAGCACCATTAGCACCAGCACCTTTAGCACCGCCAGCACCTTTGGCACCGTTAGCACCTCACGATTACTGTCTCGGATACTCCGTGCTGACTGCCGCGAGGTCGATCCACACGGGACCGCTGTGCAGCGCGGCGCACCGCGCGGGCGGGGCCCACCGCCACATGACGTCGAGCAGCGTGACCTGAATCATCGATCCCGATCGTCGCACCGGATCGCCGATGACCGTGCCGATCGGCGCCTCGTCGCCGGCGCGGCACGCCTCGCGCGTCTTCTCCGCGTCGAGATACACACGCGTGCTTTTCACGATCGCCGGCCGATAGAACGCGCGGTCGGAGCCGATGGCGGCGTAGAACGCGTCGAGATACTTGCGACCGATGGCGCGGCCGGCCGGATCCAGGCGCGCCTGCGTCAGCTCGTAGAACGCCGCGCCGCGGCGGCCGAGGAACGCGCGCCGCGCGGCGTCGAGCACGTCGCGCGGGAAGAGCGATCGCGTGCGCTGGACCTGCGCGATGACCTCGACGTCGATCGGCGATCGCGACGGCGCGGACGCGGCGGTGAACACGTCATCGAACCACGGATGGCGTCCGGTCACCATGCCGGCGAGATCGAAGTCCTTCACGAGCGGGACGGCGCGGCCGTTGCCGGCGTCGAGCGCCGTCACGTTCCAGAGCGGGTGCGTCGCGTCGCAGCGGAACGTGTCGTCCGCCGTGAACTTCAGGCACCAGTCGAAATTGCCGACCATGGCTTCCGCGAACACGAGCCGCGCGGCGTCGGCGGCGGTGAATCGATCGCGCGCGTTCCCGAACGCCTGCTCGGAGATTTCCCCCTTCGCCCCGAAGCGCGCGAACGCGTCGTCCTCGTCCTCGAGCAGCACGGCGTTGCGAACGAGCGGCCGGCCGCCGTTGCTGTCCGGATCGATGTAGGTGATGCGGGCCGTCCGGGCGTTGAGAGTCGGCACGCCCACGATCCCGAGCAGGTGGTAGACGAACGCCTCGCGCAAGGGGGACGTCTGGTTCGCCAGGCGGCCAAAGCGCGTCGTCAGCTCGCCGGCGGCGGCCTCGCCGCAGTGCGTCCCGATTTTGATGGTGTGAAAGCCGGCGAACGCGGACTTCCCGGCCTGTGCGTGGTCCAGATCGAGTTTCAGCTTGGGAAACGCGCACTCGGTGTCGCGGCGGCTGGTGTTTCCGCGGACGGAGATCTCGACGCCGTCGATGGCAACGGAACGCTTGCCGGCGTCGAGGTACCTGAGCGTGCCGGACACCTTGAAACGCTCGTCCGTTTTGGTGCCCGCGAAGAGTTTCTGGAGCGGCGCCTGGAGGGTCAGTTCGAGAGGCTCCGCATTCCAGAAGAGCTGATGGTCGCGCGGAAGCGTGGCGGACGCCAGCACAGCCGCAAGCAGGACGCGAGCGGGCGTCATCGCCGCGATTTCATGCGAAACGGCTGCCAGCCGCAGCTGGTTCGGTTTCCCTCCGTGCGGCGTTGTAGACGATCAGCGGCCGTCCATGGCCGGGCTCGGAGGCCGAGGATTTATCTTGCCTTTTCACTTGCACGAGGGCAGGCTTACGGCTCTACAAGAGATCGGAACGGAGGTCCGGTCG
>QHWR01000178.1:25841-35507 GCA_003223835.1 Acidobacteriota bacterium | reverse complement strand
GCCGCGCCGGCTCCCGCGCAGGAGTTGTACGGCAGCGTCGTCGGTGTCGTGAAGGATGCGCAGGGCGCGTTCGTCCCTGGCGCGACGATCACCATCACCAACAAGGACACCAACCTGACGCGCGACACGACGACGGGCGCCGAGGGCACCTACAGCATGGCGAGCGTGCCCGCCGGTCGCTACGACGTGAAGGTCTCGCTGCAAGGGTTCCGTGAATCGGTACGCGCCAACGTGCCGGTGACGATCGGACAAATCAGCCGCGTGGACATCACGCTCGAGGTCGGCACCCTGAGCGAGACCGTCACGGTCGCGTCGGAGGCGCAGCTGCTCCAGACCGACAAGGCCGACATCCACACCGAGATCAAATCCAGCGAGCTGGTGGCGATGCCGCTCAACCGGTTTCGCAACTACCAGGCCCTGATGAATCTCGTGCCGGGCACGACGCCCATGGCGTTCGGCAACGCCGAGACCGACACGCCGGCGCGCTCGCTCGCCACGAACGTCAACGGCCAGGCGAACACGAACAACACGACGCGCACCGACGGCGCCACGAACATGAACGTCTGGCTGCCGAACCACAACATGTACATCTCGCCGGCGGAGACGGTTGACACGGTGAACGTGTCCACGAGCAGCTTCGACGCCGAGCAGGGCATGGCGGGCGGCGCGGCGGTCACCGTGATCACGAAGTCGGGCACGAACCAGTTCAAGGGGTCCGCGTTCGAGTTCTACAACGGCGAGAAGCTGAACGCGAAGCCGTACTTCTTCGGCGTCGGGGGACAAGCGGCGGCGCCGCCGAAGCTCCCGCTGAAGGCGAACATCTACGGCGGCACGGTCGGCGGGCCGATCAGCCGCAACCACTTGTTCTTCTTCGGATCGTTCGAGGGCTACAAGCGGCGGCAGAGCCTCTTCACGTTCTTCTCCGTGCCGGACGCGAAGATACGCGCCGGAGATTTCAGCGGCGCGGTGGTCAGCGCGACGAACTCGGCCCAACAGACCATCTACAACCCGTTCACCGGGAATGCGAACGGCACCGGTCGGGATCCGTTCCCGAGCAATCAGATCCCCACCGGCATGCTCGACCCGATCGCGCTGAAGATCCAGAACCTCCTGTATCCGCTGCCGAACATCCAGGGGATTGGCGCCGGCGGGCTGGTAAACAACTATCAGCGCTCGGAAACGCGCACCGTCGATCGCGGCAACTACGACGGCAAGGTCAACTGGAACCGGACCGCGGCATGGACGCGACGGTCGCGGACCTGACGAACTACCTCGGTCCGGATCCGAACGCGCCGGGCGCCGGCGGGTTCACCAAAGTCTGGCAGGCCACGGGCGGCCAGACGTGGACGTTCAGCCCGACGATGCTGATGGACATGACGTTCGGCTTCGGACGTCAGAAGCAGCACGTCTACGGGCCGGACTTCCAGATCGGCAACTTCGGCCTCGATGTCCTGCACATCCCCGGCACGAACGATCAGGGTACGGGCGACTCGCGGTACGCCGGCCAGCCGCAGTTCAACACCGGGTTCAGCGCAGTCGGCAACCGCGACGGCTGGAACCCGATCTTCCGTGACGAGCGCACCTACACGCTCTCGACCAACCTCACGAAGGTCAGGGGCCGTCACGACCTGCGCGCCGGGTACATCCTGAACTTCTTCTACTTGGATCACTGGCAGCCGGAGACAGACAACCCGCGCGGGCAGTTCACGTTCAACGGCGCGACCACGGCGCTGCGCGGCGGCCAGACGAACAATTTCTTCAACCAGTACGCGTCGTTCTTGCTCGGCCTGGTCGGCACTTCGAGCAAGAGCGTGCAGAACGAGCTGATGACGGCGCGGGAGTGGCAGCATGCGCTGTATGCGCGGGACCGCTGGACGCCGAACGACAAGCTGACGCTGGACCTCGGCCTGCGCTGGGAGTACTACCCGATCATGCACCGCGCGGACGGCCGCGGCGTGGATCGCCTCGATCTCTCGACGCTCGACGTCCTGATCGCCGGCCGCGGCGGCAACGATCAGAACAGCGGGATGAAGGCGGGCCTGAACAACTTCGCGCCGCGATTGGGCGGCATCTATCGGCTCAACGACAAGACCGTGTTCCGGACCGGTTACGGTCTCACGTACAACGCGACGCCGTGGGCGCGTGCGGTGCGGGGCGACAACGACTATCCGGTGACGATCGCGTCGAGCTTCTTCAACAACGAGCCGTTTGCGTTTTACGCGCCGTTGGCGCAGGGGATCCCGCGCATCGTCGGGCCCGACCAGAGCACCGGCCGCGTCCCGCTCGATCGCTCGGCGGCGGAGTACACGCCGGAGCCCGGCAACGTCGACCGCGGCTACGTGCAGACGTGGAACGTGGCGTTCGAACGGCGCATCCCGTTCGACACGTCGGTCGACGTCGCGTACGTCGGCGCGAAGGGCACCGGCGGCTACGCGGCGCTGGACATCAACGCCACGCCGATCCTCGGCGCGGGCAACGCGGGCCGGCCGTTCGCCTCGTTCAACCGCTTCATCGCAATCAATTCGTGGGGCCAGCGGCTGAAGACGAAGTATCAGTCGCTGCAGATCTCCCTGAACAAGCCGTTCACGCACGGGCTGCTGTTCAAGGGGGCCTACACGCTGAGCAAGGCGATGAACCAGACCGACAACGATGGCCGTGCGACGCTGACCTGGAACGCGCCGAGCGAACTCTGGCGCAACTGGGCGCCGGCCGGGTTCGACCGCCGGCACAACTTCCAGCTCGGCTTCGCCTACGCGCTGCCGTGGCAGAGCAACGGCGGCCAGTACGACGGTCTGGTCAGCGCGATCACGAGCGACTGGCAGATCAACGGCGTCTATGCGGCGTTCAGCGGGACACCGTTCACGATGACGGGTAGCAGCACCGTGCTGAACACGCCGGGCAGCAACACGCAGCTCGCGGACCAGGTGGGCGACTTCAAGGTCCTCGGCAATATCGGCGCACAGGGCACCTGGTTCGACATTTCGGCGTTCAAGCAGCCGACAGACATCCGCTTCGGGAACACGGGACGAAATCAGTTCTACGGTCCCGGCGGGCAGAACTTCGACTTCTCGCTGTTCCGCTCGTTCCCGATCGGCGGGTCGCGGCGGCTCGAGGCGCGAATGGAAGTGAACAACCTGTTCAACTGGGAGGTCTTCGGCAACCCGCAAGGCAACGTGACCAATGCCACGTTCGGGCAGATCACGGGGATCGCCGGCGGCGGCGCGTTGACCAACTCGGCGTACATCGAGCGGTCGATCCGTCTGGGGCTGCGCTTCACCTTCTAGCCACGGATGACGCGGAGGCCACGGACCGGCGTCTTCTAGACGGCACGTCCATCTCGTGATGTAGTGATCCGGCGATCGGGCTCGGGCCCGATCGCCGGATGTTGCGTACAGCCTCCTTCACACGTATCGCCGCGTGGCGCGGCGCGTTCGCTTTGATGGCCCTGGCCCTCGTCGGGACCCCCGCGCGCGCGCAGGATGGCGTCCCCCCGCTCCCGCGCGTGGCGCTCGACACCTTTCCACCCGCGGCCCGCGACGCGATCGCCGTCGCGCAGCGCGACGCCACCGCGAAATCGACTGATGCCGGCGCCGTCGGCGCCTTCGCGCGCGTGCTTCAGGCGTGGGAACAGTGGGACGCGGCGCACGAGGCCTACGCGCGCGCCCAGGCGCTCGCGCCGCGCGCGTTCGAGTGGCGCTACCTCGACGCCGTCGTGCTCCAGCGGCTCGCGCGCCCGGCGGACGCGGCCGCGCAGCTCTCGCAAGCGCTGGCGATCTCGCCGGACTATCTGCCCGCGCGCGTCAAGCTGGCGGAAGCGTGGCTGGACGCCGGCGAGGCGGAGCGGAGCGCGGGGTCGTTCGCCGCCGTTTCGGATCCTGCGGCGCAGCCGGCGGCCGCGTTCGGCCTCGGGCGCATCGCGGCGGCGGGCGGGCGTCACGAGGAGGCCGTCAAACAGTTCGAGCGTGCCGTCGAGCTGTTTCCGGAATTCGGCGCCGCCTATTACGGGCTGGCCCAGTCGTACCGCGCGCTGGGGCGGCGCGATGACGCCCGGCGCGCGCTCGAGCAGCACGCACGCTACGGCGCGCGGTGGCCGGCCGTCGAGGATCCGGTGCTCGCGTCGGTCACCACGCTGAGAGACGATGCGGGCGCGATCCTGCAGCGCGGGATCAAGCTGGCGGAGAGCGGCGACGTGGAAGGCGCGATTACGGCGCACGAGACGGCGCTCGTGCGCGATCCGTCGCTCGCGCAGGCGCACGCCAACCTCATTTCTTTATATGGCCGCGCGCGGAACTGGCCGAAGGCGGACGAGCACTATCGCGCCGCGGTTGCCGCGGGCGTGGACGTCGCGTCGGCGCAGTACGACTACGGCGTCGTGCTCGGCCTGCAGGAGCGGTGGAGCGAAGCGGCGGAGGCGTACCGGAAGGCGCTCGCGGTCAACCCGCTGCACGCGGGCGCGCACAACAACCTGGGACAGACGCTGGAGCGGGCACGCGACTTCACCGCGGCGGCGGCGGAGTACCGGCGCGCGGTCGAGAGCGAGCCGACGCTGCGCATCGCGCGCTTCAATCTCGGCCGCATGCTGATCGCGCTCGGCCGCAACGAAGACGCGATCGTCGAGCTGCGGAAGCTCATCGAACCTCGCGACGCCGAAGCCCCGCGCTACCTGTTCGCGCTCTCAACGGCGCACCTCCGCGCCGGACACCGCGACGAGGCCGTCAAATGGGCGACCGACGCGAAGGACCTGGCGCTGCAGTTCGGCCAGGCGGAGCTGGCCGCCGCCATCGAGCGCGACCTGGCGTCGATCCGATGAGCCTGCGTGTCTTCCCCGTGGTCCTCGCGTGCGCACTGTTGATTCTTCCGCCTGAAGGCGGAAGCCACAAGTTCCCAGAGAGCAATCCGTGGCTTCCGCCTTCAGGCGGAAGATCTGCGGCGTCTCCGCTGTTCGTCGAATCGGCCGCCGCCACCGGGCTCGACTTCACGCACGTCAACGGCGCGACCGGCCAGTACTACATGGCCGAGCAGATGGGCGCCGGCGTCGCCTTGTTCGACTACGACAACGACGGCGACCTCGACGTGTTTCTCGTCCAGGGCGGACCGTTCGACGCGGGCGCGCGGCGCACGACCGGGCCGACGTGCAAGCTGTTTCGCAACGACCTCACCGACGGGCCGAACGGCAAGCGCACGCTGCACTTCACCGACGTCACCGAGCGCGCGGGCCTCGCGCTCCGCACGTACGGGATGGGGGCCGCCGTCGGCGACTACAACAACGACGGCTACCTCGATCTGCTCGTGACGTCGTTCGGCGCGATCACGCTGTATCGCAACAACGGAAACGGCACGTTCACCGACGTCACGTCGGCCGCGGGCCTGAGCGATCCGCTCTGGAGCACGAGCGCCGCGTTCGTGGACTACGACCGCGACGGCCACCTCGACTTGTTCGTCGCGAACTATCTGGACTTCTCGCCGGCGTCGAACAAGGTCTGCCACGACGCCGTCGGCGCGCGCGACTACTGCAGCCCGCGCGCGTACCGTCCGGTCCCCGCCAGGCTGTTCCACAACGACGGCAACGGGCGCTTCACCGACGTCACCGAACCATCGGGAATCGCCAGGGCGTTCGGCGCCGGGCTCGGCGTCGCGACCGGCGATTACGACGGGGACGGCTGGCCCGACGTCTACGTCGCGAACGACGCCACGCCGAACCAGCTCTGGATCAACCATCACGACGGCACGTTCGTCGACGAAGGGCTGCTGTCGGGCGCCGCGGTCAACGCCGCCGGCAACCCCGAAGGCAGCATGGGCATCGCCTCCGGAGACTTCAACCGCGACGGGTCCGAAGATCTGTTCGTGACGAACATCATCGGCGAGACGTTCGCCCTCTACGTGAACGACGGGCACGGCAACTTCGAGGACGCGAGAACGAAGGCGGGTCTCGCCGCGCCGACGGCGGCGTTCACCGGGTTCGGCACGGACTGGTTCGATTTCGACAACGACGGCTGGCTCGATCTCTTCGTCGCCAACGGCGCCGTCAACATCATCGACGCGCAGCGCGGGCAGCCGGCGCCGTTCCGGATGAAGAATCTGTTGTTCCGCAACGTCGGGGGGCGGTTCCAGGACGCGAGCGCGGAGGGCGGCCCCGCGTTCGCGCGCGCCGAGATCGGCCGCGGCGCGGCGTTCGGCGACATCGACAACGACGGCGACGTCGACGTCGTCGTCACGAACAACGGCGGTCCGGTGCGGCTGCTCCTGAATCAGGCGCCGCGCTCGAATCACTGGCTCGCGCTGAAACTCGAGCAGCCCGAGAAAAACCGTTTCGCCTCTGGCGCATGGGTCGGGGTCGAACGCACGGGCGAACCCACGCTGTGGCGCCGCGTGCGGACGGACGGGAGCTATCTCTCGGCCAGCGACGTGCGGCTGCATTTCGGGCTCGGAGACTCTCCGACGGTGACCGCCGTCGTCGTGCAGTGGCCCGACGGCACGCGGGAGCGCTGGACGTCGATCAAGTCGGACACGGTCGTGACGCTGAAGCGCGGTACGGGAAATGCGGGTGCTGGGGGCTGAGTGCCGGGGCCTGGCGCCGGGCCGGCCGGCGGGCCGCGCACAGTGCGCCGAGACACCATGCGGCAATGCACCGAGCACCAACCGTTCCCCGCACCCTGCCCCGGCACTCAGCCCCCAGCACCGTTGTTTGCGTATGATACGCGGCATGCGCGCCGCCTCCGTCGCCTCTCTCCTGCCGATCCTCCTGTCGCTGTTCGTCCAATCGGCGCCGCGTCCGCGCGCGCGCGATCTAGGCATCGCGCCCGGCGTGTGGCCGCCGGGTCCGCTGAACGCGGTCACCGACGTGGCCGGCGTCCGCGTCGGGCACACGACGATCGTCCAGGGCGACAACGTCCGCACGGGCGTCACCGCGATCCTCGCGCACGGCGGCAACCTGTTTCAGGAGAAAGTGCCGGGCGCGGTCTTCGTCGGGAACGCCTTCGGGAAGCTTGCCGGATCGACGCAGGTGCAGGAGCTCGGCACGATCGAGACGCCGATCGTGCTGACGAACACGCTCGCCGTCGGCACGGCCGTGGAGGCCGTCGTCGCCTGGACGATCGCGCAGCGGGGCAATCAGGAGGTGCGGTCCGTGAACGCGCTCGTCGGCGAGACGAACGACGGGATGCTGAACGACATTCGCGGCCTCCACGTCACGCGCGAGCACGTCACGGCGGCCATCGCGGGCGCGAAGGACGGCGCCGTCGAGGAGGGAGCCGTCGGCGCCGGCACGGGAACGGTCGCGTTCGGGTGGAAAGGGGGCATCGGCACCTCGTCGCGCCGCGTCCGCCAGGGCGGCCGCCTCGTGATCGACGGCGTGCCGGTCTGGAAGGAATTGAACCCTCGGTCCTCGGCCCCCGGTCTTCGCGAGTCGGCTGACGCGGCCTTCCGCCTGAAGGCGGAAGCCACGGAATCACAAAAGAGGACTCGTGGCTTCCGCCTTCAGGCGGAAGATGACGCCGACGGCTCCTGCATGATCGTCGTGGCGACCGACGCGCCGCTCGACGCGCGAGACCTCCGCCGCCTCGCGGCGCGCGCCGTGTTCGCGCTCGCGCGCACCGGGTCGTCGTACTCCAACGGGAGCGGCGACTTCGCGATCGCGTTCTCGACGCATCCGTCGCTGCGCGTGACGAACGCGAGCGGGCCGCAGCCGCGCACGCTGCTCCCGACCGACAACCTTTCGGGCCTCTTCGAAGCCGTGCTCGAAGCGACGGAAGAAGCGGTGGACAATTCGCTGCTCAAAGCGACGGACGTCACGGGCAACGGACGAACCGTCCGCGCCATTCCGATAGACGCGCTACGCGACGTGATGAAGAAGTACGGACGGTGAATGGTTCGAGGTTCGAACCCCGAACCCCCGAACTCCGAACCGACGAGCGTCAGAACGAAAACCGTATCTGCGCCTGGACCGTCCGCGGGTTCTGGAAATTCGTCGCGATGCCGAATCCCGAGTTGCGCGGCGTCGAACGATTCGGAAGCAGATTTCCGCTTGAATCGAAGGGCAGGTTCTGCGGCGTGACCGGGTCGCCCGGGTTGGTCAGGTTCAGCGTCGTGTTCCGCGCGATCACGCCCGCGAGGTCGGGCGCGTTGAACATGTCCACGCGCAGTTGAATGTTGCGCGTGCCGCCGAGGCGGATATTGCGCGCGATGCTCATGTCCAGCACGTTGATGAAGCAGCCCTTCAGGTAGCTGTTGCCGGACTCGAGGCCGTCGCTGTTCGTCAGCGGTCCCTGGAACGCCGACGTGTTGAACTGGCGATACAGATTGCTGCTGCAGCCGCTGCCCGGATCGCCGGCGACGCGGATCCGCGCGCCGTAGTCGGGCGATCCCGTCAGGTTCACGTTGCCTCCGCCGTTCTGATAGCTGAAGCCGACGGTGTACGCCTCCGTCGGATTGCTCGCGCCGAAGTTCGCCACGCGCGCGCCCGACCAGATCCCCGACACCTGCCAGTCGTTGACGACGAAGCCGAGCGTCTTGAGCGCGGCGCTGTCGCTCTTCAGATCCGGCAGATCCCAGATGAAGTTGGCGCGCATCGTGTGCGGCACGGGGTTGTTGTTGCCCAGCCGCGCGTCCGCCGTCGATTGATCGGGGCGAATCGTGAACGAGCCGTCGGCGTTGTGCTGCAGCCGCACGCCCGCCTGCTGCTTGTCGTACAGGCCGATCGTGTCCAGGAATCCGAACGACACGCCGTTGCGGAACCGCCGCTGGAACGACACCTGGATCGAGTGGTAGGTCCTCCAGCCGCGATCCCATTGCTGGGTGATGCCCGCGTAGCCTCTGATGGAGCGCAGGAGGTTCGTCTGCAGCGCCGTCGCGCCCGGCGTCGTGCTGGCCGGGAGCGTGGGATCCAGGTTCTGCTGCAGGAACGCGGTGCCGAAGTCCACCGCGTTCAGGTTGACGGACTGGAACGTATGGAAGCTGTGCTGGCCGACGTACGCGACGTCGAGCGCCACCGCCCACGGCAGCTCCATCTGCATCCCGCCGTTCCACTGCGTTGACGAGGGAAGCTTCGAGTTGAACTTGATCGCCGCCAGCGCGGGCGCGCCCTGGATCGTGTAGCCGCCGGTTCCGAGCGCCTGCAGCTGGCCGAACTGCACCGTGACGGTCGCCGCCGTCGGCGGATTGTTCACCCCGCCCGAGATCGTCGTCGTGCTCGGCCGATCGAAGAACAATCCGGCGCCGCCGCGCAGCACGAAGCGCTGCGTGCCGCTCAGATCGTACGCGATCCCGAAGCGCGGACCGAACGCGAGAAACGGCCACTTGTACGTCGCCTTCGGGATGTCGCCGCCGGGCAGGAACAGCCCGTTGAGCGTATCGCCGGTGTTCGGCACGAGCGTGCCGATGAGCGCGGTCGAGTTCGGTCCGACGAGCTGTCCGGTGACCGGGTTCTTTGCCTGACGGTTCGTGCCCGTGCAGGGATTCGCGTTGTTGACGCAGCCGGCCGCATACAACAGGGGCGCCGAGGACAACGTCCACCGGTCCGCCAGGAAGTTCGAGGCCTGACCGAGCTTGTCGTACTGCGCCTGCTGATGGACGAGGCGGACGCCGTAGTCGAGCGTGAGCTTGTCGCTCGCCTTCCAGTTGTCCTGCACGTACCCTTCGGTGTTGTTGTAGACCGACGCGGTCTCGACG
>QHWR01000178.1:18384-25813 GCA_003223835.1 Acidobacteriota bacterium | reverse complement strand
GGTTCGTGCCGACGGCGTCCTGCTGGAAGTTCAGCACGCCGAATGCGTTGTTGTTGATCTGCTCCGCCTTGTAGCTGTGCGTGTTGTAGAAGCCCGTCTTGAACGTGTGACGGCCGCGCACCTTCGTGAAGCTGATCGAGAAATCCTGCGTCGCGTTGATGTTGAACCAGCCCGGGAACCCGAGGTTCGGCGGCGCGTTGGCGACGCGCCCGCCCCACGAGAACGTCGGGACCTTCGACATCCGCGTGCCGTCCCAGAACGCCGGCTGCAACTGGTTGAGCGCGCGAACCGCGTAGTAATCCGGATTCAGCACCGTCGCGTCGGGAAACAGGAACGGCAGATTCTGGAGTCCGGCGCCGGAGAGGCTCGCGAGCGAGCCCATCATGATCCCCTGATCGCCCTGGGCGCGGTTGCAGAAGATCGCTCCCGTGCCCGACTGCGCCTGCGCGCATCCCGCCAGCTCGTTCTGGCTGTGCCCATAGGTCGCTTCCAGGAAGGTGGTGTTGGTCAGCGTGTAGTTGACCGACGCCGTGTAGCTCGAGACCGGCGCGTGCTGCATCTTCGAATCGTTGAACCCGGGGATGGTGCCGACGAAGGTATGGTCCTTCTGCCACCAGGCCGAATATTTGAACGTCGCGCGAAGCTGCTGCAGCGGCTGGTAATCGAGCCGGAGCGCGGGCTGCCACGAGAGGATGCTCTCGTTCGGCCGCGTGAGTTGGAAGTTGTACGGCAGCCCCGTGCCGTCGATGTTCGGTAGCGGCCACATCTTCAGGATGTTCAGGCCAGGCTGATACAGGCGGTTCGCGGGAATCCTGCCGACGACGCCGTTGCTGTCCTGGAAGCAGCCGGCGGTGTTCGCCGAATTGCACAGGCTCGTCGACAACGGATCCTTGATGTAGGGGTACGGATTGCCGTTGTTGTCCACCGTTTGTGAGAAATCGCCGACGCGCTCGAGCGCGGTGGGCATCCGGTACCGCACGACGTCGTTGCCTTTCGTCCGCGGCGAGAATTCCTGGCTGTAGAAGAAGAACAGCTTGTTGTGTCCGCCGGGCCGGCCGACCGGCCCGCCGACCGAGAATCCCCAATCCTTTTCCTTCAGCACGGTCTTGGGATCGCCGTTCAGCTTGTTGACCTTGCTGTTGGCGTTCCAGTTGGAGTTGCGCTCGACGTCATAGACCGCGCCGCGCAGGTGGTTCGTCCCGCTCTTCGTGACGGCCGTCACCTGCACGCCGCTCGATCGTCCGTACTCCGCCTGGTAGCCGGACGTCAGCACCTTCACTTCGGCGATCGACTCCACGTTCATCTGGAGCAGCGGACGATTGCTGCCCGTGTCCATCGTCGACACGCCGTCCATCATGATGTTCGGATCGCCGCCGCCGCCGATGCGCTGCGGCGTGTTGTTGCCGTCGGTCGTGACGCCGGGCGCGAGAAACGCGAGCGCCGTGAAGCTACGGTTCGCGATCGGCAGGTTCTGGACCAACTCCGTTTCGACGACGAAGGACCGCTCGCCGCTGCGTGCCTGGATGAGCGGCGATTCGCCTTTCACCTCGACGGTGTCGGAGAGGCCGCCGAGATCGAGCGTGAACGCGCCGAGCTCCAGCCGGTCGCCGACGCTCACGCCGATCCCGGATCGTTTCAGCGTCTTGAACCCGCTCATCGCGACCTGAATCGTGTAGTCGTCGGGCGAAACGTTGATCAAAGTAAAATCGCCATTTGCGTTCGTGAAGACGTCGGGAAGGCGGGTCCCTCGCGTGTCGCTGATCAGGGTCACTGCGGCGCCCGGGACGACCGCTCCTTGTGCGTCTTTGACCGTGCCGGAAATAGTGCCGGTCGTGATCTGCGCCGACGCCGCGACGGCAACCGTGATAAGCGCGATGACGGCGGCGACGAGGACCGTGACGCTCCTTCTTGCGGCCATGTGTCCCTCCTCCCGGACCTTCTGCCGTGAACGATGCCCGCTCGCGCGATCTCGATCTCGTTGCCTCCCGCAACGAGAACGGAACCGAGGCGGACGCTAGCAAACACTGTCCGCCGACGCAAGAGTTCTCTCATCTGTCGGGGATGGCCGTCGGCGCGCGCAGCGTGACTTCTTTGCGCTTGACCGATACGCTGAGCCGGCTCGACGGCTTGGCTCCGTCGGGTATCGCGTAGTCGACGCGGTACTGATGGGTCAGCGCGTCCGCGAGCTGTTGCAGTCCTCCCGCGACGCCGGTCGTCGCCACGATTTCGGTGTGGGTGCCGCCGGACTGTCGCGGACCATCGCCCAGCACCTCGCTGAGATTGAGGTTTTCCTCGAGGAGAGCCGACGGCCGGGTCGGCGTGACCGTCGATCGCAGCGCCCCACCCGACACGATCATCACGTGCAGCGCGGCGCCGCTCTGCCGCAGCGTGTCGAGCACGTGGCGCGCCGGCAGCGTGCTGTGCTCCTCGCCGCCGACGGTGAGCGCGACGATAATCGGACGGGCCGCTTCCCGCCGCTGAAAATCTTTCGCCGCCTCGAAAATGGCTTCGAGCAGCTGCCCGCCGTCGGGCGTGGCCGGGCGCGCGGTCAGCTTCCCCACCGCTTCGTTGAGCTAGTCCACGAGCTTGAGGGGCTGGCCCGTCACCGTGCTGATCGTGAATTGCCCGCGCCCCAGCAGCCGATCGATGAAGCGGGCGACGCTGTACCTGAAGATGCCGGTGCCGTTGTCGTCGATGAGCAGGGCGACATGAAGAGGTGCCGTCGCCGGTTCCGCGCGCACGACCGCGCGCGACTGGCCGCCTTCCTTGACGGCGAACTCGGCGGCGCTCAGATCCGTGACCGGCGCGCCGCGCGAATCCACGGCCGTCACGTAGACGGTCCGAAAACGATCCTGCGCATGTGGAACGAGGCACGCCACGATGACCGCCGCAAGCAGCCGACCCATGACCCTCCTTTGCGCGTGACATAGAATAAGCCCTCGGAAGGTGAAGGAGGTCGTCATGCGTCAGCGGCTTCGCAGTCAACGGATCCTCGTCGCGATCGGCGCGCTGCTCGCGTTTCAATGGTCCCTCGGGGCGCAGACCCCAGCCGCCGCCAAGCGTCCGCTCACCTACGACGTCGTCGATTCCTGGCGTGCGATTCAGGGGACGACGCTGACGCGCGACGGACAGTGGCTCGCGTACGCGTTGACCGCGCCGGGTGATGACGGCGAGATCGTCGTGCGCAACCTCCGCGGCGGACAGGAGTACCGCTCGCCGCGCGGAACCGCCCCCGCGTTCACGGCCGACGGCCGCTTCGTCGTGTTCACGATCGCGCAGACAAAAGAAGAGGAAGAGAAGGAGCGCCGCGCGAACCGCAACGCGGGCGGACAGGGAGGCGGCGAGAACCAGGCGGGCGCGGGCGAAACGCGCGGCGGACGAGACCGGGCGCGCAATCAACCGAAGACGGGCCTCGGGATCATGACGCTCGCGGACGGCAAGGTGACCACCGTCGAGAAAGTGGGCAGCTTCAGCCTGCCGGCGGAATCGTCCACGTGGCTCGCGTACTACAAGGGCACGGGCGGCACGGGACGGAGCGGTGGCGGCGGACGCGGCGGCGCCCGTGGACGCGGCGCGGGCGGCGGCGCTGGACGCCAGGCAGGTCCGGCGGAGGAACAGCCGGACCGGCCGGCCGCGGGACGCGAGAAGCGAAAAGATCCCAGCGCCGATCTGATCGTAAGGAATCTCGTCACCGCAGAAGAGGTCACCGTTCCAGAAGTGACGGAGTACGAATGGAACAAGGCGGGCGCGTGGCTCGCGTACGCCACGTCGTCAACCGACGCCGCAAAGGACGGCGCGTTTGCGCGCCGCACGACGGACGGCGCCGTCCGCGCGTTGCAGACCGGACGCGGCCATTACAAGAACCTGGCGTTTGACGACGCGGGGCAGCAGCTCGCGTTCGAAAGCGATCAAGCCGACTACGCGCAGGCGGTGTCGCCGTATCGGCTGTACTACTGGAGGGTCGGGGCCGAGGCGCCGGCAACCGAGCTGGTGTCGGCGTCAACGGCGGGTGTGGCGAAAGGGCTGGTCGTCAGCGAATACGCGGAGCCGCGCTTCTCGAAGGACGGCGCGCTCCTCTATCTCGGAACCGGGCCTCCGCCTTCCGCGCCGCGCGATCCGAACGCGCCGGAACCGGTCGGCGTCGATCTCTGGAACTATCACGACCCGCTGCTGCAGCCGATGCAGAAGGTCCGTGCGCAGCAGGAGCGCGAGCGCACGTATCGCGCCGTCGTCCATCTCGCCGACAAGCGGTTCGTGCAGCTCGCGACGCCGGATCTTCCGGCCGTCACGCCGGGGGAGGATCCGTCGCGCGCGCTCGGCGAATCCGACGTCAGCTACCGCCAGGAGCTGTCGTGGGACCAGACGTACAACGACGTCTACCTGCTCGATCTGAAAACGGGCCAGCCGAAGAAGGTGCTCGAGCACTGGGGTGGATCCGCGACCCTGTCGCCTGGCGGGAAATACCTGCTCTATTTCGATGAAAAGAACAGCCAGTGGTTCACGTATCGGTCCGCCGACGGGGCCCGGGCGAACCTCACGGAAAAGCTGAACGCGCGCTTCCAGCAGGAAGACAACCGGCCGGAGGATCCCGGCCCGTACGGCGCGGCAGGCTGGACCGCGGACGATCGCACGGTTCTCCTGTACGACAAGTACGACATCTGGGAAATCAAGCCGGACGGCACCGGCGCGCGCATGATCACGGGCGGCGAGGGCAAGACGCAGCAGCTCGTGTTCCGCTATCGCTCGCTCGACCCCGAGGAGCGCACGATTCCGTCGAACAAGCCGATCCTCCTCGCCACGACCGACGACCGCACGCGCGCGACGGGGTTCTATCGCGTCAATCTCGCGGGGTCCGCGGCGCCAGAAAAAATCGTGATGCTCGACAAGGCGTTCGCAAACGCGCTGAAAGCGAAGGACGCGGACACCGTCGTCTTCACGCTGTCGCGCTTCGAGGAGTTCCCGGATCTGTGGGTCAGCGACACGAGCTTCCGCGACATGAAAAAGGTGTCGAACGCCAACCCGCAGCAGGCGGACTTCGTCTGGGGACGCTCCGAGCTGATCGACTACGTCAACGCGGACGGCAGGAAGCTGCGCGCGATCCTGACGAAGCCGGAGAACTTCGATCCGTCGAAGAAGTATCCGCTGATGGTCTACATCTACGAGGAGCTGACGCAGGGACTGCACGGCTACACGGCCCCCAACGTCGGCACGAGCATCAACGTGCCGCGCTACGTCAGCAACGGCTACGTGCTGCTCCGGCCCGACATCGTCTACGAGACCGGCTATCCGGGTCAGAGCGCGGAGAAATGCGTCATCCCCGCGATCAACACCGTCGTCGCGATGGGGTTCATCGATCCGAAGCGCATCGGCATCCAGGGACACTCGTGGGGCGGCTATCAGATCACGTATCTCATCACCCGCACGAACATGTTCGCCGCGGTCGAAGCGGGCGCGGCCGTGTCCGACATGGTGAGCGCGTACGGCGGGATCCGCTGGGGCACGGGCATGTCCCGCGCGTTCCAGTACGAGAAGTCGCAAAGCCGCATCGGCGCGCCGCCGTGGGACGCGCCGCTCCAGTTCATCGAGAACTCCCCCATCTTCTGGATCAAGAAGATCCAGACTCCGTATCTGACGATCGCGAACGACGAGGACGATGCGGTGCCGTGGTACCAGGGGATCGAGTTCTTCACGGCGATGCGGCGGCTCGGCAAGGAAGCCTACATGTTCTCGTTCAACGGCGAGAAGCACGGGCTGCGCGAGCGCGATCACCAGAAGTACTGGACGGTCCACCTCGACGAGTTCTTCGACCATTTCCTGCTCGGGAAGCCGAGGTCGGCGTGGATGGACAAGGGGGTCCCGTACCTGGAACGCGGCACGCGCGACGTGACGCCGCTGTTCAAGAAGAAGGGCGCGGCGGTGACGACGTCGAGCAGCGGCGGCAAATCGTAGCGCGGGCGAGCTGATCCCAACGCTTGATCGCGATTGAAGAGCCGCATTTCATCGGCGTCACTGCAGCGTGAAGGAGTACGACGCCGACTGCAGATGGTAATTCGTCGCGTCCACCTTCGCGTAGATCACGTAGTCGCCGGCTGGAAGCCGGACGACTTCGGGAATCGCACTCATGGTGGAAACCGAGACGGGATCGATGCGCGCCAGGCCGGCGACGAGCGTCAGCGTGGTCGAGACCGTCGCGCAGGCCCAGGACCCGCCGGCGGGATGGACGATCCGGCCCGTGCTCCGCTCCGCGATGTACCACATCACCTGGCAACTGCTCGGAAAGTTCAGGGTGACGGTATCCGAGCCCGTGTTCTTCAGAGTGATGAAGAACAGCAGCGCGGGATTCGGCGATCCGAGAAACACCGGCCCGGGGGTGATGGTCAGCGTGAGCCGCCCCTGCTGAGACGGCGACGTCGGCGTGCCTCCGCATGCGGCGAGCGCCAGAATCGTGATCGCGAACGACAGGCGAGGACGACTGCCGCGCATCTCCTCTTATATAATCCGCGACATTCAATTCCGCAACCCCTGGAGGCGGTACTCATGAGGCACTTCCGTCTCATCGTTCCTTGGCGGAGGGCTTCGCCCCGCGGCTCACTCGCTTCGGCTCGTTCGCTCTTCATTTTCGCCCTGGGGGTGATCGTCTTCGCCGGCGCGTCGGTCATCGGCAAACAGGCGCTCGCGCCGGCCGCGGCCGCGGGCCCGTTCGATACGCTGCACTTCCGCTCGATCGGCCCCGCGGGCATGTCGGGCCGCATCAGCGACATCGCCGTCTACGAGGCCAACACGAACATCTTCTACGTCGCCAGCGCGCACGGCGGCGTGTGGAAGACGACGAACAACGGGACGACGTTCGAGGCGCAGCTCCAGAACCACGGCCTGATGTCGATCGGCGACGTCACGGTGTCGCAGAGCAATCCCGATCTCGTCTGGGTCGGGACCGGCGAGTCGAACAACCGCCAGAGCGGCTCGTGGGGCGACGGCGTTTACAAATCGACCGACGGCGGCAAGACCTACACGAACATGGGTCTGCGGACGTCGCGCCATATCAACCGCATCGCGATCGATCCGCGGAACAACGACACCGTGTTCGTCGCCGCGGCCGGCAGCCTCTGGGGACCTGGCGGCGAGCGCGGCGTGTACAAAACGACCGACGGCGGCAAGACGTGGAACCAGGTGCTGAAAGCAGACGACGACACGGGCGCGAACGATCTCGTGATGGATCCGTCGAATAATCAGATCCTCTACGCCTCCACGTATCAGCGCAGACGCTCCGCGTGCTGCATGAACGGCGGCGGCCCCGGCAGCGGCATCTGGAAGTCCACCGACGGCGGCGAACACTGGACACGCTTGAAGACCGGTCTTCCGGAAGGATCGCTCGGCCGCATCGCCCTCGACATCTATCGCAGGCGCACGAACATCATTTATTCACTGA
>QHWR01000178.1:0-18370 GCA_003223835.1 Acidobacteriota bacterium | reverse complement strand
GCACAGCCGGGGCGCGGAGCACCAGGCGCGCCGGGCGCCGCCGAGGAAACGCCGGGCGCGCAGGCGGCGCCGTTCGGCGGACGCGGCGGCCTCGCGCAGGGCGTCGGTCCCGGCGCGACGGGGCTCTATCGTTCGGACGACGCCGGCGCGACCTGGCGGAAGGTGAACAACGAAAACGCCCGCCCGATGTACTTCAGTCAGGTCCGCATCGATCCGAACGACCCCGAGGCGGTCCTGATGGGCGGCGTCAAGCTGCACCAGACGCTCGACGGCGGAAAAACAATCGCGACCAACGTCACGCCCAACGCCCACGACGACGTCCACGCGATCTGGATCGATCCGTCGAACTCCAACCACGTGATCATCGGCGACGACGGCGGCCTCGCGGTGTCGTGGGACATGGCGAAGACGTGGGTGTTCGTCCCGAACCTGCCGGTCGGCCTCTTCTACCACGTCAGCTACGACATGGCGACGCCGTTCAACGTGTGCGGCGGCATGCAGGACAACTACGACTGGTGCGGCCCGAGCCAGGTGCGCGGCGCCGCCGGGATCGCCAGCTACGAGTGGAAAACGCTCCAGGGGGGCGACGGCTTCGTCGTCCTCCAGGACCCGCAGGACCCGCGCGTGATCTACAGCGAGACGCAGGATGGCAACATCGTGCGCGTGGACCGCGTGACCAGCGAGTCGATGAGCATCCGGCCGTTGCCCGGCCCGAAGGAACCGGCGCTGCGGTGGCACTGGGACACGCCGCTCGTGCTGTCGCCGCACGATCCGAAGATCGTGTATGCGGCGGCGAACAAGGTGTTCCGATCGCCGGATCGCGGGCTGTCGTGGACCGCGATCAGCCCTGACCTGACGAGCGGCGCCGACCGGGAGGACGTCGCGACGATGGGCGTCAAGGGAAAGGACGTCAACATCGCGAAGAACGACGGCATCGGCGCGTGGCCGACGATCGTCGCGTTCGCGGAATCGCCGAAGCGCGCCGGCCTGCTCTACGCGGGCACCGATGACGGCAACCTGCAGGTCTCGCGCGACGCGGGCAGGACGTGGGCGAACGTGATGTCGAAGGTGCCGGGCCTGCCGTCAGGCGTTTTCGTATCGCGCATCGCTCCGTCACGGTTCGACGAGGGTACGGTGTACGCGACGTTCGACGGGCACCGGCAGAACGACTTCGATACGCACGTCTTCGCAAGCCGGGATTTCGGACAGACGTGGCAGTCGATCGCGGGCAACATCACGGGCGAAGTCGCGCGAACGATCACGGAGGATCTGAAAAACCCCGACGTCCTCTACCTCGGCGCGGAAACGGGATTGTTCATCTCGATCGATCGCGGCAAGAGCTGGACGCACGTCAAGGGCAACTTCCCGACGGTGCGGCTCGACGAGATCACGCTGCACCCGCGCGACAACGCGATGCTGCTCGCGACGCACGGCCGCGCGATCTGGATCCTCGATCATCTGGAGCCCATCCAGGAGTACGCCGCGGCACAAAACACCGACGCCAAGTTGTTCACACTCGCGCCGTCGGTCATGTACCGGCGTCCGGCGCGCGATCGCAACTACGAGTTCTGGGGAGACCAGACGTTCTTCGGCGAGAACCCGCCGCAGGCGGCGGTGATCTGGTGGTTCCAGAAGAACCAGGTGAGCGACGTCAAGCTGCGCATCACCGATGCGGCGGGACGCGAAATGCGCGACATCTCCGGCACCGTCCTCGCGAACAGCGTGAAGCCGGGACTCCAGTCGGCGTGCTGGGACCTGCGGGTGGAGCCCAACCCGGGTGCTACAGGTGCTACGGGTGCTACAGGTGCTACGGGTGCTACGGGTGCTACGGGTGCTACGGGTGCTACGGGTGCTCTGCCGCAGAATCCGTTGGGTGCGGGATGCGGACAACCGGCCGGCGGGTTCGGCGGCGGCGGGGGGAGCGCCGGCCCGTACGTGCTGCCCGGCGTCTACACCGTGTCGCTCGTCATCGGCGGCAAGACGATCGACACGAAGCCGCTGCGCGTGACGGCGGATCCCGAAGTCCTGCTGACCGACGCGCAGCGCCGCCAGATGTTCGACATGGCGATGGAGGTCCACGAGCTGCAGCACGGCGCGGCGGACGGCACGAACGCGATCGGCGCGCTCACGCGCCAGATGACGGACCTCTCGAGCGCGATCGGCACCCGGAGCGAGATCCCGGCGGACGTGAAGTCGTCGCTCGACGCCCTGCAGAAGGAGCTGACGGCCCTCGCGGCGAAGCTGACGGCGCCCGCCGGGGGACGCGGCTTCGGCGGCCGCGGCGGCGCCGGCGAGAATGTGTCGGCCAGGCTCGCCCTCGCGAAGAACGGGCTGATGGCGGGGATGTGGCCGACCGAGCAGCTCCTCAGGACCTACAACGACGCGAAGGCGGAGTTGCCGAAGGTCATCGCGGATCTGAACGGCACGATCGCGAAGGCGGCGACGCTCAGCGCGACGTTGTCGACATACAACCTCACGCTGACGGTGCCCCAGCCGGTCAAGCTCGGCGGCGACGGTACGGCCAGGAAGAAGACGAGCACCAACCAGATCCAGGACTGAGGTGGATATGGGGTCGCGCAAGATTGTCGGTGCGATCGTGTGGTCGGCGCTGCTCGCCGGCCCGGCGGCCCCGATCGCCGGCACGCCGGAACAATCGCCGAACCGCGGCGGCGGGTCGCTCGTGAGCCTCATGTTCCGCGTCGTCGGCGAGGACGGCCAGCCGGTCGCGGACCTGAAGGCCGACGACCTCTCGCTCAAGGTCAACGGCAAACCGCGCGACGTCGCGTCGCTGCAATTCGTGCAGGTGGGCGGCGCAACCAGACGATCGGAACTGCCGCCGGCATTCGGCACCAACCTGTCGTCGAGCGGCGCGCGCGACGTCTACATCGTCATCGACACGGACTCGATCGCGCCGGGACGCGAGCAGCCGACGCGCGCGGCGATCGGTCAGCTCGTCGGCGGATTGTCGCCGGGCGATCGCGTCGGCCTCGTCACGATTTCGCCGGGCGGACGTCACATCGCGCCGACGCGCGACCGCGGGGAAATCCTGGCGGCGGTCCGCGGCGTGTCCGGCGAGAGCCAGCAGATCGAGGAGACGGAAGAGAACGCGGCGTGCCGGACGCACCTCACGCTGCAGGCGCTGCACGGCGTCCTCGACGCGTCGGGCGATGCCGCGACGACGATCGTGCTCTTCTCGGCGAACATGGCGGTGTCCACGTCCGAGCGGCCGACCCGCATCGGACAGGCCTCGGGCCTCTGTCAACTCCGGACCGCGGACTTCGACGACGTCGCCGCCGCCACGCAGGCGGTGCGCGCGAACCTTTACGTCGTCTGGATCGTGGAGGGCTCCGGCGCCGCGGGCACCAGGAGCTCGAGCGAACTCTCGGCAGGGCTCGACAATCTCGCGGGCGTGACCGGCGGAGAATTGATCCGGCTCACCGGCGACACGGAACTCGCGATGGCGCGCGTCGGCCGTGAAACGTCGGCGTACTATCTCGCCGCGTTCGCCGCCGATCCGTCCGAGCGAAACGGCGCGCGGTACCGCGTGGAACTGAAGGTGAAACGCGATCGCGTCAAGCTGCGCGTCCAGCCGCAGCTCGCCCTCGGCAAGGGGGACAACAAAGGGACGCCGTCGCCGCGCGACATGCTGCGCGTGAGCGCGATCCATCGCGACCTGCCGCTGCGCGTCGCCGGCTACGCGTCGCGAAATCCGGGCGACGGCACGGTCAAGGTGCTCAGCGTGTTCGAGCCCATCGATCCCGCGATCAAGCTGACCGCGGCGACCGCCGGGCTGTTCGATCAGAAGGGCACCCTCGTCCGGCAGTGGACGGCGCAGCCCGCGGACCTCGCGCGCGAACCGGCGATCGCGGCGCTGACCGCGCCGCCCGGCGTCTACCGCCTGCGCGTCGCCGCCGTGGACGCGTCCGGGCGCGCCGGCAGCGCCGACTACACGCTGACCGCGGAAGTCGTCCGCGCGGATCCGTTGAAGTTGAGCGCGCTCGCGCTCGGCGTCGCGCAGAACGGATCGTTTTCGCCGCGGCTGCAGTTCGGATCCGATCCCCAGGCGATCGGTTACCTCGAGGTTTACGGCGTCCCGAAGAGCGGCGCGCTGTCCACGACGCTGGAGCTCGCCGAGTCGGACACCGAACCCGCGATGGCGACCGCGACGACCACGACCGCCTCAACGACGGTCGAGGACGTCAAGATCGTCTTCGGCGGCTTCGCGATCGAGGCGCTTCCGCCCGGCGACTACCAGGTGCGCGCCGTCGTCAGCCTCGACGGCAAACCGGTCGGCCGCGTGACGCGCACGCTGCGGAAGATTGCGAGATAACGAGTGAAGATGACAGGCGCCCGTTGGCGATGCCGGCTCGCAAGGCGGGCGATCCTCGCCGCGATCGTCACCGGCGCGGGATGCGGATCGAACGGGGTGTTCGTCGGCGCGGGCGACATCGGGTGGTGCGGCCTCGACGGGGCGGCGGCGACGGGGCGTCTTCTCGACGGCATCGCCGGAACGGTGTTCACGGCCGGCGACAACGCGTATTTCAACGCCACGGCGCAGGAGTTCGCGCAGTGCTACGACCCGTTCTGGGGACGCCACAAGCCGCGCACGTACGCCGTGCCCGGCAATCACGATTACATCCAACCGGGCGCCGGTCCGTACTTCGCGTACTTCGGCGACCGCGCGGGCCCGTCGGGGCTCGGCTACTACAGCTTCAACCTGGGCGCGTGGCACATCATCACGCTCAACAGCGAAATCGCGACCGACGCGGCGTCGCCGCAGGTGAGCTGGCTGCGCGCCGACCTCACGGCGAACCATCCGCTGTGCACCGCCGTCATCTGGCACAAGCCGCTCTACAGCTCGGGGCCCAACGGCGACAACCTGTTCATGCGGGAAATCTGGCGCGTCCTGTACGACGCAAACGTCGACGTGATCATCAACGGCCACGATCACGATTACGAGCGGTTCGCGCCGCAGGATCCCGACGGCCGGCGCGACAACACGCGCGGCATGCGGGAATTCATCGCCGGCACGGGCGGCGCGCAGCTCTACCCGTTCGTCACGTCACACCCCAACACGGAAGCGTGGTTCAGCGTCTGGGGCGTGCTGCAGTTCACGCTGCGCGCGAACGACTACGACTGGCGGTTCGTGCCGGTGGCGGGCCAGAGCGCGAGCGACTTCGGAACCGATCGGTGTCACTGAGCCTTGCTCCCAAACTTCATCGCCTGAATTTGTGCACTTCGTCCTTGACGAAGCCGCTGCGCTCGCGGGCGAACTTCAGCAGATCCTCAAATGCCTGCTCGAACTCGTCGTTGGTGTACGGCTTGAACGAGTCGGCGCGCGCGATGGCGCGAATCTGCTGGTATTCACGGAGAATCTCCGTCTCGAGCCAGCCCGGATTCTGGGGATCGGCGGCGGACGTATGCGACGGCGCGGCGTCGGCCTCGGTCTCGACCGGCTTGGACGCGAGCTCGGCCGCCTTCAGCAGCGTGTCCAGGTACACGTCGAGCAGATCGGTGAATTTCACCGCGCGATCCATCAACCGGTTGCGCGACTGCGCGGGGATGTCGAAGATGTTGTGCCAGATCGAGAAGCCGGGTCCGCCGGTGAATGACTGGCTGCGGTCCCACGGAATCAGGAGCGATCGCGTGGAGTGCTCGACACGATACATGTAGAAGTTGTTGATCGCCCAGTCACCGAGCATCCCGTCGGTCTCGCCCAGGAAATTCTCCACCCCGACGTACGTCATGAAGCTCTTCAGGTCCAGGTAGTCCGACATCCTGCGGACGAAGTCGTTGTCGGACGCCTCGTTGATGATCTTGATCATCGCCTCGATCGGCTTGGCGTCGGGATCCTTCTCGTGCGTGGACGGCTTGAACGGCTTGGGTGAATAGAGCGCCGGATCCGAGCCGCGATACTCGAAGTGGTACGGCTCGTCGTTGAAGTCGTAGTCGTACTCGTACAGGAACCCGTCGTTCTGGCCGAGGTTGCGCGTGAGGAACGGCTTGTCGATCGACTCGACGATCGTGTAGAGGCCGGCGTAGGTGTTGTTCACGTACAGCTTCGCGAACGCCTCCCGCGGCGCGGGGAATCCCATCAGCGCCAGCAGCTTCATCGCGAGCCGCTCGTGCATCATCGACGCGTCCTGCGTGTTGTTCCGCAGGACGACCGACTTGAGGACCGTCTGGAAGCGCTGCCCCGGCGCGTAGTGATCGAAGTCGACGCGCAGGCCCGGCTTCGTGCCGCTGCGGCTGCCGTTGCCCCGCGACCGGATGCCGATGTTCTTGAGCGTGACCGACTGCCACGTGAACTGACACGGGTAGTACGTGTTGGACTGGAAGTTCGTCTTGAGCGCAGTCCAGTCCTTCGAGTTCAGCGTGAGCCGCACCTCCTGGATCACGTCGTCGTTGAAAAAGCCCGCCGTCGGATCGGGCGGCGGCTCCGGCGCGGGCGGCGATTGCGCCGCCGTGCGCGCCGCATTCAGGAGAACGAGGCACGCGAGGACGAAACCGCCGCCGAGCGTGCGCAGCCGCATGATCTGCTCCTCTCAGAGGACGAACTGAAACCGGACAATGTGGGTCCAGAACCGCGCCCGACCCGGGCGCGGGCTGCGATCGATGTCCTCGAACGCTTCCCTCATCGAGTTCACCTGGATCTTCACCCAATGGTTGACGTACCAGTTCACGCCGGCCGCCCAGATGCCCTCGCCGTTTTCGGCGAGGTTCACGGCACGCGGGTTCGTCTCCGGCTCCTCGCCGGGCGCGTTGCTGCCGAAGCGGATCCGATCGTAGCGGCCCGCGATCTCGATCGCGCCGGCGCCGTGACGAAACAGCGGACGGCTCGGCTCGATGCCGCCCGCTTTCTTCTCGCCCGTGACGATCCACGTGGCGCTCACGTACCATCCGCGCGACAGCAGCTTCGGCAGATCGTCGTTGAGCAGCCCCTGCTCGCGGCGTTCGTCGCTGACGCGGACGTACTCGGACTTGACCGAGAACGGACCCGGCTCCCAGTTCTCCTCGACGCCGGTCCGCAGACGCCGTCCTTTCACGTACACGTCCGACGAGAATCTCGTGTCCCAGATCGACACGCCGCGCAGCGCGTTGAGTCCCTCGGGTACGTCGCCTCCCGTCATCGCGAATCCCGTCTCGAGATCCGCGAGCGGCGAATCCTTCGTGACGAGACGCAGCGGTGTCACGACGATTCGGCCGGCGACGGTACGTCCCGCGCCCGGGTTGTGACCGAAGCGCGAGTTGTCGCCGTCGTGCCGGAACACGCCCCCCTGATAGCTCAGGCCGCGGCCGAGGACGCGGCCGTGCGCCATCACGCCGACGTCGCGTCCGGGGGCGAGCAGATCGCCGATCCGCGATCGATGGATGAAGTCGTTGTCCATCTCCCCCGTCAACTGGTCCAGGCTGAACGGGACCTTGAACCGGCCTGCTTGCAGTTGGACGTCCCGGAAGTAGCGGAAGTTCAGGAACACGTCGCGCCACGGGGACTCGCGAGTCAACTCGCGTTCGACCTGGTACTCGAACACTTTGAGGAAGTTACCCTGGATGCCGATGCGGCGGCGGGCAAAGACGAAAGATTCTTCCGGCGCCTCGGATTTCGGCGAGAAGCTGAGCCCGTCCTCCTGAAGCTTCACCCTGAAATCTACCCGTAACATGTCGCCGGCCCGGAGCGACGGCCGCCGGTTCCAGACGAAACGCAGCCCCTTCGACTCGCCTTCCTTCTCCTTCTCTTTGTCCTGGACGTTCTGTCCGTCCTGCGCCAGGACGGCAAGCGGCAGCAACAACAGGCAGGCGAGCGCCGAGAGCGACCGCGTCACAATCACCACAACGAATCCTCCGTTCGTTCCGAACGCCGACCCGCGCCGCAGCACGCTAGTCCTTCACCGGCTCCCAGGACACCGACTTGACGCCCGCGCCGCCGCTCATGAGTTGCGCGCCGAGATCCTCGAGCGACGCGGCGGCGGGAACGGTCGCATGATAACGGACCTTCATCTTGTCGCCGAGCGAGACCTCGCGCGTTTCGAACGCCATGCGGTTGCGCACGAACACGCCGTGCACGTGCGCGGTCGGAAAATCGTGCCCTTCCGCGACGACGTCCACGCGCAGCGTCCGCGCCTTCTGCGCGATGATCCGATCGAGGAGCACGAGGAACAGGCACAGGAACGCGGTGCCGAGCCCCGCCACCGCGAGCGCGCCGACGCCGGCCGCCATCCCGAGTCCCATCAGCAGAAACAGGATCGTGACGTCCTTCGGATCGTCGATCGGCGTGCGGAAGCGGATGATGCTCGCGGCGCCGGCGATCCCGAACGCGCGCGCGACCGAGTTCCCGATGATCACCATCACCATCGCGCCCGCCACGCACAACAGGATCTGCGCCTGACGCATCGACCGATCCATCGGCGTGTCGGGCACGTGCGGCCGGTGCACGCCGGTCACGATGATGCCGATGAGCGCGGCGGCGGCGAGCTTGAGGACCTGCTCCACCGGATGCTGTAACGGGGATGGGGGCGACGTGCCCGATGCCACCGCCTGCGCGAACGACGACTGATCCGGCGGTGCCGGCGCGACGGGCGCCCACAATTCCCACCACACGAGACCGGCGCACAGCGCGCCCGCGGCGGCAACGACCGCGATGCGGCGCCAGGGCCAGGGGCGCTTCGACGCCGCGCGCACCGAGTCGTGGATCGCGAGGATCTTATCGAGGTTGGCGAGCTGCAGGACGGCCAGACAGCGCGGGTTCGCGCTCGCCAGCTTCAGCATGCCGCCGAGCCGCTGACTGGTCGTATGGCTGCGCACCAGTGCGCGGACGCCGCGGCTGTCGAGATCCGGCACGCCGCTCAGATCGACGACGATGTGCCGGTGCCCCTGTTCGTACAGAGTCTGGACCTGCAGCTCGAATGCTTCGGCCGAGCCGCCGGCGACCAAGGCGTGTTGGGGGGACAACACCAGCGCGCGGCGTGCCATTGTCTTGTGTGAGTGGGCGAACTATAGCACGAGCACGTGCCGGGGGCCCTGCCCCTGCAGCCAGCCCCCGGCGCTGGATCGGGTCAATCCATCGCGATCCCCTGCAGGAGCGGCTCGCACGGGAGCGTTTGCGCGCCCTGCTCGGTGCAGACGGTGTAGTTCACGTTCGGGCCGCCGAACATCGCCACGCCAGCGTATTCCCCTTTGGCGTTCAGCACGTAAAAGATGATGTTGAAATTGGGATCGCCGTTCTCCTTCAACAGCCGCTTCTCGATCGTGTTCGCCTTGATCCGCTTCAGACCCTCGAGGCCGGCGTCTTTCGGGTGCAGGCCGCGGCGCAGGTTCTCGACGATCAGATACGACGTGAGGTTGTAGAGGTTCGCCTCCCCGCGCCCCGTCGATCCGGCCGCGCCGACGTCGCCGTCCACGTAGAGTCCCGCGCCGAGAATCGGCGAATCGCCGACGCGGCCCGGAATCTTCCACGCCATCCCGCTCGTCGTGGTGACGCCGCAGATCTCCCCTTTGGCGTTGATGCCGTCGCAGTTGATCGTGCCGTAGAAATGATTCTCGTCAATCCAGCCGTCGGCGATCATCTCCAGTTCGACGCGGCGGATCGCGGCCTGCCGCTTGATCGGATCCAGGTAGTGCAGCGGATCGGTGCGGCGCTTCCACTCGATCCACGCCTTGCGCGAGCGTTCGGTGTTCAGGTCCGGCAGAATCTCGAACCCCATGTTCCGCGCGAAGTCCTGCGCGCCCCTGCCGACGATCAGGTGATGATCCGTTTCGTCCATCACTTTCTGCGCGACGAGCGACGGCGTCTTGACGCCCTCGATCGCGGCGACGCCCCCCGCACGCTTCTTCGGCCCGTGCATGCAGCACGAGTCGAGCTGGACGACGCCGTCGGCGTTCGGCAGCCCGCCGTAGCCGACGCTCGTCTCCTCGGGGTCGAGCTCGACGATGTTCACGCCGGCGATCACGGCGTCGAGGACGTCGCTGCCGCGCGCGATCATCGAGAAGGCTTTTTCGACGCCGGTCACCGTGCCGCCGTTCTTGAACCGGTTGCCGTTGGCCGAGGCGATGACGACGGGCTTGACGCGGCTTCGCGTCACGATCGTCGGCCCGCCGCCGGTTTGCGGCGCCGGTTGCGGCGCGCGCGCGGGCGTCTGGCCGAACGCGGGGACGGCGGCTGCGGCGGCGAGACCGGCCGTGCCCGAGATCACGAATTGGCGACGATTGACCTTGCGGGGCATGACATCGGCTCCCAGCTTCCAGCTTCCAGTTTCAGTTTCGTAGCGCAGGGCTTCAGCCCTGCTCGTGACGACGAGCAGCCCTGAATAAAAGGGCTGCGCTACGACGGATGTTTCCAGCTGCCAGCGCGGCCGTAGTTTAGTTCAACCCGGCGCGCCGCGCGTTCCGTTGACGCCTGCGGCCGAGCCGACTACGATGGGCCACGGATCGGAGGCATCCGGCATTTGACATTCAGGCCCGTTCACCCCGCAGGATGCAGCGCCACATTTCCATAGACACCATCCGCGACGCCGCGCGCGGCGTGTACGACGCCGCCGTGCGGACGCCGCTCGTGCCGCTCGGTCCGCTCGCGGGGACAGCGGCCGGCGCCGGCGCGCCGGAGGTGTTCCTCAAGCTCGAAACGCTGCAGCCGATTGGATCCTTCAAGATCCGCGGGGCGTGGAATGCCGTACGGCATCTGCCCACGTCGGCGCTGGCCGACGGCGTCTGGACGGTGAGCGCCGGGAATGCCGCGCAGGGCGTCGCGCTCGCCGCGCGCAAGGCCGGCGCGGCGTGCAGCGTGATGGTGATGGACACGGCGCCCGAAACGAAGCTGAACGCCATCAACCGTCTCGGCGCGACGATCGTGAAGGCCACCTACGACGAGTGCTGGCGGACCGTCGAGGCGCACGGCTCCGATCGCATGGCCGGACATTTCGTGCACCCGTTCGACGACGACCAGTTCATCAGCGGGAACGGAACGATCGGACTCGAGATTGTCGAGGACCTTCCGGACGTGGACGCCGTCGTCGCGCCGATCGGCGGCGGCGGGCTCATCGCCGGGATCGGCTGCGCGCTGTCGGCGCTGCGGCCCCAGGCCAGGGTCTACGCCGCCGAGCCCGAGACCGCCGCGCCGCTGCAGGCGTCGCGCCGCGCCGGACGCGCGACGACGTTCGACAACTGGCGCGCGTCGTTCGTGGACGGCGCCGGCGGCCGATCCGTGCTCGCGTCGATGTGGCCGCTGATGCAGGCGTGGGTCGCCGACTCGATCGTCGTCAGCCTCGACGAGGCGGCGAAGGCGATGCGGCTGGTCGCCGACCGCGTCCACGTGATCGCCGAAGGCGCGGCGGCGTGCGCCGTCGCCGCGGCGATTTCGCCGGCGATCAGCTGGTCGGCGCGTGCGATCAGAGATAGCAGAGACGATGGTTGAATATCACCACAGAGAACACAGAGATCACAGAGATCCAATTGTCTTGTTCTCTGTGATCCCTGGATGACCATGAACCCACAATCGCTGTCCATGCCCCCCCGTCTCAACCGGCTTTCCGAGCTCGCCAAGGATCTCTGGTGGACGTGGAACCCGCCGGCGCGCGAGGTGTTCCGGCGCCTCGATTACACGCTCTGGCGGCAGACGGCGCACAACCCGGTCCTGATGCTGCGCAACGTCTCGTCCGACCTGCTGGCGCTCGCGGCGAACGATCCGGACTTTCTGCGCGCGTACGACGCGGCGCTCGATGCGCTGGACCGCGCGCGGACGGCGCGCGACACGTGGTGGCTGCGCCACTTTCCGGGAAACCCGGGGCCGATCGCGTACTTCTCCGCGGAATTCGCGCTGCACCAGTCGCTCCCGATCTACGCCGGCGGTCTCGGCGTGCTTGCGGGCGATCACTGCAAGGAAGCGAGCGACCTCGGCCTCCCGCTCGTCGGCGTCGGGTTCATGTATCCGCAGGGCTACTTCCACCAGAACGTCTCGCCGGAAGGCTGGCAGCAGGAAGTGTACGAGCATCTCAACTGGGCCGATGCGCCGATCGAGCCCGCCGTCACGCCCGACGGCTCGAACTGCATCGTCGCGGTGCCGCTCGGCCATCGCAGCGTGCTCGTCTCGGTGTGGCGCGTGCGGCTCGGCCGCGTGAAGTTGTATCTGCTCGACACCGATCTCGAGGAGAACGCGCCCTGGGATCGCGAGCTGACGGCGCGGCTCTACGGCGGCGACCGCGAGACGCGTATTCAGCAGGAAATCGTCCTGGGGATCGGCGGGGTGCGCGCGCTGAAGGCGATGGGATCGACGCCGGTCGTGTGGCACCTGAACGAGGGGCACGCCGCCTTCGTCGTGCTGCAGCGGATCCGCGATCTGATCGAATCGGGTCAGACGTTCGAATCCGCCCTCGAGGAAGTGCGGCGGACAACGGTGTTCACGACGCACACGCCGGTGCCGGCGGGGCACGACGCGTTCCCGTTCAACCTCGTCGAGACGCACCTCGCCGGCTGCTGGGGCACGCTTGGGGATTATCGCGATCAGTTCATGGCGCTCGGGTCGTACGACAACGGGTCGGGACCGCAGTTCAACATGACCGCGCTCGCGCTCCGGACGGCCAACGGCGTCAACGCCGTGAGCCAGCTCCACGGCGTCGTCACACGCGAGATGTGGGCGCCGATCTGGCCGGGGCTGCCGGACGACCAACGGCCGGTGCGCGGCGTCACCAACGGCATCCACGTGCCGACGTGGCTCTCGACCGAGCTGATGAATCTCTTCGACACGTATCTGTCGCCCGACTGGCGGGAACGTCACGACGATCCGGACCTGTGGCAGCGCGTGAACGATATCCCGGACGAAGAGCTGTGGCACGCGCGCCAGGCGCTGCGGCAGTACCTGTTCGCGTTCATCCGCGAGCGCGCCCGGCAGCGCTGGCGGGACGAGCGCGTCAGCGTCGCGCGCGTCGTGGCGGCCGGCACGCTGCTCGACCCGAACGCGCTGACGCTCGGCTTCGCTCGCCGCTTCACGGGCTACAAGCGTCCCGAGCTGATCTTTCACAACCCGGATCGACTCAACGCGATCCTCAACGCGCCGCGGCGGCCCGTGCAGGTCGTCTTCGCCGGCAAGGCGCATCCGGCGGACGAAACCGGCAAGCACCACCTGCAACAGGTCTACCGCCGCGCGATCGATCCGGCCTTCGGCGGACGCGTGGCCTTCGTCGACGACTACGACCTGCACGTCGCGCACTTCCTGGTGCAGGGCTGCGACGTGTGGCTGAACAACCCGCGCAAGCCGCTCGAGGCGAGCGGCACGAGCGGGATGAAAGCGTCCATCAACGGCGTCCCGCACCTGAGCATCGGCGACGGCTGGTGGGCGGAAGGGTACACGGGCAAGAACGGCTGGCTCATCGAAGGACAGCCGGTCAAGGACGCGACCGACATCGACGCCGCCGACGCGTCGTCGCTCTACGATCTGCTCGAACACGAGGTCGTGCCGGCCTTCTACGATCGCGACGGCGGCGGCGTGCCGCGGCGCTGGCTGCAGTTGGTGCGGCAGGCGATCATCACCGTCACGCCGCGCTTCAGCGCGCGCCGGATGGTCAAGCAGTACGTCGACCAGATGTACGCGCCGGCGCTCGAGGGGCAGAAGGTGGAAAAGTGACGCCGTCTGCTACAATCGACCCATGCCTCGAAAGTCGGTAGCGCAGTCGCGGTGCGCGCTGTGCGGCGCGAAGGAGATTTCCGAGCCGCGCGGAGAAGAGAAGTACTGCCGCGACTGCTGGGACAAGAAGATCGCCGTCGAAGAAATCGTCGCGCGCGAGTTCGCGCTGAAGCGGTACATCCGCGCCCACAGCGCCGAAAAATATCTGGTCTATCACTCCACGCAGAAGCGCCCGTGCGGGCAGCTGATCGTCGTGGACGATGGTTACGATCTCTTCCTGACGATGGTGCTCTATCCGAGCTTCGGCTGGGACGACGCGGCGTACCATCTCGAGGGAGACCCCGAAGGACGGACCTTCGCGGAGATCCTCGTGGACGTCGTCGCCGCGGAAGTCATCGAGCCGTGGGGCGGCGGCAAGTGGCACCTCGAGATCTTCCACGCGACGAGCGTTGAACCGGAGGACTGGAACGGCGAGATGTAACGTCCTATAATGCGACAGCTTCCAGCCGCCAGCTGGCAGCGTCCCCCCGGGAGGTCGCCATGAACCGCTTCGCGTCCGCCGCCGCGATCGTCATGTCGCTGGTGCTGTCGACCAGCGCGTTCGCTCAAAGCAAAGCCGCCGCCGCTCCGAACAAGCCCGCCACGCCGCCGCCGACCGCGCCGACCGCCAAGGCCAAATGGGTGGTGCCTGTAAAAGGCACGGTCTACGTCGAGGTGATCAAGGGCGCGCCGAAGCGCGTCAAGGACGACATCGTCACGACGCTGCAGATCAAGAACGTGTCAACCGGCGCGATCGCGCTGCTCAAGGTTGACGAATACTGGTACAGCAAGACCGGACAGACGGTCACCGGCGACACGCAGAAAGTGAAGCAGCCGATCATGCCGGGCGAGGTCGTCGAGGTGACATTGAAGTCGCCGTACCGGAAGGACATGTACCAGAACCAGTTCGCGTTCAGCCACCAGGGCGGCAAGGTCGATCCGAAGGCCGTGAAGAGCTTCAAGAAATGACGGCGCGATCGGCGCTACGATCGCGTCCATGACGGACGACCTTCGCTATCCCGTCGGCAAATTCCACTTCGATCCGAACGTCACGCCGGCGACGCGCCGCGCGTGCTTCGCGCAGGTCCGCGAGGCGCCGGCCGCGATGCGCGCCGCGGTCCGCGGCCTGACCGCGTCACAATTCGACACGCCGTACCGCCCCGACGGCTGGACCGTCCGGCAGGTCGTGCTCTGAACGCCTACTGCCGGTTCAAGCTCGCGCTCACGGAAGACAACCCGCGCATCAAGCCGTACGACGAAGCCGCGTGGGCGAAGCTGGCGGACACGGAGCGCACGCCCGTCGAGACGTCGCTGGCGCTGCTCGATTCGCTGCACCAGCGATGGGTCACGCTCCTGGAATCCATGAAGCCGGAGGAATTCGCGCGGACGCTGCAGCATCCGGAGGCGGGCGAGATGACGCTGGACAAGGTGCTGCAGCTCTATACGTGGCACGGCCGCCATCACGTCGCGCACATCACATCACTACGGGAACGGGAAAAGTGGTGATCACCCCGTGCTGGGGGCGGGGTGCTATGGCACGGTGCTGGGCAACGAGGTGCACTGTGCACGGATCCTGCGCAGCACCCTCTCTCAGCACTCAGCCCCCGGCACGAGTATTTGCGTAGCGTTCCGCGCGAGCGCCCGCGTAGGGCAGCTTGAACGGCCGTCCCTGATACGCCTTCGCGATGCACACCAGCCAGAGCACGATCGACGCGCCGAATCCCAGCGTCGACAACATCAGCAACGGCGTGAACGCCGCGGCGGAAACGAACAGCGATCCGAGCGCGGCGACGTAGAGGGCGAGCACGATGAGCCACACGCCGCCGAGCGCGAGGATCGACTGCCAGGCGTGAAACCGGATCGCGCGATTGCGGTGCTCCGCCAGCAGAATCAACGTGCCGGAGATCGGACCGACCAGATACGACAAAGCGGATGCGACCGGGGTGCTGAGGCCGCTCGTGGATCCCGTTTCCGGCGTCCGGGATGCGCCGCTCGACGTGGTCGGGCCGGTTCCGGACCCCCAGCGGACTTCGGCGTTCCGCCGCGGCAGACGCACGATGTGAAACGGCGATGTCAGGATCTGCGCGGCGAGGAGGCCCGCGGGCGGGCGCGTTTCCCTGCAGAAGATCCGCAGCCCGTCACGCTCCTCCATCACGCCGGTGATCTCGACCGCGTAGCCCGGCGTCGGCCGTTCGCCGGCAAAGACGGCGGCGACCATCTCGCTCGCGAAATCGATCGCGGGCGCCTCTCCGCCGGGCCCCACGTGCGCAGCCCAGAGCGCGCGCCATTCGTCGGCCGTACGGACCACGACGCGTCGCGGCTCGACAATGCGGCTGCCGTCGCCGCGCGCGACCGTGGCCAGCGCGATCATTTGATCCGGAACTCGATCTCGCGCGACGCCGTCGGGTTGTTCTTCGCGTACGACTTCGCCTCGACCCGAAGCACGTAGCGTCCGGGGGGGAACTGGGCGGTGGCGATCTGGGTGGAGTACCCGTAGCCGCCGCGCGACCCCTGCAGCTCCTCGCTCTTGCGCTCGTCGGACGTCGTGTACACCACTTTGCCCTCGTCGGACAGGACGCTCGTCGTGATGCCGACGCGATGCGAAATCGATGCCGCGTTGTCGTAAACCTCGGCGAAGAGCGCCAGCGCGTCGCCGCGCGGGAACTCGCGCATCGCGGTCGGCGCCGCGGGCAGCACGTCCTTGAACAGCGGGTCGGGATTCGCCGTCGGCATCCGGCTCGCGAACGCCGACGAGACCGCGATCCCGCTCATCGTGATATCGCTCTTGGAGAAGTCCGGGACGTCCAGGTCGTACACGACCGTACCGACGGCGCCGCCGTTCGTCTCGCGCGCGCCGATGCGCATCTGGTACTTGCCGGGCGGAACCTCGAGCGCACGCGTGATGCGAATGCCGCCCGCCTTCTGCACCGCGTCGTGGGTCTGCGAGCGGAGTTTCAGATCCAGCTCGTCCTGACCGCCGTCGCGGATCTTGTCCGATGCATCCGCCGCGAACAACGACAGCTCGATCTTGTCGGTGAACACGCCGTTCTGTTCGACGAACTTCAAGCGGGACGCGTCGAGCTCGAGCGTGATGTTGACCGTCGCGTTCGGCGACGCCCCCGGCCTGGCCGCCGACCCTTTGAACGGCGCGGCGAAAACCGTCATCGGCAGTCCGCTGACGGCCACCGGGCTCGTGAGCGCCTCGCGCAGCTCGACGGACGTCTTCGTCCCGGCGAGCAGCTTCGTCGTGTCTCCACGGTGACGCCCGGCCGGCTCACGCGCACCTGAATGCGATGGTTGCGGCCGGGACGCGGGTCCGGCGGATAGTAGGCGAGGACGTAGTACGAGCTGTTGTCCGAGACGATGCGGTCCATGCCGCCCACGACGTCGTTGCGGTTGACGATCGCGAAGCCGCCGGTCTCGTCCGAGAGGACGCGCAGGCTGTCCTGCGAGAGCCGCAGCTCGCCCATCAGCGACGTCATCCCGAGCGTGTTGTCTCCGGCCGGCAGCGAGCCGATCTCGATCAGCTCCTCTCCCATGTTCGTGAGGCCGCGCGGATCCACGCCGTAGATGCTGACGTTGCTCCGCGTGGCCGCGGCGACCGCGTCGCGCGTCGCGTCCATGACCTGGCTGCCGAACTGCACGGCATCGTTCCCGATCATCTGCGTGATGTCGTAGTCGATTCCCTCGCTGAAGAGCACCACGGCCTTGCGGCGGCCGCGGATGCCGTTGAGATAGTCGGACACGTTCTTCAGCACGTCGAGCGTCCGCCGCGCCTTGTAGCCGCGCTCGAAGTCATTCGCCTTCGCCTCGCTGTTCGTCGCCGCGCCGCCGGGCAGGTCCTGGTTCCGGAGCGCGTCGGCGATCGCCGCCTTCGTCGGCGAGTCCGCCTTCTGGCCCATGAACCGGTCGATCGCGTTCAGCACGAGCTGGCGGTTGCTCGTGAACTCCTGCGACGCCGCCGTCGCCCCCGTCGTGTCCACGACCGCGACGACGTCGTTCGCCCCGACATAACGCTGGACGAACAACGACGCGGCGCGCCGGAGCAGCAGCGATCGCGCGGCGCTCGTGTGGAAGCCGTCGAGCAGCAGCACGAACACGCGCCCCTCGAAGGTCTTCCGGTTCGTCTGGACGTCGGGAGGAATCGGGTTCTTCGCGAAGAGCGGCGGATCCACGCGCTCGACCGGGATCTCCACGAGGAGGACCTGGAAGTCGTCCTTCTTCAGGTCACGAACGAAGTTTCCCTGCGCGTCGGTGACGACCGCGTCGATCTCGACGTAGTTGATCTCGACCCTGAACGTCAGCGGCGGGGGTTGTTGCGGCGGAGGCTGCTGCGCGACGAGCGCCGCCGACACCATCGCCAGGATCAGGAGCGTGGACCAGGAAGTCGTGCGCATAGGTTCTGTTACGCAGGCAGGGCTGACGTTGATTATACGTCGCGTGCTGGGGGCTGGGTGCTGAGGCATGGTGCTGGGGGAGGAGCGTGCCGCGGCTAATGCACCCAAGCACCGTGCGCGCGCAGCACCGCACCGTTTTCGCCCAGCACCCTGCCCCTGCACCCAGCCCCCAGCACTATCCTTTAATCACCCCTATTGGCCTGAGCTGCACGACCTTCACCGCGATGCCGGCGCCGTCGACGACGTTGACGACGTCGGTGACGTCCTTGTAGGCCTCGGGCATTTCTTCGGCGACGGTGGCGATCCCGGCGGCCATCACGTG
>QHWR01000177.1 GCA_003223835.1 Acidobacteriota bacterium | reverse complement strand
TCGCCGCGCAGACGATCGTCACGATCGCCAACCGCAATCCCGTCTCGACGCTCGACACGAACATCCGCGGCACGTGGGCGCTGCTCGAAGCGTGCCGCAGAAGCCCGTCGGTGAAGCAAGTGGTGTGCGCGTCATCCGACAAGGCATATGGCGACTGTCCGACGCTGCCGTACGACGAGGAGACGCCGCTCAGGGGGCGCCACCCGTACGACGTCAGCAAGTCCTGCGCTGATCTGATCGCGCACATGTATGCGACGACGTACCGGACGCCGGTCGTCATCACGCGCTGCGGGAATTTCTACGGCGGCGGCGATCTGAACTGGAACCGGATCGTGCCCGGGACGATCCGTTCCGTGCTTCGCGGGCAGCGGCCGGTCATTCGATCCGACGGCGAGTACGTGCGCGACTACTTCTACGTCGAGGACGGCGCCGCCGCGTACACGCTCGTCGCCGAGCAGCTTGCCGCGCGTCCCGAGTTGAGCGGCCACGCGTTCAATTTCTCGAACGAGATCCAGGTGACGGTGACGGATCTCACGCGGCGCATCCTCGCGCTGATGCACGCGGCGCTCGAACCGGAGATTCAGAACCGGGCGACGCACGAGATCCGCCACCAGTACCTGAGCGCCGAGAAGGCGAGGCGGCTGCTCGACTGGCGTCCGCTCTACACGCTCGACGAAGGGCTCGGGCGTACGATCGAGTGGTACCGGCGGTTCTTCGAGGGAGCCGCGGCCTGATGCCGGAACCGTTTCGCTGCCGCGCCTGCGGCAGCGAGGCCGCCACGCCGGTACTGTCGCTCGGGCGCACGCCGCTCGCGAACGCGCTGCTCGCGGCCGGCGATCTCGATCGCCCCGAGCCGACGTACCCGCTGGAGCTGGTGTTCTGCGAGCGCTGCACGCTCGTGCAGATCACCGAGACGGTGCCTCCCGAGCAACTCTTCAGCGATTACAGCTACTTCTCGTCGTTCTCCGAGACGATGCTGCGGCATGCCGAAGCGTTGGTCGGCGAGGTGATCCGGACGCGCGGTCTGGGCGCGTCGAGCCTCGCCGTCGAGATCGCGAGCAACGACGGCTATCTGCTGCAGTACTACCGCCGCGAGGGGGTGCCGGTGCTCGGGATCGAGCCGGCCGCCAACGTCGCCGCCGTCGCCGAGCGCCACGGCGTGCGCACCGTCGTGGACTTTTTCGGCGAGCGGCTCGCGCGCCGGCTGCACGACGAGGCGATCCGCGCGGACGTCATCCACGCCAACAACGTCCTCGCGCACGTCCCGGACCTGCCGGGATTCGCGCGCGGGCTCGCGCTGCTTCTGAAAGAGGACGGGGTCGCCGTGATCGAGGTGCCGTATGTGAAGGACCTCGTCGATCGCTGCGAGTTCGACACGATCTATCACGAGCACCTGAGCTACTTTTCCGTGACGGCGCTCGATCGGCTGTTCGGCGCGCATGGCCTCTCCCTGCAGCACGTCGAGCACCTCGAGATCCACGGCGGCTCGCTGCGCGCGACGGTCGGCTGCGCGGGGCACCGCGCCGCGTCCCCGTCCGTGGTGGCCGCGCTCGCGCGCGAAGAGCACGACGGGATGACCCGCCACGCCTATTACGCGCGGTTCGCCGACGCCGTCCGATCGCTGCGCGAGTCGCTGCGGACCGTGCTCGCCGAGATCCGTGCGAAAGGGCAACGCATCGCGGCGTACGGCGCCGCGGCGAAGGGGAGCACGCTCCTGAACTACGCGGGCATCGGCCGCGAGCACCTCGACTTCGTCGTCGATCGCAGCCCGTACAAGCAGGGCCGATTCATGCCGGGCGTCCACCTGCCGATCGAATCGCCGGAGCGGCTGCTCGAGCGGCAGCCGGCGTACGTCCTCCTGCTCACGTGGAACTTCGCCGACGAAATTCTGGAGCAGCAGTCCGAGTACCGGCGGCGCGGCGGCCGGTTCATCGTGCCGGTCCCGGACGTGCGCGTGGTGTGAGGCGCCACTGATGATCTTCACGGAGACCGCCGTCGCGGGGGCGTACGCGATCGACCTCGAGCGGTTCGAGGACGACCGCGGCTTCTTCGCGCGGGCGTGGGGCGCGCTCGATTTCGATGCGCGCGGGCTCGCGTCGCGGCTCGCGCACATCAGCCTGTCCGTCAACCGGGAGGCGGGCACGCTGCGCGGGATGCACTACCAGACGGCGCCCTGCTCGGAAGTGAAGATCGTCCGGTGCACCCGCGGCGCGATCTACGACGTCGCCGTGGACCTGCGGCGCGAGTCGCCGACGTACCTGAAATGGACGGCGGCCGAATTGTCCGCGCGCAACCAGCGCATGCTTTACGTCCCCGAAGGGTGCGCGCACGGGTTCCTGACGCTCGAGGACGACAGCGAAATGCTGTACCTGATCACGGCGGAGTACAGCCCGTCGCACGCGCGCGGCGTGCGCTGGAACGATCCCGCGTTCGGCATTCAGTGGCCGGCCAACGTGCGCATCATCAACGAGCGGGATCGCGGGTACGCGGATTACCGGCCGTGAAGCGGGTGCTGGTGACCGGCGCGAGCGGCTTCATCGGGCGGCACGCGCTTGCTCCGCTCGCCGCGCGCGGGTTCGAGGTCATCGCGCTGTCGCGCGACGCCGGCCCGGCGGTGCCCGGCGTGACGTGGCGCCATGGAGATCTGCTCGCCGCCTCCGAGGCGCGCCGCCTGATCGACGACGTCCGCCCGAGTCATCTCCTGCACTGCGCGTGGTTCGCCGAGCCGGGAGAGTTCTGGTCGTCTCCGGAAAACGCGCGCTGGGTCGCCGCGAGCGCCGCGCTGCTCCTGGCGTTCGAGGCCGCCGGCGGCCGCCGCTTCGTCGGCGCGGGCACGTGCGCCGAGTACGACTGGTCCGGCGGCGTGTGCTCGGAGGAGGCGACGCCGATCCGTCCGTCAACGCTGTACGGGCGCGCGAAGGACGCGGTGCGTCTGCTGCTGGACGGCGTCACGGCGCGCGGGCAGGTCGCGGGCGCGTGGGGCCGCATGTTTCATCTGTACGGTCCGCACGAACACCCGTCGCGATTCGTCGCGTCCGTGATCCGCTCGCTGATCGCCGGCGAGCCGGCGCGCTGCAGCGCCGGGACGCAGGTGCGGGATTTCCTGCACGTCGAGGACGTCGCCGACGCGTTCGCGGCGCTGCTCGACAGCGACGTCACCGGCGCGGTGAATATCGCCTCGGGCCGCGGCGAGAGCATCGCGTCCGTCGCGCGGCTGATCGCGGAACTGACCGGCCGTCCCGGCCTGCTGCAGCTCGGCGCGCTTCCGGTCCCGGCCGGCGATCCCGACCGCCTCGTCGCGCACGTGCGGCGCCTGGGCGGCGAGGTGGGGTGGCGGCCGAAGCGAACTTTGCGCGACGGCCTGGCGCACACGGTCGAGTGGTGGCGCCGCGCGTGAGCGAGTCCGGTGGCTCACCGTTCTCACGCGCGCCCGAGCGCGCGTCACTGGCGAAAACGTCACGGCTTCCGCGCGATGCAGAGCAACGTGTCCCCCCACCCGCGGCCGCGGACGGAGCCGGCGACGCGATCGCCGAACAGGTGGACGGCGCCGCGATAGAGCTTCGCGCGCCGGGATTTCGGCTCGTGCGTGCACGTCGCGTTCATCGTTCCGACCAGGCCGAATCCAGGGAACTGCCGTTGAAACCGGACGTCCACGAATCCCGCGCGCGCGAGCAGCGCCCCGAGCGACGGCTCGGTGAAGTAGTAGAGGTGTTCCCCGGGACTGATGACGGCCCACTGCCGTCCGAGGATCCGGCGCGACAGCGCGTTGAAGTTCGGCGTGCTGAGCAGCATCGCGCCTCCAGGCTTCAGCGACGACCATACGCTGTGCAGCGAGCGCAGCGGGTCGAGCAGGTGCTCGATGACCTCGAGCAGCACCGCGGCGTCGAACGTGCCCGGCGGATACGAGATCTCTTCCGCGGATCCCTGCTGCACGTCGAGCGACAGCCGGTCGCGCGCGAACGCCGCGGCGTCGGGGGACACCTCGAAGCCGGCACACTGCCAGCCGGCGCGCTCGGCGGCTTTGAGAAAAAAGCCCGCGCCCGTTCCCACCTCGAGCATCCGTCCCCGCGCCGGCACGTGCGCGCCGATGAGCGCCAGCATCTGCGCGTGGACGGCGTCGAAGTGCGCGAGATCGAACCGTCCGTTGACGACGCCGTGCGCCGGCAGGTACTCGTCCCAGAAATACGTCGGGCTGTAGCGGCGCCAGATCTCTTCTTTCGTCGCGCGCGGGTTCGCGAACACGAGGCCGCACCGGGCGCACCGCGACACGGTGAGATCGAACTTGCGGTAAACGGGGCGCGAGTCCAGCGAGTCGCAGACCGCGCAGGGGATACGCTCACGCTCGGGCATAAGAAGGACGCTGAGACATCGTCAGCGGAATTGGGTTTTCACCACAGAGATAACAGAGATAACGGAGAACGATAAACGAATTCTCTAGCGTTGTTTCTTTCTCTGTTATCTCTGTTATCTCTGTGGTGGAATCCGCCCTTGCCCATGTGGTGAGATCCTCGTTTCCGTGAAATCCTCCGCTGCCTCGTTTTTGATCGTCGCGTCGCTCGTGGCGCTGCACGCCGACGTGTTCTTCATGGGACACACCGTGCTGCCGCTGATGCAGCCGGGCATCACGGCGAGCGGTCCGTACGGGTACGAGGGTTTCCGGCCAGATCGTCACGTCTCGATCGATCCCGCCGGCGCGCTCGACGCCGAGTTCACATGGGCCGCGTATTTCGTCAGGACGGTCCGATCCGGATCCTTTCCGTTCTGGAACCCTTATCAGGGACTCGGCCAGCCGCAGCTCGCGAACTACGTGTCCGCGGTGCTGTATCCCGTCAACTGGCTGAACCTCGTGCTGCCGCCCGCGTGGTGGGACGTCGTGTTCTTCGTGGACTGGTTCCTCGCCGCGTATTTCGTGTACCTCCTCGCGCGCGTGGTTCGGGTCGATCGCGAGGCCGCCGTCGTCGCGGCGCTCACCGTCTTTGCGACCGGGTTCTTTGCCGGGTTCCTCGGCGTCCGCTCGATTATGGGGACGGTCCCCTGGTTTCCTTTTCTCCTCTACGGCATCGAACGGACGCTCGCGCAGCCGGCGTGGCGATGGAAGAGCATCGCGCTCGGCGCGGCGACGTACGGTCTCGCGACCGGTGGACATCCCGAGCCGGCCTTCCTCGGCCTCGTGCTCGCGATCGGGTACTTCGCCGTGCGGCTCGTCTTCGTGCGCCGGCGTCTCGAGGCGGTGACGGCGATCGTTCCCGGCCTGTTCTTCGGTGGACTCCTCGCCGCGCCGGTCTGGCTGACCTTCGCCGAGTACGTCTTTCGCGACGCCTCCGCCGTCCACGGATTCGCCACCGGCACGCTCCACTTTCCGCCGGAAGGGCTCGCGCTCACGGTGTTCCCGCTCGTCTACGGACCGCTCAACATGGACATCTGGGCGGCGCAGTACTCGACGATGGCCTGGGTGCCCGCGGGGGTGACGTTCCTCGCGGTGGCGGGAGTGGTCGCGGTCGTCCGCCGGCGTCCCATCGCGCTCGGCGCGTTGACGTCGGTGACGCTGGTCGCCGCGGCGAAGATCTACGGCGTTCCGTTGATCAATGACGTCGGCCGCCTGCCCCTGCTGCGGCAGTTCTGGTTTCAGTACGCCAGCGGATTCGTCGCCGTCGGCATGTGCGTGCTCGCGGGCGCGGGCTTCGCGTACCTGCGCCGGGCGCCGGTGCGGCAATGGATGTTGCCGTGCGGCGCCTGGATCGTTTACGTGCTCGTGATGCTCGGCGCCGGCCTCTTCACGATGCGCCGCTACGACGCGATGTTGACCGCGGAACCGTGGCGCGTCGAACTCCTGCGCACGAGTCTCGTCTTCGGGACGTTCTGGGCGATCGCGTTTCCCGGCCTGCTGTTCCTGACGCGCGTTCGCGGCCGGCGCGCCCGCGGCGCCTTCATTCTCGTGGCCGTGGCGGGCCTGCTGCTGCAGGCGATCGCGTACTTCCCGAACGGATCCGCCCGCGGCTTCGTGGTTTTCAATATTGTCGCGGCGGCGGTCTTCATCGCCCTCGTCGTGACCGCGGTGCTCCTCGGCAGCCGCACGCCACGCACGGCGCCGTTCGCCATCGCTTTGAGCGTGACGGCAATCGCCGTCGTGGCGCTGGTGCGAACGACCCCGCGCCTGGCGAATCGTTACAACCCGCTCAGGCCCGCGCCCTACGTCGCGCGGCTGACGCGCGAGCCCAACGCGCCGCGCCTCTATCCGCTCGAGGGCGTGCTGTTCCCGGATTTCGCGGCGCCGTTCGGCCTGTCGAGCATGACGAACCTCGAGAACCTGACGCCGCGGCGCCCGGCGATCTTCTTTTCGGAGTTCCTCGACAGCGGCGTGCACCCGGCGCGGTTCTACGGGCTCGAAGCGGGCCGGCAGACGGGGGCGCCCGACGCGTTGACCGAGTTCTGGGCGCACAAGCGGTACTGGGACTTGATCGGCGTCCGCTACGTCCTCACTGGCGCGCGCGATCCGAACACGCAGGTCGTCTCAGCGCCGCCGCCGGCGGTCTCGATCGCGCCGGTGCCGCTCACGACGCCGCTCGAATCCGCGGTCGCGTGCGCGGCGGGCCCGTTCGAGCTCGTGTCGGTGTTTCTCAGCACGTACGCGTCGGTGCAGCCCGGCGAAGTCTCGCTCGACGTGCTCGACGCGCGCGGCGTTGTGACGGCGACGGCCGCCGTCGACTCCACCGCCGTCGTCAACAACGCGGAGCAGAGCTTTCCGCTTCCCGCGCCCGCGTGCGCCGATCGGACCGATCGCGCGGTCCTGCGGTTGCGGTTCCAGCC
>QHWR01000203.1 GCA_003223835.1 Acidobacteriota bacterium | reverse complement strand
AGGGCGGGACCGCCACAGCCACATCCAAGGCGCGGCGCCACGACGGTGCCTGAAGCTGAGCCGGGCGTCAGCGACGCGCTCGCGCGCGACCGCGTGGCGCGGATCTCCGGCGTCCACTACACCATGACGTTCAGGATCCCTGCCTCGAAGGCCGAGCCGATCGAAGGATCGGAAGTCATCACCTTCGAGCTACGCGACACGGCCGCGCCGGTCGTGCTGGATTTCCGGCCTGACGCCGGCGGGCGGCTCTACAAAATCACCGTCGTGCGCGACGAGACCGACGTGCCGATCGCGGCGCAGCAACGAAACGGCCACATCATCCTGCCGTCCGCGGCGCTGATGAAGGGCTGGAACACGATCGCGATCTCCTTCCGCGCCGGCAACGCGCCGCTCAACCGGAACGACGATTTCCTGTACACGATCTTCGTCCCCGCGCGCGCCCACGAAGCGTTCCCGTGTTTCGATCAACCGGATCTGAAGGCGCGCTGGACCCTGCTGCTCGAGATTCCGGAGGGCTGGGAAACGCTGGCGAACGCCGCGGAAGCGCGGCGCGATTCGGCCGACGGACGCACGCTGGTGCGGTTCGGCGAAACGGAACCGATCTCGACGTATCTCTTCGCTTTCGCGGCCGGGAAGTTCTCGACGGAACGCGCGCAGCGCGACGGGCGCACGTTCCGGATGTTCCACCGGGAGACCGACGCGCAGAAGGTCGCGCGAAACCGCGACGCCATCTTCGACCTGCACGCCGCGGCGCTGAAGTGGCTCGAAGCCTACACCGGCATTCCCTATCCGTTCGGCAAGTTCGATTTCCTCCTCGTCCCCGCGTTCCAGTTCGGCGGGATGGAGCACCCGGGCGCGATTTTCTACAACGCCTCGGGGCTCATGCTCGAAGAGTCGGCGACGCAGAACGAGAAACTCGGCCGCGCGAGCGTGATCTCGCACGAGACCAGCCATCTCTGGTTCGGCGATCTCGTCACGATGCAATGGTTCGACGACGTGTGGATGAAGGAAGTGATGGCGAACTTCATGGCGGCGAAGATCGTCAATCCGTCCTTCCCCGAGATCAATCACGAGCTGCGGTTCCTGCTCGCGCACTATCCGTCCGCGTACGACGTGGACCGCACGCGCGGCACGAACGCAATCCGGCAGCGGCTCGCGAACCTCAGTGAAGCCGGCACCCTCTACGGCGCCATCATCTATCAGAAGGCGCCGATCGTCATGCGTCAGCTCGAGACGATCGTCGGCGCCGACACGTACCGCGACGGCCTGCGCGAGTACCTGCAACGCTATTCGTTCGCGAACGCGTCGTGGCCGGATCTGATCGACATCCTCGACGGCCGCACGCCCGAGGACTTGAAGACCTGGAGCCAGGCGTGGGTCGAAGAGGCGGGGCGGCCGATCGTCGCGACGCGGCTCGACGTCGCCGACGGGCGCATCACCCGGCTGTCGCTCACCGAACGCGATCCGGTCGAGGCGCGCGGTCTGCTCTGGAACCAGCAATTGCAGGTTGCGGTCGGCTACGCGGACGGCGTCAAGCTGTTGCCGGTCACGCTGAACGCTGCGTCCGTGGACGTGACGGACGCCGCGGGCCTGCCCGCGCCGCTGTTCGTGCTCCCAAACGGCGGCGGCATCGGCTACGGCGAGTTTCATCTGGACAGCGGCAGCCTCGGCTATCTCGTCGGCAATCTGCCCGACATCGGCGACGCGCTGACGCGCGGAAGCGCCTGGGTCACGCTGTGGGACGCGATGCTCGATCGCGAGGTGCGCCCCGACGGGGTGATCGCGCTCGCGCTGCGCGCGCTGCCCCGGGAAGGCGACGAACAGAATGCGCAGCGAATCCTCACCTATCTGAACCAGGCGTACTGGCGTTTCACGCCGGCCGCCACGCGGCGGGATGTGGCGCCGAAGGTCGAGCAGGTCCTGCGCGATGGCCTGGCGGCCGCGAAATCCACCAGCCTCAAGTCCGCGTACTTCTCGACGCTTCGCGACGTCGCGCAGACGCCAGAGACGATCGCGTGGCTGACGCGCGTGTGGCGGCAGGACGACCAAGTGCCCGGACTCACGTTTTCGGAACGCGACTACATGCAGATGGCCGAAGAGCTGGCGGTGCGTGACGTGCCCGAGGCGGGGTCCGTTGTCGATCGGCAGATCGAGCGCACGAAGAACCCCGATCGCCAGGCGCAGCTGGTGTTCGTCAAGCCGGCGCTGTCAGGCGATCCCGCGGTACGCGATCGCTTCTTCGCGTCGCTCGCCGACGTGGCGAACCGGCGTCACGAGCCGTGGGTGCTCGAGGGGCTGCGGTATCTGCACCATCCGCTGCGCGCGGCGTCCGCGGAAAAGTACATCGCGCCGAGCCTGGCGATGCTCCAGGACATTCAGCGGACGGGCGACATCTTTTTTCCGAAGCGCTGGATGGATGCGACGCTCGGCGGCCATCAATCGGCGACGGCGGCCCGGCTGGTCCGGACGTTTCTCGATCGGCTGCCGCCTGGCTATCCCGATCGGCTGCGCCGGGTCGTCCTCTCTGCCGCCGATGACCTCTTCAGGGCCACAGATGGCGGCCATAGATAGACGGATCCGCCCAGGTGGACACAGATGTTACATGGGTCAAAATGCCGCTCTGAACCACAGATCTCTTTCTAATCTGTGTCCATCTGTGTGCATCTGTGGCAGATCCGCCGTGTGAATCCGTGGCGCAGATCCGCCGTGTGAATCGGCCGTCGCGGCCTTACGCTGAACGCTTGCGCGTGCGACGGCGGCGGACGAAGAAGAAGCCCACTCCGCCGATCATGAGCGCGATGACGTAGAACAGTGTCATTGAAATAGCCTCCCGGTGCGCCGTTCCGAAGGCAAGCGCGGTGCCGGTAGGCCACGGCGGCGCGGCGATCGAGTAACCGGTGGCACGACACGGGGTTACGGTGGTCAGGGGGCACGACCGTGCAACCGTGTGCAACGCCCGCGGACGGCCGGCAGATCAGAATTGTCCGCCGATTGCAAAATTGGTGAGGCTCGGACGAGCGCATGCGCATCCGCATCCTGGTGACCGGCGGGACGTTCGACAAGGAGTACGACGAGCTGACGGGACGGCTGTTTTTCCGCGACACGCACCTGCCCGAGATGCTGCGGCGCGGCCGCGCCCGGCTCGACCTGGCGCTCGAGACGGTCGTGATGATCGACAGCCTCGAGATGGACGACCGGCGCCGCGGCCAGGTCGTCGATCGCTGCCGCGCGTGCGCGGAACGCGCGATCGTCATCACCCACGGCACGGATACGATCTGCGAGACGGCACGCGCCATCGCCGAGGCGGGAATCGACGCGAAAACGATCGTGCTGACCGGCGCGATGGTGCCGTATGCGTTCGGCAGCTCGGACGGATTGTTCAACCTCGGGAGCGCGCTCTCGTTCGCGCAGGTGCTCCCGCCGGGCGTGTACATCGCGATGAACGGACGGCATTTCAGGTGGGACGCCGTGCGGAAGAATCGCGACACCGGCGTCTTCGAAGAAATGCCGACGGATGAATGCTGAATAAACAGGACACTCCACAGCTCGTCTCCAAACTGCCGTCCGTCGGCACGACGATCTTCACCGTGATGTCGCGCCTCGCCGCGGAACTGGGCGCGATCAATCTGTCGCAGGGATTCCCCGATTTCGACTGCGACCCGGAGCTGGTCGAGGCGGTCGCGCGCCACATGCGCGAGGGGCGCAATCAGTACGCGCCGATGGCCGGCGTGCCCGCGCTGCGCGACGCGCTCGCGGCCAAGTACCGCGAGCTGTACGGCGCATCGTACGACCCGGAGACGGAAATCACCGTCACCTCCGGAGGCACCGAGGCGATCTTCGATTCGATTGCCGCCGTCGTGCACGAAGGGGACGAGGTGATCGTGTTCGAGCCGTGCTACGACTCGTACGTGCCGGCGATCGAACTCAACGGGGGCGTGCCGGTCGTCGTCTCGCTGACGTTTCCGGAGTACGCGGTGCCGTGGGACGAGGTCCGCCGCGCGATGACGGCTCGCACGCGGCTGCTGATCTTCAACTCGCCGCACAACCCGAGCGGGGCGGTGCTCCGCGCCGAAGACATGCGCGAGCTGAGGGCGCTCGTGGACGGGACCGACCTCCTGATCCTCAGCGACGAAGTGTACGAGCACATCATCTTCGACGGCGCCGCGCACGAGAGCATGGCGCGCTACGCGCCGCTCGCCGCCCGCAGCTTCGTCGTCGGCTCGTTCGGCAAGACGTACCACACCACCGGATGGAAACTGGGTTACGTGGTGGCGCCGGCGGCGCTGACGGCGGAGTTCCGGAAAGTGCACCAGTTCGTCACGTTCGCCTCGAACACCCCGGTGCAGCACGCGGTCGCCGAATTCGTCGCCGCGCGCCGCGGGTATCCCGGCCTGTCGGCGTTCTATCAGGCGAAACGCGACCTGTTCCTGCGCCTGATCGAAGGCTCGCGATGGAAGCCGCTCGCGTGCCGCGGCAGCTACTTCCAGATCCTCGACTACACCGCCATCACGGACGAGGACGACATGACGTTCGCGATGCGGCTGCTGAAGGAACACCGCGTCGCGTCGATTCCGACCGCGCCGTTCCTCTACCGGCAGCGTGCGCCGCAGGTGCTGCGCTTCTGCTTCGCGAAGAAGGACGAGACGCTCGAGCGCGCCGCGGAGCGTCTGCGCGCGCTCTGATGGCATGCGGCTGAGGCAAGCCGCGCGGTCGTCTGCCTCGCCGCGTCAGACGCGCACGCTTTCCAGGCCATCGATCCGTTCCTCGAGCTCGGTCCCCGAGACCGATTCGTGCTGCGAGAACCCGTCGAACTCGACGAGCGGACCGAAGTCGATCCCCGTGGCCTTGATCACCTGCTTGATGCTGATCTGGAACGTCTTGTAACCCGCGTAGACGAACTCCAGATCTTCCAGCTCCTTCGTCTGGCTCACCTTGTATGCCGTCGCCGACGGGCGGCCGTCTTCGGTGACGATGGCGACCACCTTCCAGAAGGCGAGCGGCACGAGGGCGTCGCGATACGCGAGGTCGCCGTCGCTGAAGAACGGCCCGGTGAACACGGACACGCGCATGTCGTCGGCCTTGGCGTGCTGCAGGATGTAGTTCTCCAGCCCGAGCCAGACCTGCTGGTTCACGCCCGCCATCTGCGGGCAGCTGTTCGTGAAGTGAAACGTGTCCTCGTTCGCTTCGTTGGCTTCCTCGAGCGTGCCCCAGACGGGGTCCTCGCGCCGGACCATGTGGCCGCGGTCGAGCGCGTTGCTGTCGTAGAGCGCATCGCCCCACTGATCTTCCTTGTCCAGGCGGCCGTCGAAGCTCCACACGCTGATCCGCGGCACGCTGCGCGCCTCGCTGCCGTCGATGTTGGCGGCGGTCAGCATCGGCATCCGGCGCGACGCGGACATGATCACGGAGAAATTCCGGTACTTGAGTTCAATGCCGCTGCCGCCGCGCTTCAGCTCGCGCATGTCGTTCGCCCTGGGCGTGCCCGCCTTGGGGCGCGGCAGTTCGATGCGCCAGCCGTTCAGAAAATCCTGTTTGTAGCCTTCGCGGCCCTCGAACTCGGCAGGTTCCGTCGTCGGCTCCCTCCCGGCTTTTTCGAGCCCATCGAGTGCGTCGCCGAGACGGACCATTTGATCGAGTCGTGCCTTGCGCGTGAGATCGGCTGTCATGATCGCTCCCTGAAAAGATTCTCGACCGCGTCCGTCCAGCGGCATCAGTTTCCACCGCCGTGGCGGTCGAGGAGCGTGACGCCGAACTTCTTCAACTGTTCCCGCAGCGTCGTGGGCGGGGCCGACGCGTCGGGTTCATCGAGCACCAGGCCGAGGATGTGGCCCCAGTTCTCCCGGGGCTCGCCCCCGCGTCCGCCGTAGTGCAGCCCCGCCGCGATGTGCTCGCGGCCGGCCACCAGCACCACCGACCCCGAATTGCCGCCCAGCGTCGTGGCGTCGTGCGCCATCGTCCACGCTTGCTTCGTGATCGCCGATTTCATGACGCGTCCGGGCGCGAGGCGCTTGTAGCCGAACGTCACCTGAAACAGCCGCTCGAGCAACGTCGGCGTGTAGTTCGCTCCGGGATTCGCAGGATAGCCGATCGTGAACAGGATCAGCTCGGGTTCCGCCCAATCGACCGCCGCATCGACCGACAGGACCCTGCTCGGCGCGGCAGACGGCGGCGCAGGTTCGATTTCGATCAACGCGAGATCGAGCTTCGTGTGGTCCACGGGGCCTCCGGACTTGATGACCTTCGATCCGGTGAAGACGAGCGACTTGAGCGCGCGAGGACCGACGGATCCGCGCGCGCGAAACTCGTGACCGAAATCGATGGTCGCCCCGGGCCTGAATTCCCAACCCCCCTGGCCGCCGGAATTGGTGATGGCCTGCAGCACGTGCCGGTTCGTGAGGATCAGATTCTCCTGGATGAGAAAGCCCGTCCCCTGGTAACCCTGGTCGGCTCCGGGAAGGTCGATGCGGCCGACACAGGCGATCGCATCCGCGAGCAGCTCCGCGCTCGTATCGAGCGTGTCGGCCCAGTCGCCGATGGGACTCGTCGTCCGATCCACGTCGCCGTTGCGGATCAGGAACGACGGGCGCGAGCCGTCGCTGCGGACGATGGCCTCCAGCCCGCTCTGGAGATCCTCCTGCTGCTCGACCTGCACGTCGTCGTCGCGAAGCAGCCTGAGCGCGTCCCCCCCGTTGGCGGCGATCGAGTCCGCAATCTCGTGAAGGTCCGCGCGGTCGCCGAGGTGCTCGCGGACGATCTGGTGCAGCTGCGCCCGCGCGGCCCGGACGCGCTCCTCGATGGCCGGGTCCGAGAGATCCGGCGGCTCGACGTCGCCGGTCGATTCGAGAGCCGGGTCCATGGGCCGGCGCGACAACAGGTTGCGGTAATGGGCGGCGATATCCATCGGTTCTCTTTCGAGCGCACTCTGGTCCATCACCTCCGGGAACGACGGTCGCGGCCAAACCGAACAGACGGTTTGTCAGAAAGGTTTCCTGAGCAGATAGGCGTCCTG
>QHWR01000394.1 GCA_003223835.1 Acidobacteriota bacterium | reverse complement strand
AGTTTTCAGCGATCAGCATTCAGCATTTTCGTAGCGCAGGGCTTCAGCCCTGCTCGTGATCGCGAGCAGCCCTGAAGGGCTGCGCTACGACGTCAGCATTCAGCGATCAGCATTCGGCATTTTCGTAGCGCAGGGCTTCAGCCCTGCTCGTGATCGCGAGCAGCCCTGAAGGGCTGCGCTACGACGTCAGCTTTCAGCGATCAGCATTCAGCATTTTCGTGGCGCAGGGCTTCAGCCCTGCTCGTGATCGCGAGCAGCCCTGAAGGGCTGCGCTACGACGTCAGGCATTCAGCAATCAGCATTCAGGATTCCGAGCGTCCGTTGAACGGTCTGCTCGTAGCGCGCGAGCACGGATGCGCTGTGGCTGCAGGTGTGGAGCTCGAGGCAATCGGGCGTCAGCCGCACGTCCGCGGGAGACGGCCGGGAGGCGGCGCGACGCCGGAGGTGACGCAGATAAATGACGCGGCACAGGCGCTCGGCAAGCGCCGACGGTCCCCAACCGAGCAGCGACTCGAGCGCGTGCTTCGCGGCGGCCGCTCGCGCCGACGGCGCGAAGCCCTCGAGCGTCACGGCGTTCGCCTCGAAGTTCGGGTAGTACCGCTCCACGAACGGATTCGCATCGACGAACCGGCAGTACACCGATCCGCCGATGAGCGGCCGCAGGTGCACGATCCCGTTGGCGCAGCACAGATCCTGCTGGCCGGCGTCGAGGGGCAGCGCGCTGTCGGCGACGACGAAGTTGACGCGGACCTCGTCCCGCCGGCGCAGCAGCCGCGCCAGCAGCAGAATCGTCAGCGTCACGCTCCACACGTGACGGCCGCGCGTGACGATGAACAAATCGAGATCGCCGCCCGCGGGACGAGCGTTGAGATGAGCGGCGCTGCCCGATAGCGCGACGAGCGCGGTAAACGGCACCGCGCATATCAGTTTCAACAACCCGCGATTCGTCTCGAGCAGCGCGCGCCGGGCCTGCTCCCGCCGGCGTCGCTCCTCGACGAGATGGTCGGCGCCGCGCACGAAGAAGAGGCCGTCGCGATAGTCGATCAGCGTCTGGAGCGCCGGACTGCTGTAATACATCGCCAGCAGTCCCGCTTCCGTGTCTCTCGATCCGATCAACGTTTCGCGCGCCTGCGGGAGCGTCAGCGGATAGTCGAACAGCGAGGAGTACAGGACGGCGCGCAGGAACGCGAGCTCGTCGTCCGCGAGTGGTCCCGCGCGCCAGGCGCGGCCGGCCACCGCGGTGGTCGAAGTCATCGACCCTCTGGCGCCCGCCGCCGCTTACCGACAGCGGAAGAACTTTCGCCGCTCGTAAGCCGCGCGACGCCGCCCGAATGCGCTGGAACCGCGGAAAACGGAATCATTCGGCCTCCGCCGCCCGGCCGGGGCACGGCGAAGACCGACTATGCACGGTGGCTGCCAGGACGATGGCGGATGGCGGATGACGGATGGCGGAACTACTCGGGCAATTCCACCATACGTCATCTACCATCCATCATCCTTCATCCATCATTGCACCGTGATCCGCACCACCCGCCGATCGTTGAACGTATGCGACGCGGAGCCCTGCACGAAGACGACGACGTCGTACACGCCCGGCGCGAGCTCGCCGCCGTAGGCCGCGGCGACGTCCGGCCGCTCGTCGCCGAGCGTCGCGACGCCGAGGAACACCGGCGCGCCGCCGACCTTGAACGCCCAGACGTGGACCGTCGCGATCCCCGGATCCGTCGGCGACCACTCTTGCAGCGCCCAGCCGGCCACGGTGAACGTCGCGCCGTTTACCGTGGCGTTTGCCGCTGGGACGTCGACCGACATCCGGTTGACCGGCGTCTGCGCCGCGACGAACACGCCGCCACCGAACGCCGGGTCGTACGCGAACCAGCCGAGCAGCTCGCCGCCGGTCGCGCCGCTCCAGACACGCACGTGCGGCCCGCCGCCGGCGCCCGGCGCCGTGAGCACGTCCGCGTGGCCGTCGCCGTTGATGTCCCCCGCGGCGACGCGCACGCCGCCGGTGAACCCGGCCGCATACGCGTAGAAGCTGGCGAGCGTCGCGCCGTCATGCAGATCGAAGACCTGCACGTGCGGCCCGCCGCCCGGGCCCGCGCCCGTGATCACGTCCGCGAAGCCGTCGCCGTTGACGTCCCCCGCGGCGACGTAGACGCCGCCGCCGAACCCGGGCGTGTAGGCGAAGAAGCTCGCGAGCAGCGCGTTGGTCGAGCCGTCGAAGACTTCGACGTGCGGCGTCGCCCCCGGCCCCGCCGCCGTGATGATGTCCGCCAGCCCGTCGCCGTTGACGTCGCCGGCCGCGACCCGCACCCCGCCCGTGAACGTCAGCACGTACGGGTTGAACGACCGCAGCAGCGCGCCCGTCATCCCGTCGAACACCCGGACGACCGGGATGCTGCCCTGGCCCGACCCCACGATGACGTCCGCGCGTCCGTCCCCGTTGACGTCCCCCGCCGCGACGTAGACGCCGCCGGTGAACGACGGGTCGAACGGGTTGAACGCGAGCAGGATCGTCTGCGACGCCCCGTCGACCACCCGCACGAACGCCGGGCTGCCCGGCCCGCGCGCGAGGATCACGTCCGTGACGCCGTCGCCGTTGACGTCCCCGAGCGCGACGCGCACGCCTCCCGTGAACGACGGCGGATCGGTGAGCACGGTGCCGAGCAGCGCTCCGTTCACGTCGAAGCCGCGAACCTGCGGCACGCCCGCCCCCGGGCCCGTGACCATCAGGACCTGCCGCGACACCGGGATCGTGAACGTCGAACGACCCGCGTCCGTCCGGACCGCCGTCGATCACGCCCGCCGCCGACAGCGACAGGCCGTTCGGCAGCGATCCGCTCGCGAGCGTGAACGTCACCGGCAGGTGCGCGCCCGTCGTCGACAGTGTCGCCTGGTACGCGGTGAACTCCGCCGCGCGCGGCAGCGTCCCCGGCGTGATCGTGATCGGCCGACAGCCGACCGTCAGCGTGTAGATCTTCGTTCCGGTGCAGCCGTTTGAATCCGTGACGGTCACCGTGAACGTCGCGGGGCCGGGTACCGTCGGCGTCCCGCTGAGCACGCCCGCGCTCGACACGTGCATGCCGGTTGGCAGCGCGCCGCCCGTCACGTTGAACGTGACGGAGCCGATGGCCCCCGTCTGCGTCAATGTCACCGGTGGATACGCCACGTTGGGAATCGCGAGCGGCAAGCTCGCCGGCCCGATCGCGATCGCCTGACAGACCACCACTTGATCGAGCAGACCGGTGCTCGCCGCGAACGTGCTGTTGACCGGATAGTCGACCGCGAGATGATGCGTCCCGAGCGTCAACGCCGACGTCGTCAGCGTCGCAGTCCCGCTCGAGAGCGCCGTCGTCGCGAGCGGCGTCGCGCCGTCGCGGAACGTGACGCTGCCGGCCGGCGTCCCGAGGCCGGAAGTCGTCGACACCGTCGCGGTCACCGTGACGGACGTGCCGATCGTCGACGGATTCGACGAGCTGCCCAATGTCGTCGTCGTCGCGCCTCTCACGAATTGCCCGCCGGCGAGCGTACCGGTGCTCGCGAGGAACACCGCGTCGCCGCCGTACTCCGCGGTAATCGTGTGCGCGCCCGGCGAGAGCGCCGACGTCGTCAGCGCGGCCACGCCGCCGCTCAGTGCGACCGGCGCCCCCAGACTCGAGCCGCCATCCTTGAACTGCACCGTGCCGGTCGGCGGACCTGGCGCCACGAGCGGCGACACGGTCGCGGTGAAGGTCACCG
>QHWR01000206.1:6840-13863 GCA_003223835.1 Acidobacteriota bacterium | reverse complement strand
CGTTCCGGTTTACGTGACCGTGACGGATCAGCAGAAACGCCTCGTGCCCGATCTCGTGCAGGACGATTTCGAGATCGTGGACAACGGCAAGCCGCAGGCGATCACCACCTTCGAGAACAGGCCGACGCCGATCTCGGTCATCGTGATGCTCGACACGAGCGGCAGCATGACGGTCGCGCTCGACCTCGTGAAACGCGCCGCCGAGGAATTCCTGATGCGCCTGTTGCCCGACGATCAGGCGCAGGTCGGCGCGTTCAACGACAAGATCGAGTTCCACCCCAAGCTGGAATTCACGAGCAGTCGCGATCAGCTGGTCGGGTTCCTGAAGGATCTCGACTTCGGGTATCCGACGCGGTTGTACGACGCGACCGATGAAAGCCTCGCTCGGCTGGAGAACCTGGATGGGCGCAAGGCCGTCCTGGTGTTCACCGACGGCGACGACAACTCGAGCCACGTCGGACTCGGGAAAGTCATCGACCGCGCGCGCGACAAAGACGTGATGGTGTACGCCGTCGGCCTCGTCAACGATTACTTCAACGGGCAACAGCGTGTGCGAAGCGAGCCCGATCGAGGGCTCAAGAAGCTCGCCGAGGAAACCGGCGGCGGGTTCTTCCTGCTCAAGAAAACGGCCGAGCTCAGCACGACGTTCACGCGCGTCGCGGAGGAACTGCACAGCCAGTACATCCTCGGCTTCTCGCCGGAATCGATGGACGGCAAGGTGCACAAGCTCGAAGTCAGGCTGAAGAAGGCGGGCATGAACGCGCGCGCACGGAAGAGCTATCTCGCGTCTCCCGACGTCCCGACGGACGCGAAACAGTAAACGATCCCGGAAAAATGGATTCGACGGTCTACGACCGCTACGTCGAAGGCGCGCTGGAGCGCCACTGGTGGTCCGTGGCGCGCCGCAAGATCGTCGTCGATCTGATCGATCGGACCATTCCGCTGCCCAGACCCGCGGACGTCCTCGACGTCGGGTGCGGCACCGGCGCGGAGATGGAAGCGTTTCAGCGCTACGGGAACGTCTGGGGCGTGGACACCGAGATCCGGATGGTCGAGGCGTGCCGTCGCCGCGGGCTGAAGAACGTGGACGTCGCGCAGGCGGAGCGGCTGCCGTTTGCCGGCGATACGTTCGATCTCGTCACGTGCCTCGACACGATCGAGCACATCAAGAACGACGGCGACGCCGTGCGGGAACTCTCACGCGTCGGAAAACGCGGGAGCTATCTGTGTTTGACGGTGCCGGCGGGACCGCGGTTGTTCGGGCCATACGACACGCTGGCCGGACATTACCGGCGCTATAACCGCAAATCGCTGCGCGCGCTGCTGGCCGGCGGCGGGTACACGATCCTGCGGATGACCCATTACAACTCGGTCTTCTATCCGCCGATTGCGATGGTGCGCCTCGCCACCCCGCACGGCTCCTGGGATCAAGCGAAGACGTTGGATCCACCGGCCCGTCCGATCAATGCGTTGATGGGAAGAGTGTTCGCGTCCGAACGGCTGTGGCTGCGGTTCGTGGACGTGCCGTTCGGTCTGTCGTTGTTCGCGATCGCGCGCAACGACAGGGGGCCATCCTAAACGAACGCAAGGACGATCGTGACCGCCAGCAGAAACGCAACCAGGGCGTCGGCGTTGCTCGAGAAGTTCCAGTCCCTCATGGTACCCGTCCTTTCTAGCTATTAGACGGGAGCGGGACGCCGCTGGTTTAGTTTTTTCCTAACTCATTGGCGCCGGGGCAGTCCACTTCGTGAATGGCCGCCGGTCTACCGTCCGGAATGTCCGGATCCGATAAGGCCGGTAGCGCATGGCAGCCCATGGCTCCGAACCGTACGCCTACGACGCGCTGTTCTACGAGTACATCGAGCCGGGCGCGCTCCGCTCGGCGCGCGCGATCGTGCCGATCGTCATCGCGGCGACCGGCTGCCGCAGCGTCCTCGACGTTGGATGCGGCGCGGGCGCGTGGCTCTCCGAGTACGCAGCGCGCGGGATCGACGACGTCCTCGGTGTGGACGGCGATTACGTCGACCGCGCGCTGCTGCTGATTCCGGTGGAGAAGTTCAAGACGGTGGACGTCAGCGGGCCGTTCGCGATCGGCCGCCGCTTCGATCTCGTGCAGTGTCTCGAAACCGCGGAACACGTCCGGCCCGACGCGAGCCGGACGATCGTCGCGAACCTCACCGCCCATGGCGATCGCGTGCTCTTCTCCGCCGCCGCGCCGGGCCAGGGCGGCGAGCATCACGTCAACGAACAGCCGTACGAATTCTGGCGCGCCCTGTTCGCCGAGCGGCAGTTCGTCGCCTTCGACGCCATCCGTCCGTTGATTCCGGCGGCAGCGCGCGTCGAGCCGTGGTACGCCTACAACACGATCCTGTACGTGCACGAAACGGCGTCGCGCGGCCTGCCGCCCGCCGTGCAACACGCGCGCGTTCCTGCGGGCAGTCCGATTGCTGACATTTCGCCTCTGACGTATCGACTGCGCAAGGCGGTCCTGCGGCGTCTGCCGCGCGCCGTCGTCTCGCGCCTCGCGATCGTCAAGCACCGGCTGACCGCCGCGCGGCGGGGACGGCGACATGGAACGTAGCGGTCCTCGCCTGGCGATCGTCGTGCCGTGCTACAACGAGGAGGCCGCGCTGCCCGTCACCGCTACGCGGTTGACGGCGCTGCTCGCGGAGCTCGTGCACACCGGCGCAATCGCGTCCGACAGCGCGCTGTATTTCGTGGACGACGGGTCGTCCGACCGTACGTGGGACGTGATCGAAGGGCTCGCGGCCACCGACCCGCACTGCCACGGGATCAAGTTGTCTCGCAATCACGGACATCAGCACGCGCTGCTGTCGGGCGTGCTGACCGCGCGCGGTGACGCGGTCATCAGCATCGACGCCGACCTGCAGGACGACGTCGCCGCGATCAAGGAAATGATCGACGCGTACGCCGCGGGCGCGGAGATCGTGTACGGCGTTCGCCGCGAGCGGCACGCCGACTCGTGGTTCAAACGCGTCACCGCGGAAGGCTACTATCGATTCGCGCATTTGATGGGCGTGCGGCTGGTCTTCAACCATGCCGACTACCGGCTGCTGAGCCGGCGCGCCATCGACGCGCTCGGCGCCTATCGCGAATCGAATCTGTTCCTCCGCGGCCTCATCCCTCAACTCGGGTTCAACACCGCGACCGTGCTCTACGATCGTCACGAACGGATCGCGGGGAAATCGAAGTATCCCGTCGCCAAGATGGTCGGTCTGGCGCTCGACGGGATCACGTCGTTCTCGGCGGCGCCGCTGCGGCTCATCACCGTGCTCGGCGTCCTCGTCGCGTTCGTGAGCTTCGGAACCGCGGTGTGGGCGCTGTGGGTCGGTTGGTTCAATCCCGACGCGGTGCCCGGCTGGGCATCCACGCTGATCCCGTTGCTGTTCCTGGGCGGGATTCAGCTCCTGTGCACCGGCATCATCGGCCAGTATCTCGCGAAGGTGTATCTCGAAACGAAAGCGCGCCCCCGCTTCATCATCGAGAAACAACTGTAGACCCGTCGTCGCGTCGCGTGCGCGCGGCGATCCAGATCAACGTACCCCACAGCACGAGCGCCGCGATCGCTGGCCCCGACACGAACAGTGACGATGTCGAGAGGTACGGCACGTCCTGCGGTGCGAGCAGGGGGCGGCAGCACAGCACGAATGCGGCCGCGGCTGCGATGCGAGGCGCGACGGTGCCGCCGGACTCCGCGACAACGATCGCCATGACAGGCAACAGGAAGACGAAGTAGTGCGTCCACGCGATGTTGGGCGCCAGCAGCATGAACAGCAGCGCAAAGCCTTCGGCGAGCGGCCGCCAGCGCTCCGGGCGCTCGCGCGGAAGGCGGGCGACGCTGACGACCGCCGAGACGGCGATGACGCCGAGGATCGCCGCGTGAATGACGGCGAGCGCCGCGCCCGGATGGTACATCCGCCAGTCGAACCAGGCGGCATGCGGCAGCTGCATCCGGCCGAGGACGGCCGAGAGGCTCTGATTGTTGAAAGAGACGAGGACGACGCGGCCGATCGACAGGACCCGCCGCACGTACGCTTCGTGCAGCGGCGCGCCGGCTGCCGCGATCGAGAGCGCCCACAGCGCCGCGACGCCGGCGACGGTCCAGACGAACGCCCGCCGCGGGCCGCGCCACAGCCAGACCGCGGCCACCACGGCCGGCGTCAGCTTGATGAAGACGGCGCAGGCGAGCAGCAGACCCGCCGCCACGTCCCGGCCGCGCCGCTGCAACGCGAGCGATCCGATCACGATCGGCAGCATCACGGCCGTCGTCTGACCGAGCCAGAATCCGTAGAGCAGCGGTTCGAACCAGCACAGCGCGAGGAGAAGGCCGGCCCAGGCGAGCGGCGTGTTCCACGACGGAAGGTAAAGACGCACGGTGAGAAACAGACCGATGAACACGAATAAAACGGAGAGCACCCCCCACGCTTGCGAGATCGCCGTGAACGGCACGCCGGCGAACGCCCGCATCATCACGGCAATCAGCGGCGGGTACACGAACGGCGTCGGCTCCGCGGCGGTCCCCGCGTCACGCGACGTCTGGCGGAAGACGGAATCGGCCGTCAGGTTGTAGAACTGCGGATCCTGCGCATAAACGTGCCCGGTTTCGCCGGCGGCGACGAGCCGTCCCGCCACCGACAGCGGCAAGAGGTCATACCCGGCGCCGCGCCGCGCCGCCGATCCGATCGCCGCCACGAAGAGCACGACGGCGGCGACCAGCGCGAACACCCCCACGGCACGCTCAGTTCGTACGCCGGTAGACATCAAATTTCTTCACGTATGCGACGCGCTGGTAACGCGATGCCAGGAGCGATCGCAGCGCGTCGAATCCGCGCAGCTCGTACGCGCTGTCGGCGCCGATTCCCGTGACGAGCGGAATCACGTCTTCGTGCTCCACGAGGATCACGTCGGGCGGATTGGCACTCAACAGGGTCATCAGCTCTTCCCTGGCGGCATCCCGCGACCACGGCGCGCGCTGCGGGACGTCGTAGATGAACTTGGTCGCGGGCCGCCGATTCGCCATGACGTAGATTTCCGGCGTGAAGCCCCAGATGAAGATCGTCGCGTGTTCCGGCGTTTCCCGCGCGAGCCAGGCCTCCACGAGACGATTGTCGCGCGCATTGAAGTCGAAGACGCTGTAGAGCCGATCCCGAATGGCGGTGCGCTGATCGCGATCCGTCCACTCCACGAACCGCAGTCGGCACCGCTTCGCGAACGAATCCGGCACGTGAATCGTCGCCGTGCGCGCGGCCGCGAGAACGACGATGAGCGCCGCGACGCCGGCGGCGCCGTACCAACGATCGCGCACGCGCAGCCAGAGTTTCCAGAAGCCCCACGCCGCCAGCAGCGCCGTCAGCGGGAGAACGCTGCCGAAGTGATAGGGAAACAGCTTCAACTGGACGCCCACGCCGAGGATCATCAGAACGACCGCGAGCCCGATGTGCCGCACGCCGGCGCGTTCACCCTGCGGATGCGGCGGCACCGCCAGCAGCAGCAGGCCGACGCCGTTCAGCAGCGAGTAGCCGAACAGCCAGTCGGTCACGAGGTGCTGCACGAGCAGCAGCGCGCTGATCACTTCCCATCCGCGCGCCGTGTACTGCGGGGCAAACACGAAGACGGCGTCCCACATCTCACGAAGACCGCCGCGGACGGCGAAAAACAGCAGGCAGGCGATCAGCGGAACCGCTGCACCAGCGCCAAACGTCGACGCGACCGCCGCCGCGCGACGGCTTCGCTGGCGGCCGCCACTCCGCCATGCGTGCCGCAGTCCGACCGAGAGCGACGCCAGCGCCGCGATCCCGATCGTCGGCTTCAGCAGCGCTGCCGCGCCGTACAGCGCACCGCTCGTCATCCACAGGGCCGTTCGCCGGCCGCCGGCGGAATCCAGCGCCGCGGCGGCCGCGACGATCGCCCAGACGACGGCGACGGCGCCAAAGCTCTCCGGCTGCGCGGTGTGCCAGAACTCGAACTCGACGTGCGTCAGGATCGCGAACGCGCCGCCGAGGATGCCCGGCCGCGCATCGCCGACATAGCGTCGCGAGAGCAGCGCAAAGGCAGCGACCATCGACAGCAACGACGCCGCCTCGAGCCAGCGAATCGCCCCGACGCCGGACCCGGGCAGCACGCCGGCCAGCGCGTAAACGAAGAAGATGCCCGGCGGCTTGAAGTCCCACGCGTCGCGGTACGGCGCGCCGCCGCGCAGAATCGTCCGCGCGACGGCCGCGTAGATTCCCTGATCGCGGCCATACCCGAAATCGATCAGTTGCGCGAGCAGGAAGAAGATGGCGGCGATGGCCGCGATGACGAGCGCGGCGTCGCGGCCGCGCCGGGGCAGACTCGCCGTCGTCATGACGCACAGCGGAACGCGAGCGGGCGGCCGCGCACGATCATCCGGCCGCGCAACCCTGGAGGTTCGCAGAAGACGAGAACGTGCGAGCGCATCCACCGATTGCTGGCCACCGTGTACGGCGTGGATGTCGCGAAAGTCTGCGACCGCAGCTCCAGATGACGTTCGTTCTGCACCTCGGACCAGCTCGGAAACAGATCGAGGAACTTCGGTTCGTGCCGATCGAGAAACGCCTGACGATCGTCGCCGAGGATCTCCGGGGTGTTCAGCCCGATCGTGTCCACGACGAACGGCGCGCCGAAGAACCGGATGGCTCCGGCATCCACCGCCCAGACGATGTCGCTGGCCGGAGATGACGCGAGCGCCTGGCCGAACGCCACCTGCACGTCGTCGATGTTGTGCGTATCGTTGGCGAGGTGCGCCGCGCGCGCGGGCCAGGCGGCGATGAGCACCGCGGCAAAGACGACGATGGTGCCGACGGTCAGCGGCTGCGCGACGCTCGGCGCGGACCGCGCGACGACCACGTGAACGAGCAGCGGCATCGCGGCGGCCATCGGGAGAAGCGCCGGCAGCACGTATCGCTGGTGATAGAACGATGCCGGATCGATCGGCGGGATGAGCGCGAACGAGATCGCGCAAAAGACCACGCCGGACAGAAA
>QHWR01000206.1:0-6818 GCA_003223835.1 Acidobacteriota bacterium | reverse complement strand
AGATGATCGCGAACACGGCGAGAACCGCAGGCACGCCGACCATCGGCATGGTGCCCAGCAGGTCGCCGAAGCCCACTTGCTGGAGCCGCACGTTGAACGGCGATCCCGTGTTGGCCTTCGCATAAAACGTTGCCGGCAGGAGGCGGCCGGAGATCGCGTGATTCCGCACGCCGAGCAGGACGAGCGCGCCGATCCCGCCGGCCGCGGCGGCGAAGGACTCGACGCACGCGCGCCGCGGGTTGGATGGCATCCGATACAGGAATGGAAACACCACCGCGATCGCCGCGGCCTCGGGGCGCGCCCCGATCGCCAGAGCACCCAGCACTGCAAGGACAATCGGCCGGCCGCGGACGCTCGCGGCGATCGCGCCCGCGATGACCAGCGTCGCGAGGGGCACCTCCATGCCGCTCACGCTGGCGAGAACGAGGGTGGGGTCCAACGCCACGACTGCCGAAGCGGACCACACCAGCCAGCGTCGCTCGGGGAAGAGCGGCTGCAGCGCGACGCCCAGGCAGACGGCCGAGAGCACATGAAGCGCGAAGCCGAACATCTTCGTGAGCGCGACGGGCGACGCGCCAAAGGCGAACTTGTGCACGACGCCGAGCAGCAGCGCCCACAGCGGCGACGTCTCGCCCGTGGCCGGCACGCCGGGGTTGTACGCGAGCAGTCCGCTCCGCGCCCACTCGCGCGCGTACACCGCGTGGATCCACGAATCGTCCAGCGGAAAGCCCTGGTGGAAGAGATACAGCGGCGCCGACGCGTGCAGGGCGACGAGTCCGCCGGCCGCCGCCGCAACGGGAAGCAGGACGAGCCAGGACAGCCGCGCACGCACGCGCTCGTCGTCCATCAACGAGCCTGCGCGACGCGCGCAAGCGGCTGCACGCCGTACACGTGGTCGGGCCTGGTCCACGGCGTCCGGTAGATCACCAGCGTGGGGCCGTACGCGATCACGACGGGACGCGCCGTCACGTGGGCGATCTCGTCGAGGATGTCCCGGCGCCCGCGAAGCTCGGGATACCACTCGGGAAAAATGATGACCAGGTCCGGCTTCGCCTCGACGAGGTACGCGGCCGTGCGAGCGGTTCGGCGATACGGAATGATCGCCGGCGTCACGAGCCCCTGCGTGTCGATGACGGGCCGTCCCGTCAGGTACGCGATCGCGCCGATGTCGTTCGTGGCGATGCGCGCGTCGCTCGACGTGTGCTGCCGAATCCACTCGCTCGTCACCACCTGCAGGTCGTTGATGTTCTTGACCTGCGCGGCGTACGTCCGCGCGTAGCGGCTGTCCTCGAGCACGAGCTGCGCGATCGCGAGCACCGCCAGCGCGCTGACGAGCCATCGCCTGGCGCCGGCCTGCGTCCACAGCCATGCGATGCCGCCGGCCGCCATCAGGAAATACAGGACCAGCAGGTGTACGACGTAGCGGCCGTCATGGAGCAGCAGAATCGGCTCCGGCACGAGCACGCCGCGCACCGCCGGCGCGAGCAGGTAAATAAGGACGATGCCGGCGCCATCGCTCGCGCCGGTGCGGCTGGCCGGAAAGGCTCCGAGATAGCTGAGCGCGCCGACGAGCACACCGAGCGTCAGCAGCGGCGCCTGGTCGTAACTCCATCGGAGGAGCACGTCAACGAATTGCGGCGCGTCGTTCAGCGCGATCCAGACGCCTTCCCAGTCGAGTCGACCGAGCGCGGCAAACAACCCGTGGTCCGCGCTCTTGGCGTAGAACGTGTTCGGCAGCGGATGACCGCCCGTGTAGTAGTTGAACGCGACGTACGCCAGAGATACGGCACAGGCGCCGGCGAGCGGTCGCCACGCGAGTTCCGTCGCGTGACGCCAGGATCGGCCGCCGCGCCGCCACACCCAGTGCGCGAGGAGCACGGGAAAGAACACGAACGATTCCGGACGCGCCGTCCCGATCAGCGCGGTGAGCACCGCCCACGCCACGCCGCTCGCACGTGGAGTCCTGAGCGCCTTCACATACTGGAGCAGCGCGACGGCGGTCAGGGCACAGTAGAGCGACACCTCCATCCCGGAGACGCTCGCCCACGCGAGCCGCGGGCTGAGCGCCACCGCCAGCCCCGCGACCACCGCTCCGACGCGCGACAGCGTCAGGAGCCCGACGAGATCGGCCGCCGCGATCGCCGTCACGATCGTCAGCGCGGTGCCGAGCACCTTGGCGGCCGCCATGATGTTGACGTGCAGGAGCGTCGGCACGACGAGCATGAACGTCCACAGCGGCGCGGTGGATCCTGAGCTGGAAATCCCGGGATTGAAGGAGAAGCCGTAACCGGATGCCAGGTGTCTCGCGAACTGAAGATGGATCCACGAGTCGTCGAGGGGAAATCCTGGAGCGGTGACCTGGCGTGCCGCCGCGCAGTAGTACGCCGCGTTCAGGATGACGACAATCGCGATGCCGGCCCGTTCGAGGGGACGAACGAGCGGCGGCGGCGGCGCGGCGGCGCGCACATCGTCGCCGATGGTCTCAACCGCCCGAGATGGTTGGAATGATTTCGACAGTGTCACCGTCCGCGAGCCGGCGGTCCCGCGCATGATACAGCAACATCTCGTCGTTCACGGCAAAGTTGAACACGGAGTCGTCGAGCTGCTCGCGGAAACCGGGAATCCGGCGATCGAGCACGTCGATGAGCGCCGCGACCGTCGTCACGGGCTCATTGACGGTGAGGGTATCGGATGCGCCGACGCGAAGCGTGGAGGGAAGGCGGACGAGAATCATGGCCCCAGCATCGCTTCCAGCTCGCTCCTCCATTCAGGCACCGGCACGCCATTCGGGTCCAGGTTGGAGATCTCGTAGAAACGGGTCAGCATGCCGTCGAATTCGGCGCGGTCGATCTTCTCCCCTTTGTACGCGCCGACTTCGATCGCTTCGTTGAACCAGCGATCGGGCAACGTGTCGTCGGCGCGGCCGACGCCGAGGCGCGCGTTGATCAGCCGCTCGACGCCCGTGATGTTCAGGCCGATCGCGTCCAGCTGCCCGGCGGAGAGCTCGAGGCCGGTCACGTTCGCGATCTGATTCGAAAACTCCTCCAGCCCCGGCAGCGACGGGCTGTTGAAGAGCTTCGTCGTGAAGCGGCACATGCCGACGGCATCGCCGACGCCGTAGACGTTCTCACAGACGCGGACGGCGCGCTCCTTGTCCTCGTAGCTGTTGGGCGCGGCGCTGACCGGCCCGCCATACAGCCTGGCCTTGAACGCGGGGTCATCATTGATTCGTGAGTTGATCTCGAGCGTCACGCGGTTGCGGAGGTGATCCATGCCGCGCGTGGCGACGGCCATTCCCAACGCAAAGGCTTTGAGGATGCGGGCGTCGTGCGGATCGCTCTGCATCAGTCCCTTGACGGCCATCCGGTAGTTGAGCGCCTCGCGCGGGTAATGTCCCTTCTCCACCGCGCGGGTGCTGTCCGCGAGCACGTTGCCGAACCCTTGCCGTCGCGACAGCATGAAGAGCAACCGCTCGGCGACGTCGGCGGCTCCCCACGACAGCTCGAGGCCGCCGGTCTCTTTCCGCGTGATCACGCGCCGCTGGAACAGCTCCATCGCCCACGCGATCGCCGATCCGGTCGACGCCGTGTCGAGTCCGAGATCGTTGCAGATGTTGTTCAGCCGGATCACGGATTCGATCCGATCGACGCCGATGTTCGGTCCGAACTTGCCGAGCGTGACGTACTCGGGGCCGTCGCCGCGGCCGTACCTGTCGGACGCGTCCTGATTCAGCTCGTTCAGCGGCCGGCAGTTCACCGGGCACCTGAAGCATCCGGCCATGCCCGGACGATAGGGCGTGATGTGATCCGCGTCGAGCCGATCGGTCCAGGTCGTCTCCTGATTGTTCTTCGTGCCCATCGCGCCGAGGAGGCGGCTCGGCTTGTACAGAAACGGCGTCCCCGTCGTCTTCAGCGCGTGCTTGACGACGGAGGTGTCGAGCAGTTTCTGCGCGATCGTGCGGTTGTATCCTTTGTACGGCTGCGCGGTCTCGAAATCGCGCGTCTGTCCCTGCACGACGATGGCCTTCAGCTTCAGCGAACCCATCTTCGCGCCCGGACCGCCGCGCGCGTAGCACGCCTTGGGGCCCGCCATGATCGCGCTCGTCAGCACGAGGTTCTCGCCGGCGCGCGTGATGTTGACCATCGCGAGATCGCGCGTCCATGCGCCGCCGAAGTCCTGCGGGATCCGCTCGCGCAACTCGATGTTGTCGAGCCCGACGTACGGCGCCGCGTCGAGAAAGGCGACCTGTCCTTCATGAACGTGGAGCAGCGTCCACGCCGCGGCGCATCCGTAGAGGACGAGATGATCGATCCCGTTCATGCGGATGAACGAGGGGAAATAGTCGCCGGCGTTCGAGTCCAGGATCACGCCTGATTCCGGCGACCACGACGTCGCGTTGCCGCGCGCCGCGCTCGGCACGATGCCGGTGAGCACGCCGGAGCCGAAGATCAGCGGGACGTCCGGATGGAGCGGATGGAGCGACTCGTCGAGCAGCCGGTGCAGGTAGAACATGTTCGCGCCGCGCCCGGCGAGCAGCGCGCGCACGACGCGCATGGGCGTGAAGCCGCGCTGCACCTGGCGGCGCTCGAGGTCGACGAAGAGCGTCGCTCCCTGCGTCGCGTACTCCGGCGCCTGCGGCAGTGCGCTCACGAGCCGCGCGACCCGGTCGCGGATCATGCGGTCAGTATACCGGTGCCGGGGGCTGGGTGCTGAGAGCGCGTGCGGGGCGCCCAGCACCATGCCTCAGCACCCAGCCCGCAGCACGCGTCGTCCCCGGCACGCCCTCTCAGCACCCAGCCCGCAGCACGCGATCACCCAGCCCGCGGCACACGGTAGAATCGCCCGCAAGGTGATCTCATGCGCATGGCGGCAGCAGCGACGGGCGTATTTGCGGCGATGACTCTCGCTCAGCAGCTTCCCGGCGATCGTCCCGCGCCGAACCCGCGAGCGACGCGGTCCGTCGTGCTCGCCCGAAACGGCGCGATCGCCACGAGTCAGCCGCTGGCGAGCGCCGCGGGACTGCAGGTGCTGCAGTCGGGCGGCAACGCGATCGACGCGGCGATCACCGCCGCCGCGGTGCTCTCGGTCGTCGAGCCGACGATGAACGGCGTCGGCGGCGACCTGTTCGCAATCGTGTACGACGCGCGGACGAAGAGCGTGCACGGCCTCAACGCGAGCGGCCGCGCCCCGGCGGCGGCGACGCTCGACGAATTCCGCCGCCGTCATCTCGACCAAATCCCCTACCGCGGCGAGTTGTCGGTGAGCGTCCCCGGCGTCGTGGACGGCTGGAACGCGCTGCTGACGAAGTACGGCACGATCACGCTGGCGCAGGCGATCGAGCCCGCGGTCCGCTACGCGCGCGACGGCTATGGCGTCCCCGAGATCATCGCCTGGCAGTGGCGCGACCAGGCGGAGGTGCTGGCGCGCGACCCGAACGCGGCGAAAGTCTTTCTGCCGGGCGGGAAACCTCCCGCGCCCGGCGACATCTTCAAGAATCCCGCGCTGGCCGCGACGCTCGAACAGATCGCGCGCGGCGGCCGCGACGCGTTTTACCGCGGCCCGATCGGTCGCGCGATCGCGGACGACCTGCAGCGGCGCGGCGGTCTCGTCACGGCGGACGATCTCGCCGCCAACCATCCGGACTGGGTCGAGCCGATCTCGACGACGTACCGCGGGTACCAGGTGCTGGAGATGCCGCCGAACACGCAGGGGGTGACGGCGCTCGAAATCCTGAACATCCTCGAGGGGTACGACGTCAAGGCGCTCGGCCACAACAGCGCGGCCTATCTCCATCTCCTGGTCGAAGCGAAACGGCTGGCGTTCGCCGACCGCGACGCGTGGATCGGCGACCTCGCGTCGATGCCGAAGGCCGCGCTCGATCGGATGCTGTCGAAGGAGTACGCGGCGTCGCGCCGCCACGAAATCGACACGGACCACGCGGCGAAGGACTACGCCCCGTTTCGCCTCGGCGGCAGCGCGGCCCCGGAACGCGGCGACCATCCGCAAGCGAAGGGGGACACGATCTATCTGACCGCCGCCGACTCGCAGGGCAACGTGGTCTCGCTCATCCAATCGATCTACGAAGCCTTCGGCTCGGGCATCGTCGCCGGAGACACGGGGATCGTCCTGCAGAATCGCGGCAGCCTCTTTACGTTGACGCCCGGACATCCCAACCAGCTGGCGCCGGGCAAGCGGCCGTTCCACACGCTGGTGCCGGCGATGGTGATGAAGGACGGACGCCCGTGGCTGTCGTTCGGCGTCATGGGCGGCGACATGCAGGCGCAGGGGCACGTGCAGGTGCTGCTGAACCTGATCGACTTCGGCATGAACATCCAGGAAGCGGGCGAAGCCGCGAGGTTCCGCCACAGCCCCGCGGGCCTGGCGCTCGAATCGGCGATCTCGCCGGCCGCGCGGTTCGCGTTGATCGAACGGGGTCATCAGGTGATCGACAGCGTCGGCGTGTTCGGCGGCTTCCAGGGGATCCTGATCGATCCGCGCTCCGGCCTCCTGATGGCCGGATCCGATCCACGCAAGGACGGCATGGCGGTGGGGTGGTGAAGAATGCTGAATGTCGAATGCTGAATGCTGAATGTTGAAACGGCCGGGCGTCGTGGTTGTCGGCTACGCGCTGCTGCTGGCGGCGCTGATCGCGGGGTCGCGCGTGCAGCGCGTCGGGGACGCCGGCGAGTACATGGCGATGGCGCTGAACCTGAGCGCGTTTCAGCCGCCGTCGTTGTCGCCCGCGGACATCGCGCGCGCGACGGCCACGTTTCGCGCCATCGGATCCGGGTACGAAGTCGTTCCACTCGACATGCCGG
>QHWR01000205.1:20909-22618 GCA_003223835.1 Acidobacteriota bacterium | reverse complement strand
TTTAGCATTTGGCATTCGCACCGTCATCCACCATCGACCATCCGATCTGAGCCGTAACGTTTTTCGCGGCTCAGCTCGGCACCCCGGCCTTTCGCGGTATCATTGAGCGGCTCCCTCCCCCCAATTCAGCCCTTTTCCGGAGGCCTTCATGGTCCGTCTGGTCCCCGCGCTGGGCGCGGCGATCCTGGTGGCGGCGTTCGTGTCGATGCAACCAGCGGTGCGCGCGCAGCAGCCGCCGCGGATTCCGCCGGGCCTGCTCGCGAAATCGCAGTCGCAGGGGGGCGTTCGCGTCATCGTCGGCGTGCGCGCGGGGGACGGATTCGTGCCGGAAGGACATCTCTCGCGGGCGGCGGCGGGCGCGCAGCGCGCCGGCATCGCGGGCGCGCAGGACCGCGTCCTCGCGCAGCTGGGCGGGCTGCCGGTGTTCGGCGTCCGCCGGTTCGAGACGCTGCCGTACTTCGCCGCCTACGTCGATCAGTCCGCGCTTCACCAGCTCGCGGCCTCCCCCGACGTTGCGTCGATCGCCGAGGACAAGGCGATTCCGGTCGCGCTCGCCGAGAGCGTCCCGTTGATCGACGTCCCCGCCGTGTGGAGCGCCGGGTACACGGGCAGCGGCTGGACCGTCGCCGTCCTCGACACGGGCGTGCAGAAGACGCACCCGTTCCTGAACGGCCGGATCGTCTCCGAGGCGTGCTACTCGAACGCCAACGGCGCCGGCGGGGGCACGAGTTTCTGTCCCGGTCTCGCCGCGAACTCCACGGCCGCGGGCTCGGGCGTGAGCTGCTCGTATGCGACGCCGTACAACGACTGCGCGCACGGCACGAACGTCGCCGGCATCGCGGCCGGCCGCGATTACGCGGGCAGCCCGTTCGGCATCAACGGCGTCGCGAAGAACGCGAACATCATCGCGATCCAGGTCTTCACCGGCTTGACCTGCGGCACGTCGCCGTGCGCGCTTTCGTACTATTCGGACGAGGTCGCGGCGCTCAATCGCGTCTACGAGCTTCGCAACACCTACAACATCTCGTCGGTGAACATGAGCATCGGCGGCGACAGCTTTCAGAGCCAGGCCGCGTGCGAGGTCGCGGACGGCGGCGCCGAGAAGGCCGCGATCGATCAGCTCCGGTCCGTCGGGATCGCGACGGTCATCGCCGCGGGGAACAGCGGCTTCACGGACGAAGTCAGCTTTCCCGGCTGCATCTCGTCGGCCATCAGCGTCGGCTCGGTGGACGACGGGAGCGGCGGGACGGTGGCGGACCAGGTGTCGTCGTTCAGCAACGTCGCGTCGTTCGTGAACCTGCTGGCGCCCGGGCGATACATCAATTCGTCGGTCCCGGGCGGCTGGGCGAATTACGCGGGAACGTCGATGGCGGCGCCGCACGTCGCGGGCGCCTGGGCGCTGATGCGCCAGCGCAAGCCGACGGCGTCGGTCGCCGAGATCCTGGGCACGTTTGCCTCGACGGGGGCGTCCGTCACCGATGCGCGTCCGTTTCCGGCGGGTCACGTCGGCGGCTACACCAAACCGCGCATCGACGTCGGCGCGGCGGTCGCCGCGATGCCCGTGGACTTCATGTCGATCGACGCGCCGCCAACGGGATCCAGGTACACGCAGCCGTTCGCGATCGGGGGATGGGCGGTCAACCTGTCGGCGCCGCCCGGCACGGCCAACGGCGTCGACGTCGTCAGCCTGACCGCGACGCCGGCCGGCG
>QHWR01000205.1:18992-20903 GCA_003223835.1 Acidobacteriota bacterium | reverse complement strand
CGCGGGCCGACGTGGCCGCCGTGTTCGGCGCGGCGCAGTTCACGAGTTCCGGCTGGACGATGATCGTGCGCGGGCTCCCGGCCGGCACCTACAGCTTCACCGCGTCGTCGCACAACACGTTCAACAGCTCCTACCAGCTCTCGGTCATCGCGTCCGGGGTAACGGTCCTCGACGATCCGCTGATGTCGATCGACGTGCCGGCGCCGGACAGCGTCGTGACGGAGCCGTTCGCGATCGGCGGCTGGGCGATCGATCGCGCGGCGATGTCGGGTCCGGGCGTGGATGCGGTGCACGTGTACGCGTACCCGGCGACCGGCGGCGCGCCGATTTTCGTCGGGGTCGCGGGCTACGGCGCGGCACGACCCGATGTCGGCGCGGCGTTCGGCTCGCAGTTCACGAGCAGCGCGTACGCGCTCAACGTCTCGAGCCTCGCGCCCGGCCCGTACTTGTTCGTCGTCTACACGCGCAGCGCCGTGTCGCACGCGTGGATCGCGCGCACCGTGTCGTTGACGATCAGCGGGCCGATGTTGAGCATCGACGCGCCCGCGAATGCGTCATCGCACGCGCAGCCGTTCAACCTCGGGGGATGGGCGATCGATCGCGGAGCGCTGTCGGGGACCGGCGTGGACGCGATTCACGTGTGGGCGTATCCGGATCTGGGCGGCACGCCGTCGTTCGTCGGCGCCGCCGCGTACGGCGCGGCGCGTTCCGACGTCGGCGGCATCTTCGGCACGCATTTCACGAGCTGCGGCTACAACATCAGCATCGCGGGGCTGACGCCGGGGCGCACGTACCGGCTCGCGGTCTTCGCGCACAGCAGCATCAGCGGCACGTTCGCCATCGTCCGTACCGTAGACGTGACGATCCCCTGACCCCTCTGCGACGCACCATATGCTTTTGGCATTTGGCCTTTGGCATTTGGCCTTTGGCCTTTGGCATCGACCGCAGCATTCATCTCCAGCTGAGCCATCGACAGCGCCGACGTTCCAACGCTCGGGCTGTCCGCCCGCGTTCCCAGATCGGGCTGTTCCGTTACTCACCTCGGCCGCGTGTGTGGGCACTCCGCTGCCCAAATGATCCGGCCCGCGCGCTTTTTCTCCCATTACGGCTGGGCACTCCCCTTGCTCAACCGAAGCGCGGACGGGAGGGCTGAGGAACATTATGAGAACGTGGGTTCACAGGACAACGATGCTGGGCGCGATCCTGCTGCTGAGTTACACGGCGGCGCTTGCGCAGACCATCAACCTCACCGGCGGCAACGCCGAACAGATATGGCACGGCACCGCGACCGGGTCCAATGCGGGGCTGTATCTGGATCTCGGCGCGGTGAGCGGGGGGGACAATCGATCCGATCTGATCATCGGCGCGCCGGGCAACGCGTCGGTCGTCGGAAAGGTGTACATCGTCTTCGGCGGGCCCGTCCGGAGCGGAGACCTGAACCTCTCCAGCGCGGACGCGATCCTGACCGGGGCGGCGGCCGGCGATCTCTTCGGCGCGGCCACGGCGGCCGGCAACGTGATCACGCCCGAGGGCAGCCTGACGCGCAACCTGATCGTCGCCGCGCCCGGCGCGCTCGGGGGCCGCGGCGCGGTGTACGTCTTCGCGGGCGGCTTCGCCAACTTCGATTCGAAGACGACGAGCGACGCGGTGTACACGATCCTCGGCAATCCCGGCGACCGGCTGGGAACCGCGCTCGCGACGGCGGATCTCAACAACGACGGCTACCGCGAAATCATCATCGGCGCGCCCGGCAACGATCGCTTCTACATCATCAACGGCGGCCCGACCCTCAGCGGCCTCCGCGACCTCACCGCGAAGCCGGCGGAACTGACGGTCGGCGGCGTCGGCCTCGGCGAGGTGCTCGCCGCGGGAGACGTCACCGGCGACGGCATCGCGGATCTCCTCGTCGGC
>QHWR01000205.1:7025-18969 GCA_003223835.1 Acidobacteriota bacterium | reverse complement strand
GGGCTTCGGCGGCGCGCACGTGGGCGATCGCGCCGGCACCAGCATTCGGCTCTCCGACATCGACCACGACGGCATCCGCGACATCGTCATCGGCGCGCCGGGGCTGGACGGACCGGACGGCACGCGCACGGACTCGGGCGGCGCGTACGTCCTCTGGGGCGGCGCCGGACTCGCGTCGCGCAATCTCGCCCAGGCGGACGTGATTTTTTGGGGCGCAACCGCCGGCCTGAAGCTCGGCACGCAGATCTCCGCTGGGGACATCAACCGCGACATCCCGGCGGACCTCGTGCTGATGGGTCCGGGGAGCGGCGGCGGCGCCGGCGAGCTGGACATCTTTTACGGCCGCCAGGACCGCACGGCGTACGGCGTGCCCGGCGCCAGCCAGCGCCTGGTGGACTTTGCCGACGCGAGCAACGTCGATCGCAAGATCATCGGCGATGCGACGGTCGGCGCGATCGGGTCCACGGCGATCTTCGAGGTCACCGGCGAGGGCGCGCGCGACATCATCGCGAGCGTTCCCTCCGCCAACTCCGCCGCGGGGTCGGTCTACTTCACCATCTCGCCGGCGATGCGCATGAACACGGGCGCCCTGACCGTGGTGGCCAACGACAACGGGTCGAACACGGGGTCGTTCCAGATGACGAACCCCAGCGTCATCGGCGTCACGTGGGTCACGTCGACGAATCAACCCTGGTTGAAGGCGGGCCCGGCGAACGGCATGACCGATTCGTCCGTGCCCGCAACCATCAGCGTGACGGTGACGCCGAACGGCCTCGCGCCCGGCAACTACACCGGCACCGTGACCGTGACGTCCACGAGCAAACACCTCGAGATGTTCGTCCCGGTGACGATCAACGTCGTCGTCACGCAGACGAGGATCACGATCGACGGGCCTGCTGCCGGCGTCACGCTCAAACAGCCATTCAACATCTCCGGCTGGGCGCTCGACGCGAGGCCGGGGTACTCGACGACCGGCGTGGACGCGGTGCACGTCTACGCGTATCCGAATCCGGGATCCGGTGAGCCGCCGGTGTTCGTCGGCGTGGCGACCTACGGGACGTCGCGGCCGGACGTCGGCTCCGCGTTCGGATCGTCGCGGTTCAACAATTCGGGGTTCACCGCCAGGGTCGCGGGACTCAAACCCGCGCTGTACCGGTTCGTCGCGTTCGCGCACAACTCGTCGACCGGCGTGTTCACGACGTCGGCGACGCGCGATCTCACCGCGACGAACGATCTGATGGTCTCGCTCGACGTGCCGTCGAACAACTCGACGGTGACGTCGGCGTTCCAGATCACCGGGTGGGCGATCGACCGCGCGAGAGCGTCCGGCTCGGGCGTCAACGCGATTGACGTGTACGTGATCCCGGCGGGAGGCGCGCCGATGTTCATGGGACACGCGAGCTACGGCTGGACGAGAAACGACGTCGCGGCCGCGTTCGGCAGCTCCGACTTCGCGAGCAGCGGCTATCACTTCACGATCGCCGGGCTCGGCAGCGGCAGCTACACGCTCGCCGTGTATGCGCGCAGCACGGTGACGGGTGACTTCGGCACGCCCGCGACCGCGAACATCACGATCAACACCACCAAGATGATGTCGATCGACGTGCCGGTGGCGGAATCGACCGTCACGGCCTCGGTGTTCGGCATCGCGGGATGGGCGGTCGATCGATCGGCGGCGAGCGGCACGGGGGTCGACGCCGTCCACATCTGGGCGTATCACAGCCCGGGCTCGGGCGAGGCGCCCATCTTCCTCGGCGTCGCGACCTACGGGCAGAGCCGCCCCGACGTGGGGGCGATCCTGGGGACGCGCTACCAGAACTCGGGCTACGTGCTGAACGTGGTGAACCTGCCGACCGGGGTGTGGGACATCGCGGTGTTCGCGCACAGCACGGCCACGAATTCGTTCGACAACCTGGCGGTCTTGCGGATCGTGAAGCAGTGATCACCTGGGCCCTGCGCGACGAACGGCGGTTCGTCGCGCAGGGCTTCCACCTGCGTTCGTAGCGCAGGGCTTCAGCCCTGCTCGTGATCACGAGCAGCCCTGAAATGAAAGGGCTGCGCTACGACGGGCGTCAGCCGCGAATCGGAGCGGGAGCGGCCTGCAGACGGCGAAGATCTTCCTTCACCATCATCTCCACCAGCCCGTCGAACGTGATGGTCGGCTGCCAGCCGAGCACGCGGCGCGCCCTCGAGGCGTCGCCGATCAGATGATCGACTTCCGCCGGCCGGAGGAGCTTGGGATCGGTGCGAACGTGCTTGCGCCAGTCGAGCCCCGCGTGGTGGAACGCGACTTCGACCAGCTCGCGGACGGAGCGGCTCTCCCCCGTCGCGATCACGAAGTCCTCGGCCTGGTCCTGCTGGAGCATCAGCCACATCGCGCGGACGTAGTCGCCGGCAAAACCCCAGTCGCGATGGGCGTCGAGGTTGCCGAGCGAGAGCGAGTCGGCGAGCCCGAGCTTGATCCGCGCGGCCCCGTCGGTCACCTTCCGCGTGACGAACTCCAGCCCGCGCCGCGGCGACTCGTGATTGAAGAGGATGCCCGAGACCGCGAACAGGTTGTAGCTCTCGCGGTAGTTCACCGTGATGTAGTGCGCGAAGACCTTCGACACGCCGTACGGGCTTCGCGGATAAAACGGCGTCTGCTCGGTCTGCGGCACCTCGCGCACCTTCCCGAACATCTCGCTCGATGACGCCTGGTAGAACCGGATTGCCGGATCGACGTGGCGCACCGCTTCGAGCGCGCGCGTCACCCCCTGCGAATTGAACTCGCCCGTGAGCATCGGCTGATCCCACGACGCGGGTACGAACGACATCGCCGCGAGGTTGTACAGCTCGTGCGGACGGGTTTCGTCGATCACGCGGATCAGCGAGAGCTGATCGAGCAGGTCCGCCGGATGGACGTGGATGCGATGGCGCGGCGGACGATGCCGTGTACTTCGTAGCCCTTCTCGAGAAGCAGCTCGGCGAGGTACGACCCGTCCTGCCCCGTAATGCCCGTGATGAGCGCGCGCTTGGTCATGCGTCGAGTGAATGTTAAGGTTACCACAATGACCCGCGCTCTCTTCTCTGCCGTTGTGGTATCCGCGCTGTCGTTCACGCTCGTCTCGGCTCAGGTCCGCGATCGGACCGTGCGCGCGGACACGCCGTCCGATCTGATCACCATTTCAAACGGCTGGTCGGCGCTCGCGGGCGGCCGGACGGACGCGGCAATCCGCGCGGCGAACGACGTGCTCGCGCGGCGGCCGTGGGATCACCGCGCGCTGCAGTTGAAGATCGACGCGCAGTCGGCCACCGCGCCCGGCGATGCGCTCGACACGTACGAGCGATGGCTCGGCGCGCGCGGACCGGAAGATCTCGGGCTGCTCGCGTCGATCGCGGAAGGCGTTTTGCGGCAGCTCGCGTCTTCGTCTTCGCCGGATCCCGATTTGAAGCGCGACGCGGAGCAGCGGATCGCGGCGGCAAACGGGAGAAGCGCGCCCGCCGGCGGCGGCTTTGCGGCGGATGCGGCCGCGGCGCGTGGCGGGGACGCCGCCGCGCTCGAGCGGCTGCGCGCGGCCGCGACCGCGGCGATGCCGCCGGACAAGACGGCGCTGGCGACCGCGCTCGTCGATGCCGGTGCGGCCGCGGTCCCGATACTGATGCCGCTGCTCAAGGCGCCGGCAGGGCCAACTCGCGCCGCAGCGGCCGCCTCGCTCGGACGGCTGAGCGCGCATGACGCCGAAGCCGCGCTGGTCGAACTGATCCGTGACCCGGATCCGTTCGTCCGGTTTTCCGCCACCGTGGCGCTGGCGCGACTGGGCAATCAACAGGGGCAGCAGGCGGTCAGGGAAATGCTCGACAGCGCCGTCCCCGACATCCGCCTCATGGCCGCCGAAGTCTGGGACGGACAGAACGGCCCATGGGTCCCGGCCATTACGCCGCTCTTGACCGACCCGAACGGCCTCACCCGGCTCCGCGCCGCCAGGCTGCTGGCCGCGATCGACCCGGATGCCGTCCGCCGCACGCTGACCGACGCGCTCGCCGATCCCAATCCTGTGATCCGGACGGAGACCGCGAAGACGCTCGCGCAGATCGCGGCCAATGGCTCGGGCGTTGCAGATGTCGGTCTGCTGCGGAGGATGTTGCGCGACGCCGATCCATGGACCCGCCTCTACGCCGCGCAGGCCGTGCTGGCGGCCGCCAAGGGGTCGCGCTGATCGGAGATCGACCGAAAGATCTATTGAAAAGCCGCGCGGCTGCGGCTACTCTATTGGCGCTTCGCTCCCCTGCCGATAGATCCCAGTTGGGTTCCGTCTATGAATAAACCGCGTTTCAACACGTTCGCGTGGGCGGCGGCCGTGCTCACGTTCTGCGCGAGCGCCGCCCAGGCGAACGCCGTGCGGTCTGGCAACACCAACCCCGCGCTCGCCGGCAACCCTCTCCTGCGCGGCAACGCCACCGCCTACGACTCGATCAACAAGGTGTATCTCGTCGTCGCGGCGCACGGCGTGGTCTACGGGCGCTTCGTCGGCAGCGACGGCGTCCCCATCGCCGCCCCGAATGGCGCCGTACAGTTCGCGATCCAGGTGGCGACGGCCAACTGGGGAGCGTTCCCGCGTGCGGCGTTCAGCCCCGACGCCGACGGCGGCGCCGGCGCCTTCGTCGTGACGTGGACCGAGAGCGATGCGGTCTCGGGAATCCCGTTCGTGAAGACGCGCCTGGTGAGTTTCACCCACAGTGGTGCCTTCGGGGCCGACAACATCGTCGGCGCCAACCTCGGGTCCCCGGCCGCCTGGGCGAATGGCGAGCAGGGCAACGCGATTGCCTATTCGAGTGCGAGCAAACTCTTTCTGATGGCCTATACCAGGGTTGCGTACAGCAACCTGACTGCATATCGGTTGAACCTGCAGGGGCTGGCGATCGACCAGGTCGCCATTCCGAAGCTTGTCGCCGGAGAAGGAGAACGCGATCCCTCAGTCGCGTACGATCCTGACGACAATCAGTTCCTGATTACGTACGCCGGATGGGGTGCGGCCGGCGCATTCGTCCGAGGGCGCCGCGTGGATGCCGCGACCGGCACCTTGCTCGATGCCTCACCGATTCCAATCTACGCCTCGAGCGGCACATTCATCACGGACACCGCCTACAACACGGCCGCGAAGAGCTATCTCAGCGCATGGTATTCGGGCGCCTCGCTCGGACGCGTCGTCAAGCCGGACGGCACCCTGCCGGGACCCGTGATCGTTCTCTCCACCCGATGGTTCGCGTACGACGCGCTCAGCGTGGCGTACAACGCGCGCAGCGACACCTTCTTCATGGTGTCGCACTCCAGCGACTGGGAGGACGGCGGCGTCGAGATCAAATCCGACGGGAACCCCGTCGACAACGGCTTCCGCGTGACCTCCACACCGGTATCCGCCAGCGGGAACTTTTACCCGCGCATCAGCGCGAACGCCGATCGCCCGGAGTGGCTCATGTCGAGTGCGTACAGCCTCTCGACCGGAATGGTGCAGCTGGTGGCGGGAACCGCGATCGGGCCGCCCCCGTCGCAGCCGATGATGTCGCTCGACACGCCGCGCTCGGGCGCCGTCCTGCCGAACTTCACCGTCGCCGGTTGGGCGATCGATAGATCCTCCGTGTCGGGGACGGGCATCGATTCAGTGTCGGTCTTTGCGACGCCTGTGGGCGGCTCCCCGCTCCTGCTCGGCACCGCGACGCTCGGCTTCGCGCGTCCCGACGTCGCCGACGCCTTCCACGGTGCGCAGTTCACGAACTCGGGCTATTCATTCACCGTCGGCGGCCTGTGGCCCGGCACGTACGACATCACGGTGAAGGAACACAGCACGCTTGGCGGCACGACGACGTCAGGGCCTACCGTGCGCGTGACGCTCAAGGGCTTCATGACGATCGACACGCCGGTGCCGGGCGCGAAGGTCGGGACGTATCTGCTGCTGGGCGGCTGGGCGATCGACGGAGCGGCGACGGGCGGGTCGGGCATCGATGCGGTCCACGTGTGGGCATACCCGAATCCGGGCAGCGGCCAGGACCCCGTCTTCATGGGCGCCGCCGACCTCAACGTCCCGCGTCCGGACGTCGCGGCCGCCTTTGGCGACCCACGCTACGCGAACTGCGGGTACAACCTGTTCCTGTGGGGCCTGGCGTCGGGCACGACCTACGATCTGGTGACCTATGCGCACAGCGCGGCCACGGGAGCGTGGGACTACCGCATCGTTCGCGTCACCGTCTCCACGTTCGTCGTGATCGATCCGATCGTCCCGAGCAGCACAGCTCCCTTCATTATTAAAGGTTGGGCGCTCGACCGAGCCGCGTCGAGCGGCACGGGCGTCGATGCGGTCCACGTTTACGCGTATCCAGCGGGCAGCAGCTCTCCGCTGTTCCTCGGCGTGGCGACCTACGGCCTGGCAAACGCCGCGACGACAAGCCTGTTCGGATCGCAGTTCGCAAACGCGGGGTTCTCCCTCACCGCAACGCTCTCGGCGGGCACCTATGACGTCGTCGCGTTTGCGCACACCACGGTGGATGGCACGTTCCGCGGCGCGACGATCACACGGATCATCGTCCCGTAGCTGCACAAAATTGCAATCGTCCTCACAATTCTGCAGCTGAGGTCGACAGCGTCTTCGCGTCTGTCAACGCGCGAAGGCGCTGTTTCTCTTTGTAAAACCCGCCGCTCACACATTCGTCCGTCGCAACCTGATGCAGGCACTGGGCTTGCTCCCCATGAGGTGTCTCCGTTTTCGTTATCAGACTCCCATGGCCCGACGACTCTTGCTCGCCGCTCTCTATGCCTGTCTGCTGCTCGCGCCGATGGCGGCCGACGCGGCCACCACCATCACGCTGCAGTGGGACGCGAACACCGAGCCCGACGTCCTGGGCTATGTGGTGCGGTACGGGACGCAGAGCGGCGTCTACGCGACCGAGGTGGACGTCGGCAAGACCACGTCCTGGAGCGTCCCGTTGGGGACGCCGGGTACCACGACCTACTACTTCGTCGTTCAGGCCTACAACAGCACGTCGCGCAGCGACAACTCGGCGGAAGTCTTCACGTCGGTCACCAACCCGATTCCCAACCCGGTCCTGTTCGTGGATCGTCCCGGCCCGTCGACGACGCTGCCGACGGACTTCCTGATCGCGGGCTGGGCGGTGGATCTGGGCGCCCCGACCGGCACCGGGATGGACGCGGTGCACATCTACGCGTATCCCTCGACGTCCTCGTCGCCGGTGTTCCTGGGCGTCGCGTCCTACGGCGGCGCCCGTACGGACGTCGCGGCCTCGGTCGGCGCGCAGTTCATGAACTCGGGCTACACGCTGCCCATCGTCAACATGACCCCGGGCAGCTATAACCTCGTGGTATACGGGCACAGCACGGTCAGCAACTCGTTCTCGATCGTGCGCTCGACGCCGGTCATCGTGACCGCGACTCCGCCCGTGGTCGGCACGCTGCTCGCGGTCGATACGCCGACGCCGAACTCGGTGATTACCGGCGCGTTGTGGGTCGGCGGATGGTCGATCGATCTGCGATCGACGACGGGCACCGGCGTCGATCAGGTGCAGATCTGGGCGTATCCGTCGCCCGGGTCGGGCGCGCTGCCGACATACCTCGGCTTCGCGGCCTACGGCGCGCGCCGCGACGATCTGGGCGCCGCGTTCGGCACGCGGTACACGAATTCCGGATACAACCTGACCGCGACCGGATTGCCGGCCGGCATCTACGACGTCGTCGTCCTGTCGCGCAGCACGGTGACGGGCGGCCTCGAGGGCGCGCGCGTCGTGCAGGTCAACGTGCAGCCCGCGGTCCTGATGTCGATCGACACACCGCGGACGAACACCACGATCAGCGCACCCTTCAACGTCGACGGCTGGGCGCTCGATCGGCGCGCGACGACGACGACCGGCGTCGACGCGGTCCACGTGTGGGCGTATCCGAACCCCGGCTCCGGGACGCCCGCGGTGTTCCTCGGCGTCGCCCAGCTCGGCATGTCGAGGCCCGACGTGGGCGCGGCGTTCGGCAGCCAGTTCTCCACGAGCGGCTATCATCTCGCCATCGGCGCGCTGACGCCGGGCGTCTACGACATCGTCACGTTCGCGCACAGCTCCGTGAGCGGCACGTTCGAAAACCAGCAAGTCGTTCGCGTCACCGTCCAGTGAACCTGGAATGCTGAATGCCGAATGCTGAATGCCAAAAGCCGGCATTCCACCTTCGGCATTCCATTCAGCATTTCAGCAATCAGCATTTCAGCAATCCGCATTCGGCAATCCGCATTCAGCATTAGAATTCGGTGTGGTTTCGTCTGAGCCACTCCACCGCGTCGCGGTCCTCATCATCACGTATCGGACCTATCCGGAGCTGCGGCGCTGCCTCGCGTCGCTCGCGGCCGACGGTGCGGCGGTGGACGTCATCGTCGTCGATCATGAGAGCGATCCGGCGGAGGTGGCGGCGATCCGCCGCGAGTGTCCCTGGGCGCGGATTCTCGTCGAGCCGGCGAACGCGGGGTTCGCGGCCGGCGTGAATCGCGGCGCGCGCGAGACCGCCGCGGAGTACCTGCTCCTCGTCAATCCTGATTCGTTCGTCGAGCCGGAACTGCCGGCGCGCCTTGCGGCGTGGATGGACGCGCACCCGGAAGTCGGCATCGTCGGACCATCGATCTCGAATCCCGACGGGTCCACGCAGGCGTCGGCGCGGCGCTTCCCCGACTTCACGACGGCGATCGCGGGGCGCAGCGCGTGGCTGACGCGCGTCCTCCCTGGCAACCCGCTCACGCGTCACAATCTCCCTTACGCGCGCACGGCGCCCGGCGAACCGATCGAGGTGGACTGGGTCTCGGGCGCGTGCATGATGATCCGCCGCGGCACGTTCGACCAGCTCGGGGGCATCGACGAGGGTTTCTTTCTGTACTGGGAAGACGCCGACTTCTGCCGTCGCGCGAAACAGGCGGGCTGGCGCACCGTTTATCTGCCCGTTCCGGGCACCGTTCACATCGGCGGCGCGAGCAGCCGCCACGCCTCCGACGCCGCGCTGCAGGCGTTTCACGACAGCGCGTACCGGCTGTTCGTCAAGCACACCACGCCCGTCGGCCGCTTCTTCGCGCCGCTGGTCCGCGGCGCGCTGCGGGCGCGGCTCGCGCTGATGCGGCGGCTCGTCCGCGCGCAGGTCCGGCGCAGTCACGAGTAATGGAGCACGTCGACGTCGTCGTGATCGGCGGAGGAGTCGTCGGACTCGCGTGCGCGGCGGAGGTGGCCGGGTCAGGACGCGCCGTCTGCGTACTCGAGCGGCACCCGCGGCCCGGCATGGAGACGAGCACGCACAACAGCGGCGTGATCCACGCGGGCATCTACTATCCGGAGGGATCGCTCAAGGCGCGGCTGTGCGTGGAGGGGCGCGATCGGCTGTACGAGTTCTGCCCGCGCCACGGCGTGCCGCACCGGCGCTGCGGAAAACTGATCGTCGCGGCCGGCGCCGCGGAGGTGCCGCAGCTCGAGGCGCTTCTCCAGCGCGGGCGCGCGAACGGCGTGGAGCTGTCGCTCGTGGATGAAGCGTTCGTTCGCGAGCGCGAGCCGCACGCGGCGGCGCACGCGGCGCTCTGGTCGCCGTCGACCGGCATCGTCTCCGCCGAGTCGCTCGTGCGCGCGCTCGCCGATATCTGCCGGGACCGCGACGTCGCGGTCCTGCCGTCGACGCGGTTCATCAGCGGCGACGCGACACGCGTGCCGGCCGAGATCGAGACCGGGCGCGAGCGGATCGCCGCCACGGTCGTCGTCAACGCCGCGGGGCTGTTCGCCGACGAGGTGTCGAACGCGCTCGGGGGCGAGGCGTTCACGATCCATCCGGGACGCGGGGAGTACGCCGAGCTGGCGCCGTCGCTGCGACATCTCGTGCAGGGTTTGATTTATCCGGTGCCGCACACGCCGGGCCACAGCCTCGGCGTGCATCTGATTCGATCGATGGACGGCGGCGTCCTGATCGGGCCGACGATCCGGTATCAGGCGAGCAAGACGGATTACGAGAACGACCGGCAGCCGCTCGAAGCGTTCGTGGAGCCGACGCGGCGTCTGCTGCCGTCCGTCACGCGCGTGGAGGATCTGCGGCTCGGCGGGAGCGGCATCCGCGCGAAGCTGTGTCCGCCCGAGCGCGAGTTCGAGGATTTCCTGATCCGCCCGGATGCGCAGGCGCCAGCGTTGATCCACGCCGCCGGCATCGACTCACCGGGGCTGACGTCGTGTCTGGCGATCGCGCGGTGCGTCGCGGAGTCGGTCGCCCAGCGCTTGTCGTAGCGATCATCGCTTCCGCCACGAGCAGCCCTGAAAAGGGCTGCGCTACGACGCTCGTCGTAGCGCAGGGCTTCCGCCTTCGCGCGAAGCGCTACGGCGACGTCAGGTAACGCGCGAGCGCTTCTTCCCAGGACGGCATCTCGATCCCCGCGTCGCGCAGCTTGCGATTGGACAGCGCGGCATACTGCGGACGGCGCGCGCGGAGTGGGACGTCGGCCACGCGGACGGGGACCAGCTCCGCGGGACGGTCCAGAATCTCGACGATCCTCTTCGCCAGCTCGTACCACGTCGTCCATCCGGAATTGACGCAGTGGTAGACGCCGGACGCCGGGCGCAGGGCGAGGAGACGCGCCGTCGCGCCGGCGACGTCCTCGACGTAGCTCGGGCTGACGGTGCGGTCCACGAAGACGCGCGAGGGCTTGCCGTCGCGGACGGCATCGACGATGCGGTCCACCGTGCTCCGGCGGCGCGGCCCGCCGAACAGGCTCTCGACGCGCAGCACGTAATGCGACGGCGCGTCCGCCGCGAACCACTCGCCGAGCAGCTTCGACGCCGCGTACACGCTCTGCGGCTTCGGCTCGTCGTCTTCCGTGTACGGCCGGTCGAGCGTGCCGTCGAACACGAAGTCCGTGCTGTAGTGGACGAACGTCGCGCCGCGCGACCTGGCCGCGCGCGCGAGCGTCAGCACGCCGATCGCATTGGCCGACAAGGCGGTGGACGCGTCGTCCTCGGCGCCGTCCACGTCGTTGTAGGCCGCGCAATTGACGATCGCCTCGGGGCTGGCGTCGGCGACGGCGCGTCCCACCGCGGCGGCGTCGGCGATGTCCAGCGCCGCGCGGGTCATGGGCACCACATCCGCGCGATTCGTGAACATCTTCACGATCGCCGCGCCCAGCTGCCCCGACGCTCCACAGACGAGCAGACGCATACGTCAGGACAGTGCCGCCGCGATCGCGTTGACGACGGCGTGCTGCTGCGTCTCGGTCAGCTCGCCGTACACCGGGAGCGCGAGTGTTTCGTTCGCGGCCGCCTCGGCGTGAGGGAAATCCCCTGCGCGGTGGCCGAGCGCCGCAAAGCACTCCTGCAGGTGAAACGGGACCGGGTAATACACTTCGGTGGCGACGCTCGGGCACGCGGACGACGTACTGATTGAAGATGTGCTCGCGGCCCGGCGCGCGCGCGGGCGTCCTCACACGGCCTGCGAATCGCCGGTCCTGGAATAGACGATCGTAGCGATCCGCGTTCGCGCGCCGCATGGCCGTCCACCGCGCAAGGTGCGGCAGCTTCACGCGCAGGACCGCGGCCTGCAGCGCGTCGAGCCGGAAGTTGCCGCCGACTCTCTTGTGGAAGTACTTCTGTTCGGCGCCGTGGCTTCGCAGCAGCCGCACCTGGTCCGCCAGGCGGTCGTCGTCGGTCGTCACGAGCCCGGCGTCGCCGAACGCGCCGAGGTTCTTGCTCGGAAAAAACGAGAGGCAGCCGAGCGCGCCCATCGTCCCGGCCTGACGCCCGTGATACGTCGCGCCGATCGCCTGTGCGGCGTCCTCGATCACGGCGACGCCGCGGCTGCGCGCCGCCTCCAGCAGCGAATCCATGTCGGCGCAGAGCCCGTACAGATGAACCGGAATGACGGCGCGGGTCTTCGGCGTCAGCGCGCGGACGGCCGCCGCCGCATCGA
>QHWR01000205.1:0-6972 GCA_003223835.1 Acidobacteriota bacterium | reverse complement strand
ATGGCGCTCGGGATTTGTCCGGCCGTGGCGAAGAAAGAGTAGGTGCTCGTGACGACGTCGTCACCCGGACCAATCCCGAGCGCCATCATCGCGACGAGGAGCGCGTCGGTGCCCGACGAGACGCCGATCGCGTGGCGCACGCCGATGTATGCGGCCAGCTCGCGCTCGAGCGCGTCGACTTCGGGACCGCCGATGAAGCGCTGGCTGTCGCAGACGCGCGCGATCGCGGCAAGCAGCTCGTCACGCAGGGGGCGGTACTGTCCCTGGAGATCGAGGAGAGGGATCTGCATTCAGCGCGTGACGATCTCCGGCGCGCCCCACACGGGCAAATCGTTGCGCGCGTCGGGCCCCTCGCTCGGGCCGCTCTCGCGCGTGTTGAAGATGATCTGCATCTCCTCGCCGGCGTACGCGGAGAGGTCGACCCACACCGGAATCCAGCGCCGGTCGGCGGGGTTCTTGAACGGGTTCACCGTCTCGGTGAACAACTGCTCGAACGCGCGGCCGTCCGAGACGCCCACGAGGAAGTAGACGCCGTTGCCTTCCTTGTCCCACGCCTCCGGCTTCAGACCGAGCGAGACGTGGAGCCAGCCGTCCTCGGGCACGCGCACGCGCCAGGTCACGCGGCTATTGGGCGCCGTCGCGATGCTCTTGTGCGTCTCCCCCGCCAGCGTGACGTCGCCGGTGCTGAAGGGGGCGCCGGCCGGCTGCTTTTCCGCCGAGTTGAACTGCTCCACCAGATCGATGCGCGCTGCGGTGCCGCGGCGGAACAGCCACCAGCCCGCAATCAGCACGACGACGACGACGACCGCGGTGATGACCGCGCGATTGCCCTTCATGAATCGGTCTGCCTCCGTGAAAAACGGCCCAATGTAGCACACTGCCGCCCGCGCGGCCGGCGTGCGTCAGCGGCGGGTTCGCCGCTCCTTGATCGCCGCGCGCGTCTCGCGGTCCGCTTCGCGCCGCTTGATCGTCTCGCGCTTGTCGTGCGCTTTCTTGCCTTTCGCGAGGCTGATCGCGACCTTGACGCGGCCGTTCTTGAAATACATCCGCACCGGCACGAGCGTCATGCCGCGCTCCACGGTCTTGCCAATCAGCTTGCGGATCTCGTGGCGGTGCAGCAGCAGCTTGCGCCGGCGCGTCGGATCGTGATCGCTGTAGCCGCGGTTCCGGTACGGGCTGATGTGGACGTTGTAGACCCAGATCTCGCCGTCCTCGACGCGCGCGAAGCTGTCGCGCAGGTTCGCGCCCCCGTCGCGGATCGACTTGACCTCCGTCCCGAGGAGCGCGATCCCCGCTTCCAGCGTGTCGACGATGTGATAGTCGTGGAAGGCCTTGCGGTTGTCGGCGATGATTTTCTGCGCGGCCTCGCGCTCCGACTTAGCCACGGCGCGTCCTCCGCCACGGATCACACAGATTCCTTGGCCACGGATCACACGGATTGGTCGGCCACGGATCACACGGAGTACACGGAAGGGACCCCTTGGATCCGTGTGTTTCCGTGAGATCCGTGGCCAGTCTTTTCGGTCCGTGGCGCTCCGCGGCCCTCATCCGTGGCTCCCCGACGCGAGCCGTGCGGCCAGCTGGATCGCGTGCACGAGGCTGGACGGGTCCGCGGTCCCCTTGCCCGCGATGTCGAACGCGGTGCCATGGTCCACCGACGTCCGGACGATCGGCAGCCCCAGGGTGACGTTGACGGCCTGTCCGAAGGCGAGCAGCTTCACCGGAATGAGCCCCTGGTCGTGGTAACAGGCGATGACGGCGTCGAACTCGCCGCGGGTGGCCCGCGCGAACACGGTGTCCGCCGGCCACGGCCCCGTCACGTCGATGCCGCGCGCACGGCCGGCCTCGATCGCGGGACGCAGCACGCGTTCATCCTCGTCGCCGATGACGCCGTGTTCTCCGGCGTGCGGGTTGAGGCCCGCGACCGCCATCCGGGCGCGCCCGCGCACGAATCGCGGCAGCTCGCGCGCGGTCAGCTCGATCGTGAAGTCGACCAGCTCGCGCGTCAGCAGTCGCGGGACGTCCTTGAGCGGCACGTGCACCGTCGCCAGCACGACGCGCAGCTTGTCGCTCTCGAACATCATCGCGACGCGCGGCGCGCCGGTGAGGTGCGCGAGCAGATCCGTGTGCCCCTTCCACGGCAATCCTGCCAGCGCGAACGCTTCTTTATTGATGGGCGCGGTTGCGATGGCGGCGATGTGTCCGCGCTGCGCGTCCGAGGCCGCCTGGACGATCGCGTCGTACGCGGCCCGGCCCGCCTCCGCCGAGATCGTGCCCGGACGAAACGCCCTCAGCGCGGCGCCGTCGTGCGGTCCGTAGAGCACCGGCTCGCAGATTTCGCGGATCGCCGGATCCGCTGCGGCCTTCACCGCGATCTCGGGTCCGATCCCGGCCGGATCGCCGACCGTGATGCCGATCCGCGGTTTAGCCACTGATGTCGCTCATCGCCACTGATACACACGGATCGGGATCAAGCCACAGATGAACGCAGATAATTACCCGTTTTATCCGTGTGCATCTGTGTTCATCTGTGGCAGATCCGAGTCTGCGGGTATCTGTGGCCTGGCCGGGTTATCTGTGGCACGAGCCGCAGCCGCCGCCGCCGGTCCCGCACGATCCGCAGTGGCCCGGGCCGGTCGGGTTGGAGCACTCGCCGTGATCGGCGCAGCCGCCATGCTTCACGCCGTTCCCGTTCGGCAGCTCGTAGCGAAGGCAGCACTTCAGCCGCCCGCATTGCCCCGACAGCTTCGACGGGTTCAGGCTGAGCTGCTGCTGCTTCGCCATCTTGATCGACACGGGCTCGAACGACTTGAGCCACGTCGTGCAGCAGAGCGGCCGGCCGCATGACCCGTAGCCGCCCAGCATCTTCGCCTCGTCGCGGACGCCGATTTGCCGCATCTCGATCCGCGTGCGGAAGTGCGCCGCGAGGTCGCGCACCAGCTCACGGAAATCGACTCGTCCCTCGGCCGTGTAATAGAAGATGAGGCGCGAGCCGTCGAAGAGGTGCTCCACGCGGGTGAGCTTCATGCCAAGCCCGCGCTCGCGGATCTTCAGCAGCGCCACCCGATGGGCTTCCTGCTCCCGCTGCTGCTGTTTCAGGCGATGGACGACGTCCTCGTGGGTCGCGCGGCGCACGACGCGGTTGGAAGAGTCGGCGGCGGGCGTGCGGCGCTCGGCGAGCGCGCTGGGAACCCGCGCGACCGTGGCGAGCGCGCGGCCGTCGGGCGTATCGACGACGACCGTTTCGCCCGGCTTCAGCGGCGGCGCGGGCTGTTCGTCATCGAGCGCGAGATCGGGCAGGAGAAAGGAATACGTGCGCCCGGCAGGCGTGAACTTGACGCTGACGAACGGGCGGGACGCCGCGGCGCTCATACCTGTCCTTTATCTATGAACGGCGTCGGGCGACGCGAGACGCGGCGTTAGAGTTGGAACGCCAGCCAGTCCGCGACAATCTTCGGACTGGCGTTCCGGTCCAGCGCCTCGAGCGCCCGATCGACCGCCGAAAACGCCCGGAGCGCGCGCGCGCCGTCGAACGACCGAAGCAGCGAGTCGAGCAGCGGCTTCAGGTCGGCGTTGGCGAGCCCGCGGTGATCCGCGCGGGAAAGCAGGACCCCTACATCGCGCAGTAACGACGACAGTGCAAGCAGACGTCGCGTCAGCTCGGCGCGATCGCTCGACGCGCGTCCGGCGGCGAGCGCCCTCGCGCTGTCGAGCCGCCGCCGCACGTCCACCGACGCCGCCACGCCCTGCAGCATGCGGGCCGCGGCGTCGCGTGCGTCGGCGAAATCCTCCGTCCCCCCTTCGAGCGCGCGGCCGATGCTGCCATCCGACGCCGCCGCGGCCGCGTGCGCGTCCGCCGGCGTGTAGCCGTGGCCGCGCATCAGCACGCCGGCGACGTCGCCCGGCGACAGCGGCCCGAACCGCACGCGCCGGCACCGCGAGAGCACCGTCGGCAGCAGCACGTCGGGGCACGCCGTCACGAGCACGAACACCGACGCCGGCGGCGGTTCCTCGAGCGTCTTCAGCAGCGCGTTCTGCGCCTCCGGCATCAGCGCGTCCGCTCCGTCGACGATCACCACGCGCCGCCGTCCCTCGAACGGGCGATACGCGGAGCGGTCGATCGCTTCGCGCACCTGATCGACCTTGATTGATCCGCTCTCGCCCGGCGCGAGCACGAGCACGTCCGCGTGAACGCCGCGCGCGATGCGCCGGCATGCCGCGCACGCGCCGCACGCGTCTTGACCTGCGTCTGGCAGGTCCCCGCCGAATATGCCACGACCGCGCTCGCAGTTCAGCGCCTGCGCGAGCGCGATCGCCGCGGTGTACTTACCGATGCCCTCGGGGCCCGCGAAGATCAGGCTCGGCGGCAGCGTCCCGCGCGACGCCGCCCCGCCCAGCAGCGCGAGCGTCCGCTGATGGCCGGCGATGTCGCGAAACGGCATGCAAAACCTGAGGAAATCGTATCACGGCCAGGGGATGACGGGCGGCTAGCCGCCACCCTTCCTGGGGTCTTTTTTCTTCTGGCCGTTCTTTTCGTCGTCGCCGCCGATGCCGAAGATGCGTTTCCAGAAGCCGCGCTTCTTCTTTGGCGGTTCGACGGTGCCGCCGCTGATCTGCGCATCGTTCGGCGCCGCGGCGGGGGCCGCGGTCGCGCCGGTCGTGCTGGTGGGGACGGGCGTGGATCCGGTGGGCAGACCCGCGGCGTCGGCCGGCACGGGACGCCCGATGTCCTGGCCGAACACGCCGGCGAGGCGTTGCCACACCGGAACGCCGGGGTGTACCGGACATATCGTCGCCGGCTGTGTCCCTTTGACGAAATATTCCGTGTAGACCATCGATCGCGTCTGCACGCTGCCGTCGGGCAGGAGCACTTCGACGTCTCCGCAGCCCTCGTTCGGGAGTTTCCCGGACACGCGGCAGACGTTGACGGCCACGACGTTGGCGGGCCGATCGAACCAATCCGGTTTGGCGCCGTTCGTCGCCACCTTCATGAACGCCGCCCAGATCGGGACGGCGAGTTCCCCGCCGTAACCGTTCTGGACGATCGTCTGCGGCTGGTCGAAGCCGACCCAGACACCGGTGACGAGATGCGGCGTGTAGCCCACGAACCAGGCGTCGTTGTAGTCGTTGGTCGTGCCGGTCTTCCCCGCCGCGGGCAGCGTGAATCCGCCCTGCCGCGCTCTGTAGGCGGTCCCCGCGTTGACGACGTCGGCGAGCATGCTCGACATCAGGAACGCCGTGCTCTCGCTGATCGCCTGCGTCGTCTTCTGCTTCGCCTGGAAGAGGACCCGGCCGTCGCTGTCCTCGACGCGGCGGATCAACACCGGGGTGTGCACGATGCCGCGGTCCGCGAACGCGCCGTACGCCGCCGTCAGCGACAGCAACGTCACGTCGCTCGCGCCGAGCGCCAGCGACGGCACGCTGGGCGGCGTCCCGACATTGAGCTTCTTCGCGTACGCGACCGCGTTCGGGATGCCGATTGAGTTGAGGGTCTGGACGGCGGCGCGGTTGCTCGACGTCCGCAGCGCCGTCCGGATCGTCATCGACGACGAGCTGGAGTGCTCGTCCTCCGGCACCCAGCCGCCCTGCTGCGTGAGGATGGGATCGTTCAGGCGCGTGATGACGGTCGCCGGCGTATAGCCCGCTTCGAGCGCAGCCGCGTAGACGAAGGGCTTGAACGCGGATCCCGATTGACGCTTGGCCTGCGTCGCGCGATTGAAGCGGCTGTCGTCGAAGTCGCGTCCGCCGACCAGCGCGCGGATCTGACCGGTGGGATCCATCGCGACGAGCGCTCCCTGCAGGTACTCGGGAGCGGCGCCGGTTTTCACGTCCGCGTCGCGTCCGCGCACCTGGTGCGCGTAGCCGCGGCGGTGCTCGATGTCTTCGATCCCTTTCTCGAGGATCTTTTCGGCCGCCTGCTGCAGCTCGGGATCGAGGGTCGTGTAGACGCGCAGCCCGCCCTGATAGACGCGCTGCCAGCCGAACCGCTCGACGAGATCCTTGCGAACCTGCTCCTTGAAATAGAGCCCGAACGTTTCCCTGATCTCGAGCCCGTTCGTCAGCCTGACCGTCTCGCGGCGCGCCGTCTCGTACTGCGTTCTGTCGATCGCTCCCGATCCGACCATCGTCTGCAGGACGACGTTGCGGCGCGCGACGGCACGATCGAGGTTCACCGTCGGCGCGTAACTCGACGGCGATTGAATCAGTCCCGCGAGCAGCGCGGCGTCGGCGACGCTGAGATCGCGGGCGGATTTCCCGAAGTACCCGCGCGACGCCGCTTCGACGCCGTACAGGCCGTCGCCGAAGTACACCTTGTTCAGGTACAGCTCGAGGATCTCCTGCTTGGTGTACTGGTGCTCGATCCGCGCGGCGAGGATCACTTCTTTCATCTTGCGCCGCAGCGTCTTGTCGCGCGTGAGGAAGCTCTGGCGCGCGAGCTGCTGCGTGATCGTGCTGCCGCCCTGCGCGCGCCGCCCGAGGTGCAGGTTGCGCAGGAACGCGGCGCCGATGCGGATGACGTCGATCCCGCTGTGCTCGAAGAACCGCTGATCCTCGACCGAGAGCACCGCCTTGATCAGGTTTGGCGAGATCTTCTCGAGCGGCACCTCGAGCCGCTGCTCCTTATAAATCGTGAACACCGCCACGTCGCGCGCGTCGAGGATGGTGGTCGATTGGGCCATCTCCCCAAGACCGCGAATCACGTCACGCCCGGGTAAACCGGCCGTGATGTCGTAGGTGAGCCACGCGATCGCCGCGACCGCGCCGAACCCGATCGCCGCGACGAGGAGGACTAACGCGGTGAGAATGCGGGGCTTGCCCGCGAGCCGCCCACGGACGGACTGCGCCAGCCGCTGCCGAAGGGTCATGACGTCGTCACGATGACGCAAGATGCGGGCCCGCGTGGAACGGACGAGGTGTCGCCTCATCAACGCTGCGACCCAATGTACCGCGAAAAGCGCGGCGAGCACAGAC
>QHWR01000204.1 GCA_003223835.1 Acidobacteriota bacterium | reverse complement strand
GTAGCGCTTCAGCTCGCGGAGCCAGAGAATGTAGATCGCGGCCACGTCATCGCCTCCACATCTTTGCGAACTGCCGCAACTGCGCGGCGGGATCGGCGCGTTCGTCGCGGATCGTCGTGCCCGTCAGCGCGAGAAACGCCTGCTCGAGCGACTCGGTCTTGGTCTGCTGCTTGAGGTCGGCCGCGGACCCCTGCGCCACGATCTTGCCGTGGTCGATGATCGCCATGCGGCCGGCGACCCGCTCCGCTTCGTCCATGTAGTGCGTCGTCAGGAAGACCGTCACCCGTTCGGTCTCGTTGAGACTCTTCACGTGCGTCCAGAGCTGGTTGCGGCTCTGGGGGTCGAGGCCGAGCGTGGGCTCGTCGAGGAACAGGATCTTCGGCGTGTGCAGGAAGCCCCGGGCGATCTCGAGCCGCCGCTTCATGCCGCCGGAGAACGTCTTCACGTACGAGTCGCGCCGGTCCCTGAGCTCGAACAGCGTCAGCAGTCGGTCGATCCGCTCGTGCCGGGTGCGGCGCGGCACGTGATAGAGCACGCCGTGGATCTCCATGTTTTCCCACGCCGTGAGCTCGCCGTCGAGGCTCGGGTCCTGGAACACGATCCCGAAGCGGCGCCGGACGTCCGCCGCGTGCGTGGCCGGATCGAGACCGTCAATCCGGATCGTGCCGCTGACCGGCGCGACGAGCGTCGTGAGCATCTGAATCGTCGTCGTCTTGCCGGCGCCGTTCGGGCCGAGGAAGGCGAAGATCTCGCCCGCGGCGACGTCGAACGAGACGCCGGCGACGGCGGTCACCTCACCGTCTGAATCATGCGGCGGATCGTGCGCGGTCGGGCCCGTTCGACGCAAGCGCCGACGTTCGAGTACAATGAAGGTGCTCGCCCGCTCGCGTGGACCTTCACGCATCTCGCAGGACCCGAGGTTCAAAGTCAGGCGGTGCTGGCGGCAGGCCGGCCCACGGCCATCGGCTTCACGAGCAGCAGGCCCGCAACGAACCCTCCGATGTGTGCCATGTACGCGACACCGCCAGACTCCGTCGTGTTCGCGATCGATCCGATGCCGCTGATTAACTGAATCACGATCCACAGTCCGAGGACCACAACCGCCGGCACCGAGGTGATGCCGCCGCGCGTGAGCACGCGCACACGATTTCTTGGGAAGAGTACCAGGTAGCCGCCCAGCACGCCGCTGATCGCGCCCGACGCACCTAGGCTCGGAATGTTCGAGGCGCCGCTCGCAACGATTTGCGCCAGCCCGGCTGCGACGCCGCAAATCAGGTAGAACACCAGGAACCGGATGTGGCCCATCACACGTTCGAGGTTATCCCCGAAGATCCACAGATAGAGCATGTTGCCACCCAGGTGCATCCATCCGGCGTGCAGGAACATCGATGTGAACAGTGTCGACCAAAAGGGTACGGGTATGGTGGGAGGCAGGTCGTGCCGCACGATGTATTCATGCGGGACTACGCCCCACGCCTGAATGAATGACCGCAGCGCGCCCTGTGACGGCTGTGCCAGCTCAAGCAGAAATGCAACAACGTTGAGCACCACCAGCCCGATCACGACAAGTGGTGCAGAGCCGCCTGCGTCACGGTCGTCGCCAATCGGGAACGTCGCTTATCCTCCGGAGGGCCCCCGAGCAACCTACGTGCCGACCGTGGTGGACCAGCCGCTTCAGCGCCGTCGTTGAGCAACGATCGTCTCGCTATCTCGTTCCGATGCGCGATGGCCTCTTCGACCGATTCATCCGAACGTCTCGAGGAATCCGGGAGACTGCCAAACCACAGCACGCGTCACGTATGAGCGGCTGTGCAATCGCGCCCCGTGTTCGCCCGTTAAGTTGTGAAACCGCGAAGGCTGGAGGTTGGTGGACCTGACCGGGATCGAACCGGTGACCTCCTGAATGCCATTCAGGCGCGCTCCCAACTGCGCTACAGGCCCACGTCGGTGGAGGGACGAATGCTTATTGTATCGGCAGCTGCACGGCCGCGCAAAACGTCCTGGGGTCAGGGCATCCGGCGCGCGTGCGCCCGCGCGCTGCCGACGCCCTCGTGACTGGGAAGTTGTTCGACCAGGCCTCGCATTTGTCACTTTCCGAGCGGCGTGACCTGCCGGTAGAAGATCAACGCGTCGTAGGAGTCCGCCCAGTACATGAGGCTCGCCTCGATCGGAGAGCGGTTGCTTCCGGGCAGACGGTGGAGCGCCTGGCGCATCGGCCGGAGATCGAAGACCGTCGCCGGATATCGTGCCACGGACGCCAGGTAGGCGAACGCCGGATCGTCGGCGCGCTCATCGAAGTCGCTTGGAGGACCCGCCAACGCGATCTTGCCGCCGCCCGAGAATGCGGCCACGTTGAAGACCCGCAGCCGCTCAGCGGCTCCAAGCTCGGCGACAAAGTTTCCAAGCGTCGACACGCCGCGTCGATCGTATCCCCGATGCAAATGATTCCTGCCAAAGCGCAGGAACACCTTGGGCTTGCCGGTCGCCAGCCAGTATTGGTAGAACAAATCCTTCATGACTCCTTCGCGACGAATCGACGCCTGAAGAGCCGCGCCGGTCAATCGATCCGTTTCGATTTCCAAGCTCCGAACGAGACTGCCTCGAAGCGACACGCCATTGACCATCCGATCGTTCACGTTCGCGGCTGCTTCCACGTGCTGCAGGAGGATGGGCGCCAGGCGGCGCTGGTAGCCAGTCGCGACCTCATCGACGGCCGCCCGGAGATGCTCGTCCGCCGGATTGGCTGCCGCGAGGTCGCGGATAAGACGATGAGGCTGCGCCTCCTCGATGTCGCAGCCCCAGAGCACGGCGCCGCGGTCCCGCTTCAGCGCCGTCACGAACGTCGCCTCCGGCCGTGTCCAGAGCCCGGCGACCGGCACGTCTCGGTCGCCGAACTCCAACTGATTCGCCGCCCAGGGGCTGATCTCGGCGGCGACATGCCGGTAACCGGCCTCCCACATGGGAGGCCAGATGCTGCGAATGAGGGCTGGGATTTCATTCTCGCCGTGCAGTTCGCCAAGCAAGAAAAACGACGCGTTCGCGGCTTCCTTGAGCAGAAGCGCCTGGCCATCGGTCGAAAGGTCGTACTGGGCTCGTTGTAAGGGAAGAGCAACGGTGTCAGCGACCTGGCCACTGATGGCCGCAGCGCCGGCAACGAGGACCACGAAGGCCGCGATCGGTTGGCGCATGTACCGTCTCAGCTACGTGAGATGTCTCTCTGGCGTTCCGGGAAAGGGGTGTCTTCGTTCACCGGCTGCGTCGGTGGCCGCGCGCCACGGGTGCAACGTCGCGTAGCCTCGCCACGGCCGCTACGCCTCGGCGCGCGCCTCGAGCGCACACCCGCCGGGAGCGATTTAAGGCGGCTGCGCGTCGGTGCGGAGGCTGGGGAACAACGGAGGGACGAATCCTTATCGTACCGGCAGCCGCTGCGACGCGCAAAACGTCCAAACGGAATGGGTCATCAGGCGTGAGGCATCTGGCGCCCGTGCGCCAGGCTCAGCCAGCGGCTGAGCCCGCGCGCCGCCTCGTCGGGCGTGCGGCCGTAAAACGGCATCAGCGCGCGAGAGCCGCACGGCACCCGGGCGATCTGCGCCCGCCACTGGTCCGTCCCAACCGGCGACACTTCGATGAGGTACTCGCGGCCGTTGATGACTTCTTCGAAGCGATGCACGTTCACCACGTTGTTTCCGTCCGCGAGAGAGTCTATGTGGAGGTCGGAAGCGGTTGCATTCTAACGCGCGGGGCGGGCGGCGCAAGCGAAAGGACGATCGAAGGCGCATCCACAGCCCGCGACGGCGGCTCTTCGCCCCGCCGCGGGCCCCTCAATTTTTTTTTGTTGTCCGGTTGTGCACAAGGTTTCCACCAATCATCCACAGTTTTTCCACAGCCGGAATTCGACGGCCGCGAACCGGCGCGAACCGACTTCTGTTACGCTGACATGTTCCATGACGAATGAAGCGCGACGGCGTCCGCGGCGCGCGAGCGCGATCGCGTTCGCCTGCGCGGTCGTGCTGACGGCGGCGCCGGCGGCCGCGCAGACGCGCGCGCCCGAAGCGACGCTCTTTCGCGTGTTCCTCACCGACGGCACGACGCTCGTCAGCTACGGCGAATACGCGCGCGTCGCCGACCGCGTCGTGATCTCGCTGCCGATCTCGGGCGCCGAGGCGCCGCCGCGCCTGCAGATGGTGAGCATTCCCGCGACGGCGGTCGACTGGGATCGAACCGACGCGTATACGGAGGCCGCCCGCGCGGCGCGGTACGCCGCCGCGAGCGGCGGAAACGACTACGCGCTCCTGACCGAGGCGGTCGCGCGCGCCCTGAATGAAATCGCGCTGACGAAGGACGTGCGGCGCCGGCTCGCGATGGCGACCGAAGCGCGCCGGAACGTGCTGCGGTGGCCCGCCGATCACTTCGGCTACCGTTCGTCCGACGTCGCGCAGCTCGCGGAGCTGTTCGACGAAGCCATCTCGGACGCGAAGGCCGCGTCCGGCGACCGCAGTTTCGACCTGAGCCTGGTCGCGAACACCTCGGGGCCGCCGGCCGTTGCGCTCATGCTGCCGCCGTCGCCGCGCGAACAGGCGGAGGAAGCGCTCCGCGCGGCGGCGCTGACGACGGATGCGTCGGAGCGCCGGTCGTTGCTGGAGGCGATTGCCGATTCGCTCGCGGGAAGCGCGGCGACCGAGGACTGGGCGGTGCGCGCGCGCGCACGCGCGGCCGCGGATCTTGCCGTCGAGCGCCGCACGGACGAGGCGTACGGGGCGCTGACGCGCGATCTCGCCGGGACCGCGGACGCGCGGGCACGAACCGGCGACGTGCGCGCCGTCGAACGATTGATCCGCAGGGCGGTCGAATCGGACGATCGGCTCGGCCGCAGGCGTCCGCAGGAAGCGGCGGCGCTGCTCGCGTTCCTCGACTCGAAGCTCGACGTGGCGCGGCGCATGCGGCTGGCCCGCGACCAGTGGGCGGAGCGCAGCGAAGTGCTGCGAAAATATGAGAAGGCCATCGCGGAACCCGCGTCGCTGATGCGCGCCTCGCGCGGATGGCTCGAACAGATCAAGGATCTCGCGGGCCCGTCGCGGCGCGCGCTCGATCGGCTGCAGGGTCGCGTCTCGCTGGCGGCCCGGCTGCTGGCGCTCGTCAAACCTCCCGTCGAAGTCGAGGCCGCGCAGTCGCTGTTGGCCAATGCGCTGCGGATGGCGGTGCGCGCCGCCATCGCGCGCCAGCGCGCGATCGACACCGGCGACATGTCGCTCGCGTGGCAGGCGTCGTCGGCGGCGGCGGGCGCGCTGATGCTGTTTCAGCGCGCGTCGGAAGAAATCGAACGCTTCTCCAGGGCGCCCGAACCGAAGTGATCACTCCTCGCACGACCCGCCTGCTGCGGGTCCCGGACCTTCAGACGTTCCAGCGCGCGATTGCCGGCTGTGTGCGCGCCGGCGTGGTCGCGGCGCGCGGCACGGCCATCGTCGTCCCATCGCGCGCGGCCGCCGAGGAACTGCGGCGGACGCTCGAACAGCGCGCGCTGTTCGACGGCGCGTCCACCGCGTCGCGCGCGCTCGTGCTGCCGGATCTGGTCACGCGCGACGAGTTGTACGCGCGTCTCCACGCGCGTTTGCCGGACGCGCCGCCGCTCCTCTCCGGATTCGAGCGAGAGGTGCTCTTCCGGCGCGCCGCGCGGCAGGCCGCCGCCGCGGGCGACGAGCCGCCGTTCCAGGTGCGGCCGGCGCTGGTCGCGCAAATGCTCGCGCTGTACGACGAGCTGCGCCGGAACGGCCGCACGGTCGCCGCGTTCGATCGGCTGATGACGGGCAGTCTCGAGCCGAGCGCGGAGACGGATCGCGGCGCGGAACGCATGCTCCGCCAGACGCGATTCCTCGTGTCGGCATTCGCGATCTTCGAGGCGGACGTGACATCAAGCGGCCGGCTCGACGAGCACGCGCTCCGCGCGCGTCTCCTGACCGCACCCGCGCCCGCATATCGGCAGATCGTGGTGACGATCTCCGATCAAGCGGCGGATCGGCGAGGGCTGTGGCCCGCGGACTTCGACTTGCTGGCGCGGCTGCCCGCACTCGAGCGTCTGGACGTCGTCGCAACCTCCGCGTCGCCGCCGCCGATTCTGACGATCCCCGACGCCGGTTCCGGCGAGACGGGGCCGCGGCGCGCCTTCGTCTGTCGAGACCGCGAAGAGGAGCTGGCGGACGTCGTTCGGCTCGTGAAAACCCCCGTGAGAACCAATGCGCGGCGGCGCACGAGACTGGACCGGACCGCGGTGGTGTTCCAGCGTCCGCTGCCGTACCTGTATCTCGCGCGCCAGGTCTTTGCCGACGGCCGCGTCCCGTATCAGGCGACCGACGCGCTGCCGCTCGCCGGCGAACCGTTTGCCGCCGCGGTGGACGTGATCTTTGCATGCCTCACCGGCGAGTTCACACGGACGGCGGTCATCCAGCTCCTGTCGTCTCCTCATTTCGTGTTCGAACGCGACGGGCGTCCATGCGCGGCCGCCGATGTCGCACGGCTCGACGGAGCGCTGGTCGCGGAGAAGTATCTCGGGGGCGCAGGCCGGCTCGCGGAGCTCGCGGCCGTGTCCGCGGCGCACGCGGCCGCGTCGCCGCACGGCCGCCTGGCGCGATTCGAGTGGCCCCTGTGTCTGGCGGCGTCGGTTGCCGCGGACCTCCAGGCCGCCGCCGACGCGCCGACTGCATCGTCGCAGATCCAGATGGTCCTCGCGTTCATCGGCGCGCACGAGCGTCTCGCTCTTGTCGACGATCGGCATCTCCGCGCGCGGGCAGCGATCCTCTCCGCGCTCGAAATGCTGCGCGACGCCCACGCGGCGTTCGACGACGGCCCGTTGTCGAGCGCCGAGCTCGCGAACAGCGTCCGGCGCTGGATCGAAGGGCAGACGTTCTCGCCGCGGACGGGCGCGGCGGGCGTGCTCCTGCTCGACGCGCGCGCCGCCGCCTACGCCGACGTCGACGAGCTGCGTCTGGTCGGCTTGATCGAAGGCGACTGGCCCGAGCGCGCGGGCCGCAGCATCTTCTACCCGCAATCGCTCCTGTCGCAGCTCGGCTGGGCGTCGGATCAGGCGCGGCTCGCGGGCGCACGGGCGCAGTTCTTCGATCTGCTCCGGTTGCCGCGCCGTCGCGTGTCGCTCTCGACGTTCACGCTCGAGGACGACGCCATCGTCTCGCCGTCGCCGTTCATTGAGGACGTCGACGTCGACGTCGACGTCGGTGCCGCCCAACTGACGATCGAGCGCGACGCCGGCAACCGATTCGCGCGCGCGTTCGAGCACGAAGCGTTGATGGACGACCCGCTGGTTGTCGACGCATTGTCGGCGTCGGCACGCGCATGGACGACGGTGCGTCTGCAGCGCGCCGCGCTCGGCGCCGGCGAGGACGGGCGGTTCCGTGGCGAGACGGGACGTCGCGCGCCCGAGGCGTACGGCGTCAGCCACCTCGAGCGGTATCTCGAGTGCCCCTTCAAATACTTTGCGGCGCGCGTCCTGCGGCTCCCGGAAGAGCGCGACGACGAAAGGTGGCTCACGCCGCTGGAACGCGGACAGTTCGTCCACGAGGTCTTCTGCGGCTTTTTCGCCGAGTGGCAGCGGCGCGGCCGCGGGGCGATCGCGGCGGACAACGTCGCGGAGGCGTCCGAGCTGTTCGAAGCGGTGGCCGAGGCGCACCTGGCGACGCTGCCCGAGGGGGACCGCGCGCTCGAGCGCACCTTCCTGCTCGGTTCCGCCGCGGCGAGCGGGCTCGCCGACCGTGCGTTCGCGTTCGAGATCGAGCAGGGGATCCCGGTCCTCGAGCGCCTGCTCGAGCACGAGCTCGAGGGGGTCTACACGTTTCGCGGCCCGGAAGGCGACCGCGCCGTCGACATCCGATCGAAGGCGGATCGAATCGATCTGCTCGGCGACGGCACGCTTCGCATCATCGACTACAAACTGAGCCGCGCGCCGAAGAACGATCGCGCGCTGCAGTTGCCGGTCTACGGTGTCTGCGCGGAGCAATCGCTGGCGGGGCGTCACGGCCGCCGCGCGCGGGGCACGTCGCATTCAAGGAGAAGCAGCCGGTCGTGCCGGTCGGCGGCCAGAACACGACAATCGAGGAGGCGATCGTCGCCGGACAGGCGGCGCTCGTGTCCACCGTCGAAGCCATCGAGCGCGGGGAGTTCCCGGTGCGGCCCGACGAGCCGTACCGCTGCGCGTGGTGCGCGTATCCAGCCGTGTGCCGCAAGGATTACGTGGGCGATGAGTGATCAGATGTCGCTCTTCGGCGCCGACACGGAGGCGGCGACAGCGAACGTGCCCGCGCTCGACGACGATCGCCGGGCTCGCGCGTTCGCCGTCGATCCGTCCCACAATGTCGTCCTCGAAGCGTCCGCGGGTACCGGCAAGACGACGGTGCTCGTGTCGCGCTACGTGAACCTGCTGGCGCGCGGCGCCGATCCGGCCAACATCCTGGCGATGACGTTTACGCGAAAAGCGGCGGCGGAGATGCGCGAGCGGATTGTGCGCGAACTGCGCCGTGCCGCGGATCAATCGGCGTTCGATCGCGGCCGCTGGGCGGCGATCCGCGACCGGCTGGCGGACATCCAGATCAGCACCATCGACGCCTTCTGTCTGTCGCTCCTCCGCGAGTTCCCGCTCGAGGCGAACCTCGACCCTGGCTTCGACATGGCCGACGAGACGCAGGTCCCGGCGCTCGTCGAAGTGGCGCTCGATCGCAGCCTGCGGATCTTCATGTCGATGGCGAAGCGCGAACCGGACTTCGCGCTCGTCCTCGCGCAGCTCGGGATCAATCGCACCCGCGAAGGGCTCGCGCACCTGCTCGAACGGCGGCTCGTCGCGTGGGACGCGCTCGATCGTTTTCTCGCGCGCGGGCCTGCGACGCTCACCGCCCAGGACGTCTGTCGCGCGACCGTGCGCCGGATCGCGGATCTCCTCGCGGGGATTCCTGGCGGCGCCAGCGCGTTTCTCGAGGACGGTCCGCTGGGGCATGCGCGGTATCAGATGCTCGTGCGCGACCTGCGGCGCCTGCAGGATTTCGACCACGCAGACGATGCAGCGATTCGCGGGCTCGTGGACCGCGTCGCCGCGCATTTCCTGACGGGCGCCGGTAAAGTCCGCAACTCCGACAAGACGCTGCATCCGTACAGCGCCGAGCACTATCCGGACGCCGACGCGGCACGCCGTCATCGACGCGCCGTCGTCGCGCTGAGCCAATCGGTGTACGACCTCCTCCGCGCCTTCGCGCGGGATCTGAACGTCGTCCTCGCGCGCGGCATCCGCCGCATGTTCGCGATCGCCGAAGCGGAATACCGCAAGGCGCTCGACGAACGCGCCGTGCTCGATTTCTCGGATCTGCTGCAACGTGCCGTCGAGCTGCTGCGCCGCATGGACGAGTTCTCGCAGAGCCGGTTCCTTCTCGAGAACCGCTATCACCACGTGCTCGTTGACGAGTTCCAGGACACCAGCCGCGCGCAGTGGGAGCTCGTGTCGCTCCTCGTCGAAGCGTGGGGCCAGGGCGTCGGCACCGCGGCCGATACGTCAATCTTCGTCGTCGGCGATCGCAAACAGTCCATCTATCGCTTCCGCGACGCGGACGTCGCGCTGCTTCAGCAAGCAGGCCGCTACATCGAAGGACTGAGGCCGGGGGGCGGCGCGCAGCGGTCGATCACCCGGAGCTTTCGCGCCGTCCCGGAGTTGCTGGCGTTCGTCAACGAAGTCTGCGCCGAGCTGGGGGCGACGGCGAGTCGCGCCGATGACTTTCGCTTCGACGACGGCGATCGGTTCCCGCTCGATGGCGCGGAGTCCCAAGCGCCGGTGTCCTGCGCGAGAGCAACCCGTCGCGTGGTGCTCGGCATTCAGGCCGCGGATGATCCGCTGGCCTGCGCCGCCGCCGTCGCCGAGGAAATCGCGCGGGTCCTTCGCGACGAGACCGTGCGCGATCGGCAGACGGGCGTGCCGCGCGCCGCGCGACCGGGCGACGTCGCCGTCCTGTTCCGATCGCGCGCGAGCCATCGCGAGTTCGAACGCGAGTTGGAGCTGCGCGGGATCCCGACGTACGTCTACAAGGGTCTGGGCTTTTTCGACGCGGACGAGATCAAGGACGTCTCCGCGCTGATTCGGTTCCTGGCGAGGCCCTCGTCCGATCTTCGCGCGGCGGCGTTTCTCCGATCGCGCTTCGTGCGGGTGTCCGATCCGGCGCTCGCGATCCTGGCACCGCGGCTCGCTGCTGCGCTGACCGACGTCGAGCCGCCCGTTCCGCTCGAGGCCCTGCCCGACGACGATCGCGCCGTGCTCGCGCACGCGCGGATCGAGGTCGCGCGATGGATCGCCGCCGCGGATCGGATCCCTCCGGCCGAATTGCTCGAACACATCCTCGCCGAATCGGCATACGCGTACGAGTTGCGGGGCGGACGGCGGCAACAGGCGTGGGAAAACCTCAAGAAGATGCGCGCGCTCATCCGCCGCGTGCAGAACCGCGGCTACGCGACGCTGCCGCGCATCGCGGACCACCTGGATTCGTTGACCGCGGGTGACGAGTCGAACGCCGTCCTCGAGGCGCTCGACGCGGTCAATCTGATGACCGTCCACGCCGCAAAAGGCCTCGAGTTCCCGGTTGTCTTCGTCGTCAACCTCGCAAAAGGCGCAAGCGGTCCGCCGCGGCCGGTCCGGCTCGGCACGGACACGGTTTCCGTCGGCCCCTTCGTCTCCGAAGATGACGAGGAGGAGCGCGCGCGCGAACGCGAGGAAACCAAACGGCTGCTGTATGTCGCGGTGACGCGGGCGCGCGACCGGCTCTATCTTTCGTCCGCGGTCAACGCCGACGGAGCGCTCGTGCCGGGACGCGGCAGCCTTGCCGAGGTCCTTCCAGGAACGATTCGCGCGCTTCTGGCGGAAGCCGCCCGAACCGTAGAACCCATGCTCGTCTGGCGTGGGACTTCGGGTACGGTCTTCGATTTCCGCGTCTGCGCTCCAGCGCCAGCGAGCCCCCTCACACGAGAGGCAGGTTCGGTGAACATCGGACAGGATGCGCGGCCGCCGGGCGCGACCGGATCCGATTCGTTCGCGGCGATCGCCGACGCGGACGCGCTGGTTCGTACGCCCGTGAGCTCAGCAGCCGCGCGCGCCGTGACTTCCGCCGAGCCGGGCGGCGGCGATCGTGACAGCGACGCGCTCGTGGGAACGATCGTGCACCGTCTCGTCCAGCGGTTCGGTGTTTCTCAGCCGGACGCCGCGGATCCCGCCATGATCGCGATGCACCTGGTCCGTCCGGAGGAACGCGCGGTTTGCGGCGATCTCGAGACGCTCGTCGCGCGCTCCGTCAGCGCCTGGGACCGTATTTGCCGTCAACCCGGAGTCGTGCAGACGCTCGGCTCTGGAGAGTGCCTGCATGAGGTGCCGTTCTCGCTGGCTCTGCCGGAGCGCCGCGAGGTCATCCGCGGCTCGATCGACTGCCTCGTCGTTCGCGCGGATGGCTCGGTTTCGGTGGTCGAGTTCAAGACCGGGCGCCGCCGCGACGAGCATGAGGCACAGCTCGAGTGGTATGTCCGCGCCGCCCAAGCGATGTTTCCGGACGCGCTCGTGGACGGCCGGTTGGTGTACGCATGACGGCCCCGGCGCCTTCATGCGCGATCTACACCATCGGTCACTCGACGCACCCGGCCGAGCAGTTTCTGGCGCTGCTCAACGCGCACGGCATCAGGCGCCTCGCCGATGTACGCACCGTCCCGCGATCGCGCCGGCATCCTCATTTCAGCCGCGAGGCGCTCGACGCCTTCCTGCACGAGCACGGCGTCGTCTACCGCCACTTCGCCGCGCTGGGCGGCCTGCGAAAGCCACGCGCGGATTCCGTAAACACGGGTTGGCGCCACCCCGGGTTTCGCGGGTACGCGGATCACATGCAGACGGCGGAGTTCCGGCAGGGGATCGAGGAGCTGGTTACGTTTGCGGGGGGTCAACCGACAAGTGTGATGTGTGCCGAGGCGGTTTGGTGGCAGTGTCACCGCCAGTTGCTCGCGGATGCTCTTCTTGTGCGTGGTGTGCCGGTCTGTCACATTCTGCCGGTGCGCGAGGCTAAGGCCCATCACCTGAGCGACTTCGCGCGGGTCGATCACGGAACGGTCACGTATCCCGGCCTGCTGTAGCCTGCAGGCGTCACCCGGACCACCCCTCCGCCTCTCATGGGGCATTTCCCGAAACTGCTTGTTTTGGTGCAGTTTGGCTGCAGTACGGAACCAAGTCCGCCGATAACATGTCTAAGCGGGTAACTGGCGTCGGGATTGCAGAGAGGGTGCTGTGCTGGCCCCCTGCGGAGGAGAGGCCAGTCACGGGAGGTACGGTATGGCAGTCCCATCGGGATCGCTTAGCTCCGTCAAGCCGACAGGCACGATCTTCGAGCTCGAAGCGCTCGAGGGGCTGCCCTGCGGCTGCGTAGCCGCCGCCTACCGTGCGCGCCCCTGGGACGTTGCGGTTGTCTCCCTCGAAGCGAAGGGCCCCCACTGCATTCTCGCGGGGCACGCGATGGGCCAGATTCTGCGGCTCGGCGATCCCTCGGAGTTCGAAGACGAGGAGTACGACGAATAGCGTCAGCGCGCATCGCGCGCCGTCTGCGCCGCCCACTTTCTCGCCCGTTCTTCAGCGTCCTCCCTCGTGGCTGCCACCAGCACGACCGATCCTTCAGGTTTTCCGTTCGCGTCCGCGATCCACGCTACCCAGTGCGGGCCACGCGCTTCGCTGCGGATTTCCCGCTCGTCCATGAACGGATCGTAACAAAACTCTTCCCGAAGCCCCCGGAAAACGGGAAGATCTTGATTGCGTATTGCCCGGACCATTCCGTACAATTCGTGGGTTTGACGGCCCTGACGGGGCCGTGAGGANNNNGTCAAAACCCTGCAGATGCATGTGGTGCGCCTGGATGACGCGCGGGTGGAAGTCAACGAGGAAGGCCGGCCGGCCGTCATCGAAGTGCTGTGCGACGAATGCGAGACCGCGCTCAACTTCGAGGATTTCGACGACGCGGTGCGAAAGGAAATGCTCCTGACGCTCGGTGCCCGCTGATCTCCCGGCCGGTTCCGCCCTTCACTCCTCGGCGCCCTCCGCTTCTTCGAAGTAGTCGCATTCGGGACAGACCCACTCGCGGACGCGCCGGGTCCTCGTCTGCCCGTCGGGCAGGCGGTCCGCCACATCCCGCACCACGAGCTTCATATCCCCGGCGCACTGCGGGCACTCTTTCGTCATAAACCAGCTACCAGCTTCCAGCTTAAAGGTTGAAAGTCAACTTTTTCCTGCTGGTTGACATCCCTGGATCGCCACCCCTAATCTTGCCAGAGGCTTGACTTGAAGCTGGAAGCTGGAAGCCGGAAGCTTTGAATGCGCGATTACTACGATGTGCTCGGCGTGTCGCCCGACGCGGGGGCTGAAGAGATTCGGCGCGCGTACCGGCAGTTGACGCGCCGGTATCATCCCGACATCTCGGCGGACGATCGATCGGGCGGGATCACCGAGGTGGCCCGCGCGTACGAAGTGCTGCGCGATGCCGACCGCCGCCGTCTGTACGACGCGCACCTCGCCGCGACCACGCACGCGGGCGCGAGCTGTCTGGCCGACGAAGTCGCGATCGATTTTCCTTCGGTCGAGAGCGTGCTCGATCGGATGCGCCAGGCGTTCTTCGGCCGGCGCGCCGCCGCGGGCTGCCCGATCGAACTGCCCGTCACGCCGCGCGAAGCATTCTGGGGCGGCAACATCACGCTGCAGGTGCCGCTGCGCCGGACCTGCACGCCGTGCGGCGGGCGCGGCGAGGTCTGGGACGAGTGTTGCACCGCGTGCGGCGGCGCCGGATACCGCGCCGCGCGCCATGAGGTCCGGGTTCGCGTGCCCGCCGGCGTCCGCGACGGGACGCGCGTGCGCTTCCGCGTCAGCGTGCCGGGCGTCCCCGACACGACCATCGACGCGCGGGTCGTCGTCCGGTGAATTCCCACGTCAACCTGCTGGGCATCCTGCATGTCGTCTGGGGCGGAATGGGACTGCTCATCGGCGGCGCGGCGCTGCTGCTCGCCACGGGCGCGGCGGCGATCGCGCGGACGACGTCCGGCGATCCGATTGCCGCTGTCTTTACCGGGTTCATGTTCCTGACATTCGCGATTGCGCTGCTCGCGGGCGGATGGGCGAACACGTGGGCCGGCCGCGCGGTGCGCCGTCACCAGTCCGCGGGGCGGACCATCGTGCTCGTGCTCGCGGTGTTCAACCTGTTCGTGCTGCCGTTCGGCACCGCCCTGGCGGTGTACACCTTCTGGGTGCTGCTGCACAACGAGACGCGCGCGCTGTTCGAGCCCACGCCGGCCGCGTAGACTATGCCGCTGCACCGGGAAAAGACGTCGACCGGCCTCGACGCGAACGTCGCGGCCGCGCTGAGCTACCTCGTCGGCTTCATCACCGGCGTCCTCTTTCTGGTGATCGAGAAGGACAACCGCTTCGTGCGGTTCCATGCGATGCAGTCCACCGTCGTGTTTCTCGCCATCGTCGGCATCGACATCCTGCTGCAAATCGTGCCGATTCTTGGGGCGCTGGTGGTCGTGTTCCTCGTTATTCCCGCGTCGGCGGTGCTTTGGCTGGTGCTGATGTACAAGGCCTACCAGGGCGAGGAATTCAGCCTGCCAGTCGTCGGCCCGTTCGCGGCGGAACGGATCTCGTGAATTCGTGAATTGGTGAATTCACGAACTACAATGGTCCTATGCCGACCGACGCCGACGTGCTCGCCGCGCTGAGGACGATCCAGGATCCCGATCTTCGCCGCGACATCGTGAGCCTCAAGTTCGTGAAGAACCTTGCGATCGACGGCGGTCGCGTCGCGTTCACGATCGAGCTGACGACGCCCGCGTGCCCCGTGAAAGATCAGATGCGCGACCAGGCGCGCGCGGCGGTTGCGAGCCTGCCGGGCGTGACGTCGGTGGACGTCCAGATGACGGCGCAGGTCCGCCAGGCGGTCACGGCCGATCTCAACAAGGCGCCGGTCGCCGGCGTGCGGAACATCATCGCGGTCGGCGCGGGCAAGGGCGGCGTCGGGAAAACGACGGTCGCGGTCAACCTCGCAATCGCGCTCAGCCAGACGGGGGGCCGCGTCGCGATGATCGACGGCGACGTCTACGGCCCGAACGTGCCGATCATGCTCGGCATCCAGACGCAGCTCACCACGGATGGACGCCGCATCGTGCCCGCGGAGCAATACGGCCTCCAGGTCGTGTCGATGGGGTTTCTCACGCAGGACGATGCGCCTGTCATCTGGCGCGGGCCGATGCTGCACGGGATCATCCAGCAGTTCTTCCGCGAGGTGGCGTGGAACGACGTGGACTACCTGATCGTCGACATGCCTCCCGGGACCGGAGACGTCGCGCTGAGCCTCAGTCAAAGCGTTCCGGTCGCGGGCGCCGTCGTCGTCACGACGCCGCAGACGGTGTCGCTGGCCGACACGCGCCGCGCGGTCCGGATGTATCAGAAGCTGAACGTCCCGACGCTGGGGCTCGTGGAGAACATGAGCTACTTCGTGTGCCCGACGTGCCGCACCGAAAGCGACATCTTCGGAAGAGGGGGCGGCGAGGCGATGGCACACGACATGGGCATCCCGTTCCTCGGCCGCATTCCTATCTATCAGCCGATCCGCATCGGCGGCGACACCGGCGTGCCTATCGTGGTCGGGGAACCGTCCTCTCCATCCGCGCAGGCGTTCCGCGCCGCCGCAGAGCGGCTCGCCGCGCAAATCTCCATCGCAAGTTACAAGAAGACCGCGATCCCGTTGATGCCGGTTCGATAAAAGCTTCCAGCTTCCAGCTACGAACGAGCGTTCAAGGTTTGGCTGGAAGCTGGAAGCTTTGCAAGCCGTTTCATCGCCCACGCGCCCAGCAGCGGGCCGGGCACGAGCGCGACGAAGGCCCATCGCCACGTCCAGGACGCCGTGATGACTGGGACGAGCCGCATGCTCGCCATCGTCAGCAGAAAGCCTGCGCTCGTTTGCAGCGTCAGGGCCGTTCCTACCTGCGTGCGCGGACTGTACTCGCTCACGAGCGCCGAGAACTGCGCCGAATCGGCGACGACGCTGAAGCCCCAGACGACGGCGAGCACGAGCAAGACGAAGGAGGGCGCGCCGAACGTCAGCGGCGAGAGCGCCGCGCAGATCGCGCTGACGATCATCGCGGCGCCGGCGACGCGTGCCTTTCCCCATTCGTCCGCCCAGCGTCCCGCGAACACACAGCCAATCGATCCCGACGCGATCGCGATGAACGCGAAAAGCGAGCCGGCGCTCGGCGATGCGCCGGCGAGCGATGCCGCCGCGAATGCGGCGATCCAGGTCCACATCGCGTAGAGCTCCCACATATGGCCCAGATACCCCAGCGTCGCGAGCCGGACGCCGCGCACCTGGAGCACCGACCTGACCGCGTGGAGATCGAAGGGCGCCGACGCGCTGACATAAGGGCCGTCCTTCACCGCCACGGTGACGAGCACCGCGGCGCCCACCGCGAGGATCGACGAGGTGACGACCAGCATGCGCCACGCCGCGCCGGCCGCGAGCCACGCCAGCAGATGCGGGAACGCCGAGCCAATCGTCAGCGCGCCGACGACGATTCCCAGCGCGGTGCCCCGCCGTTCGCGGAACCAGCCGGCGGCGATCTTCATGCCCGGCGGATACACCCACGCGAGCGCGAACCCGGTCGCGCAGCGGAGCGCGATCACGAGCCCCGGCGTTGGCGCGACCGCGATCGCGCCGTTCATCGCGGCGCCGGCGATGCAGCCGATGGCGACGAGACGCCGCGCGTTGATGGCGTCCGCGAGGTTCGTGATCGCGGTGATGAGCGTGCCGGCGACGAATCCCGCCTGGACCGCCATCGTCAGCCATACCCGGCCCGTGGCGTCGAGCGCGAATTCGCGCGCGATCGCGGGCGCGGCCGCGGTCGCGGAAAACCAGAGCGTCATGCCAAGGAACTCGCCCAGGGACACGAACAGCAGCATGCGGCGCGGCATTTGCGGTTTACGATCCGTGAAATTGCCGATAGGATTCAAGTGTGAACATCCCGTTCACCAAACACACGCTCGCCAACGGGCTCGACGTGCTCGTGCACGAAGACCGCGCGTGCCCCATTGTCGCCGTGAATGTGTGGTATCACGTCGGCTCGAAGAATGAAATCACCGGCCACACCGGGTTCGCGCACCTCTTCGAGCACCTGATGTTCGAAGGATCCCAGCACTACGACCGCGGCTATTTCCACCCGCTGCAGGAGGCGGGCGCCTCGTTGAATGGATCGACGAACGCCGATCGGACCAATTACTGGGAGGTCGTGCCGACCAACGCGCTAGAGCTGGCGCTCTGGATGGAGTCGGATCGGATGGGATTCCTGCTCCCGGCGCTGAGCGAGGCCAAGTTCGAGAACCAGCGCGACGTGGTGTTGAACGAGCGCCGTCAGAATTATGAGAACCGCCCGTACGGCCTCGCCGGCATGGCCATCGTTGCCGCGCTGTACCCGGCAGCGCATCCGTATCACTGGCTGACGATCGGCGCGGCCGACGATCTGCGCGCGGCGACGCTCGACGAAGTGCGGGCCTTCTTTCAGACGTACTATCGTCCGCGAAACGCGTCGCTGGCGCTCGCCGGCGACGTGGATCCGCGGCGCGCGCTCGATCTGGCCGAGCACTACTTCGGCGAAATCGACGGAGGCCAGCCGGCGCCGCCGGTGGCCGCCGCCGCGCCGCCCCCGCTCTCGTCCGAGATCCGCATGGTGCTCGAAGATCGGGTCGAGCTGCCGCGACTCTATCTTGCGTGGCACTCGCCGGCGCTTTTCGACGAAGGGGACGCGGAGCTGGATCTCGTCGCGGACCTTCTCGCGAGCGGCAAGACGTCGCGGTTGTACCGCGCGCTCGTCTACGAGCAGCGCATCGCGACGGAGGTCGCCGCGTCGCAGAACTCCCGCGAGCTGGGAAGCTTCTTTCAGATTGTCGCGACGGCGGCGCCGGGCCGCACGCTTGCGGAGGTCGAGCGCGCCATCTCGCGCGAGCTGGCGACGCTCGTGGACAAGGGGCCCACCGCGTCGGAGCTGGAACGGTGCCTCGCGCAGGCCGAAGCGCACTTCATCTACCGTCTCCAGACCGTCGGCGGCTTCGGCGGGAAGTCGGATCAACTCAACGCGTACAACGTCTTCAAGGATGACCCCGGCTACTTCGCGCGCGACCTCGCGCGCTATCGGAGCGCGACGGCGTCGGCGCTCCGCCAGATGGCCGGGCGCTACCTCCGTCCGGCACAGCGCGTCGTCCTCAGCGTCGTTCCGCGCGGCCGCCTCGCGTTGGCGCTTCCAGGCTCCGGGCCGGTGGCGGTGTCGTAATGCGGGTGGATCGCAGCCGGCTGCCGGCACTCGGGCCGGAACGCCCCTTCACGTTTCCCGAGATCCGGCGCCAGACGCTCGGCAGCGGACTTCGCGTCTGGACCGCCGAACACCGGCAGGTGCCGCTCGTCAGCGTGCTCGTGCTGCTGCCGGTCGGCGCGGCGGCGGATCCCGCGGGACGGCCCGGGCTTGCCGCGATCACCGCGGACATGCTCGACGAGGGGTGCGGGGACCGCTCGGCGCTCGACGTCCACGAAGCGCTGGGACGGATCGGTGCGCAGCTCGACACCGACGTCGGCTACGACGCGACGCTGATCGGCTTGACGACGCTCGGCCGGTTTCTCGATCAAGGGCTCGAGCTGGTCGCCGACATGCTGATCCGGCCGCGTCTGGAGCAGCGCGAGTTCGATCGCGTGCGCGAGCTGCGGCTCAATCGTCTGCTGCAGCTCCGCGACATGCCGCCGGCGCTCGCCGATCGCGTGTTCGCGCAGTTGCTCTACCGCAATCACCCGTACGGACACATGCCGATCGGCACCGAAGGGGCGCTGCGCGCGCTGACGCTCAGAGACATCACGGCGTTCCACCGCCGCGCGTTTCGTCCGGCCGACGTGACGGTCGTCCTCGCCGGCGACGCGCCGCACGAAACGCTCGCGGACGCCGCGGCCAGGGCGTTCGGGCGATGGACGGAGACGCCCGGAGAAACCGCGTTCGACGATCCGCTCGGCGCGGAACCCCCCGCGCCGCCGCCCAATCGCCTGGCTCTCGTGCACCGCGCGGGGGCGGCGCAATCGGAGCTGCGCATCGGCCACGTGGCGGAATCGCGCAAGACGCCGGATTATCACGCGCTCCTCGTGCTCAACATGGTGCTCGGCGGACAGTTCGTCAGCCGCGTGAACATGAACCTGCGCGAGGAGAAGGGGTATACGTACGGCGCGCGGACGTCGTTCGAATTCCGCCGCGGCCGCGGCCCCTTCGTGTTTCACGCGAGCGTACAGTCGGACGTGACGGCCGACGCCGTGCGAGAGACCTTCGCCGAAGTGCGGGCGATTCGTGGCGACCGGCCGGTCACCCGGTCAGAACTCGAGCTCGGACGCGCGGCGTTGACGCGCGGGTATCCCCGCAGCTTCGAGACCGCGGAACAGATCGCGCGCGCGGCGGCGCAGCTCGCGCTCTACGACCTGCCGCACGATTACTTCTCCACGTTCGTCCCGATGGTCATGGCGCTCACACCCGAAGACGTGACGCGCGCGGCCGCGACCCACCTCGATCCGTCTCGGCTCCTGACCGTGATCGTCGGCGATCGCGAGCGGCTGACGCCGTCGCTCGCCTCGCTCGAAATGGGGGATGCGTCGGAAGTTGCTGTTGGTTAAGGGTTCGGGGTTCGGGGTTCGGGGTTCGCGGTCTGGCTCTCGGTTCTCGGTTCTCGGCTCTCGTCGATGAGTTCGCCACGTGAAAGCGATCCGATTCCATGAACACGGCGGGCCGGACGTGCTGCGCTACGAGGACGCGCCGGATCCGCGGGCGCGGCCGGGACGCGCGATCGTGCGCGTGCGCGCGTGCGCGCTCAATCATCTCGACCTGTGGGAGCGTCGCGGGATCGAGCGCGTGAAGATTCCGCTGCCGCACATTTCCGGCAGCGACGTGGCCGGCGAGGTGATCGACGCGGACGGCGCGGTGACGGCGGG
>QHWR01000173.1 GCA_003223835.1 Acidobacteriota bacterium | reverse complement strand
AGCAGCGCGGGATCCGTGCGTTCCATCAGCGTATCGATCTCCCACGGCGTCTCGACGAACGTCGCGCAGTGGTGATGGAACACCGTCCGCAGGCCCGTGGCTTCGCGCACCGCTCGCGCGATTCGTTCGGCGCCGCAAACGAGCGTCTCCCAGCCGCGGGCGTCGAGCGAGTCCTCGGCGCGAACGCGCCCGGCGCGCTCGGCGCGCGCCGGATCGCGCGCGGTGTCGTCCGACAGGACGAGGACCGCACCGTCGCCTGCCGCCGCGAGCAGCCCGGCGACCTGGAGTCCCCGACCGACGCCGCGATCGTGCTCGCTCGCGTCGGTCAACGCGACGGGCACGAACGCGGCGATCAGGGCGAGGCGGCGTCGATCGAGCTCGCCCTTCAGCGTCGCGGGATCCGTCGGCATGAATCCCCAGTCGCCGAGCTCGGTGCCCGCGTACCCGGCGGCGGCCATCTCGTCGAGCACTTGCGAGAAGTCGGGAGTCTGTCCGCCGGCTTCGAACTCCAGCGCGCCCCACGAGCAGGGGGCGTTTCCCACACGAATTCGTAGCATCGGCCGCTCGCTAGGGAGAGGGGTTCCTGGCTGGTTAGAGGTAATGCCTGACGCACTGCCGCGCGCGGTCGTACGCCGCGCGCGCCTCCCGCACCGTCTCGAGCGGCGACACCTCGGCCACGGGAACATCCCACCAGGCGTCGTATCCGCCGACCCTCTGCTCGCGATCGACGGGAATCGCGATGACGCTGACGCCCGAACGGGTCTTGGCGGCAGCGAGCGCGCCCGCGAGGTCGTCGCGCGTCCTCGCCAGCTCGGCATGCGCGCCGAGAGACACCGCATTCGCCACGTAGTCGACCTCGAGGTCGCGGCCGTCGAGCTCGCCCGAGTCGGTGCGGCGTTGATATCGCGTCGCGAATCCCCCGCAGCCGACGGCGGCCGACAAACCGCCGATACTGGAGAATCCACGGTTGTCCAGCAGCAGGACCGTCAGGGTCAGACCCTCCTGGACGGCGGTCACGATCTCCTGCGCCATCATCAGGTACGACCCGTCGCCCACCATGACGTAGACGTCACGATCCGGCTGCGCCAGCTTGACGCCGACTCCGCCCGCGATTTCGTATCCCATACACGAGTAGCCGTACTCGAGGTGATATGAGCCGGGCGTACGTGTACGCCACAGTTTGTGAAGATCGCCCGGCAGACTGCCCGCCGCGCAGACGACGACCGCGCGCGGATCGGCGGCCTCGTTCAGCACGCCGATCACTTCCCCCTGGCTGATGAGCGGCGCATGGCCGAGGCGGTAGATGCGATCGGTTTCGCGCTCCCAGTCAGCTTTCGCGGCGGCCGCCGCCGCCGCGTACCCGGCGTCGACGCGCCAGCCGGCGCAGGCGGCGCGCAGCTCCTCGAGGGCGGCTCTCGCGTCGCCGACGAGCGGCAGCGCGGCGTGCTTGCGTGCATCCAGTTCGGTCACGTTGATCGCGATGAAGCGTACGTCGCGCGCGGCAAACGCCGTTTTCGAGGCCGTCGTGAAGTCCGTCAGCCGCGTGCCGACGACGAGGACGAGATCGGCGTCCTTCGCGAACCGATTCGCCGCCGACGTGCCGGTGACACCGACGGCGCCGAGCGCCTGGGGATGATCGAACGGCAGCGTCCCTTTGCCGGCCTGCGTTTCGCCGACGGGAATGCCGGTGAATTCCACGAAGGCGCGAAGCGCGGTAATCGCATCGCTGTAGTGCACGCCTCCACCTGCCACGAGAAATGGCTGCGATGAACGGCGAATCGCGTCGGCGGCCTCCACGACCGCGGCCGCGTCCGGTCGCGTACGCGCGATCGTCCACGTGCGCGGCTCCAGCAGCGCCCGCGGACAGTCGAACGCTTCGGCCTGCACGTCCTGCGGCAGCGCCAGAGTGACAGCGCCCGTGTCGGCGGGGGACGTCAGCACGCGCATCGCCTCGAGGAGTGCTGACGGCAGTTGCTCCGCGCGATTGATCCGATCCCAGTAGCGCGAGATCGGTTTGAAGCAGTCGTTCACCGACACGTCGCGCGACTGCGGCGACTCCAGTTGCTGCAGGACCGGATCGGGTGTGCGGGTGGCAAAGATGTCGCCCGGCAGCAGCAGCACCGGCAGCCGATTGATCGTTGCGCCCGCGGCCGCCGTCAGCATGTTCGTGGCGCCGGGTCCGATGGAGCTCGTGCACGCGAGCGCCCGCAGCCGGTTGCTCGCCTTCGCGAACGCCGCGGCGGTGTGCACCATCGCCTGCTCGTTGCGTGAAAGGTAGAACCGCAGCGCCGCAGGACGATGGAGCAGCGCCTCGCCGAGCCCGGCGACGTTGCCATGACCAAATATCCCGAACACCCCACCGAAGAAGGGATGCTCGCGATCGTCCCGACGCACGCGCTGCACGGCGAGGAAGCGCACGAGCGCCTGCGCGACGGTCAGCCGTTCGCTCGTCATACGCTACCAGCCTCCCTTCTCGCGCACGAACTCCTCGACTTCCGGCATCGTCGGCATGAAGTTGGCGCAGCCGTGCCGCGTCACGATAATCGCGCCGGTCGCGTTGCCCATGCGCACCGCGCGATCCAGCGGCAAGCCGCGGCGCAATCCGCAAATCAGGCCGCTCGCAAACGCATCCCCCGCGCCGAGCACGTTCAAGACGACGATCGGAAACGGCGCGATCTCTCGCGGGGCTCCGCCCGGCGTGTGGATGGACGCGCCTCGAGCGCCGCGCTTGACGACGAGGGCCGGCGGCCCGCAGGCCAGGACACGCTCGATGGCCTCTGACAGATTGTCGGTGTCCGCGGCCGCCATCGTTTCTTCCTCCGTTCCGACGGCCAGCGACGCGCAGCCGAGCAGGCGCTGAACGGCCGCCGCGAAGAGGCCGCGCCCGGCCCACTGATCGGGACGATAGTCGAGATCGACCAGCACCTCCGTGCCGGCGTTGCGGGCGCGCTCGGCGGCGAAGTAGGTCGCGGACCGCGAGGGTTCGTGGCTGAGCCCGGTGCCGGTCACGACGACGATGGCGCTCCGCTCGATCGGAGCGCGGCGCACGTCGTCGCACGTCAGCTCACGATCCGCACATCCTTCTCGATAGAAGGTCAGAGGAAAACGGTCGGGCGGCTGAATCGACATGATCACGGCGCTGGTGCGCCGCCGGGGCTTGCGCGGGATGAACGCCGTCTCGACGCCTTCCTTCTGAAGGAACGCCAGCACGAAGTCGCCGACCTCGTCATCGCCGACCGCGGTGAGCAGCGCCGGCGTGAGCCCGAGCCGCTTCGCGCCGACGCTGATATTGGTGGGGCATCCGCCGACGTAGGCGTCGAAGCTGGCGACCTCGGTCAGCGGCACCCCGATCTGGTGCGCGTACAGATCGATGGAGCTGCGGCCCATCGTCAGCACGTCGTATTGGGCGGCCATGGCGGCGGACACTATCTCCCTTTCGGCCTGCCGCGTTCGTACCCGCACGACTCGCGCAGGCACAGCGTCGTCTTCAGAACGATGACGCGGCTGCGCCGCGGCAGACGCGCCTCTTCCGGCTCGATACGCGCGATCAACGCGCGCGCCGCGGCCTGACCGAGCTCGTACTTCGGGAGATTGACGGTCGTCAGCCTGGGATGAAACTCGTCGAGCCATGGATAGTCGTCGCAGGTCACGATGCCGATGTCGTCCGGACAGCGAAGCTGGTACTGCCGGAGCGCGCGCATGAAGCCGACGGTCATCAGATAGTTCCCGATGAAGACGGCATCCGGCTTCTTCTTCAGGAGCCGGATGCCCGCGTCGTAGCCCGGATCGACGCGGAATTCTCCGTCCGCAATCAACGACGGATCGAAGGGAATCCCCGCGTCCTTGAGCGCCGATCGGTACCCCTTCAGCCGATTGCGCGACGTGCTGACGTGGCTGACGCCGTTGATCATCGCGATCCGCCGATATCCGAGACGCAGCAGGTGCGCGACGGCTTCGTACGAGCCGCCCTCCTCGTCGACGAGCACCCTGTCGCCGGCGCAGGCTCTGCTGGAGCGCATCATCTGCACGAGAGGGGTGCGAGTCGTGCGGATTCTCGCGGCGATGTCCGCGTCGAGGCCGCCGGCGGTCTTGCACAGCAGCAGGCCGTCCACCCGCTTGGCGAGGAACATCCGCAGGTAGAGCGACTCCTTCGCGCGATCGTCGTCGCTGCTGGCGAGCAGCAGCGTGTAGCCTGCGGCATGCGCGCCATCCTCGACGCCGCGAACCACCTCGGGCCAGAACGGATTGGCGATGTTGGGGGCGATCATGCCGAGCGTTCGCGTCTGCTGTGTCGCGAGGCTCCGTGCCAGCAGGTTCGGCTGGTATTCCAGCTTGCGAATCGCGCTCGTGACGCGGTTCTTCAGGCCGGGACTCACATAGGCGCTGGCGTTGATGACGGCCGAGACCGTCGCCAGCGAGACCTGCGCCTCGCGGGCCACGTCGTAGATGGTCGCCACGGCGCGCAGTCTAGCAGATCGCATCGCAGGCCAGCAAAGCGCTTCGCACGCCGGCTTGACACTCGGGCCTGACATGCCGTAAAACACGCGCGTCACACCGCAGGTCGCTGGCGAAGCGCTTAGCTCGATCGCGCGTTCGTGGTCGGAGGGAGGAGCGACATGCTACCGACGTTCGCCCGGTCGGCGCGCCTCGTCCTCGCCCGCATCGGCGGCCGACCTGACATCCACGCCCGCACACAGGATCTTCGTCGCACGATCGGCAACTGGCGATCCAGCCTCGGGCCTGGATCCACTGCCAAAGGAACAACCATGACCAAGCGTCGGCGAACGTTCGGCGAGCGGCGACACATCATCCGTTCAACCCTGCTGCTGCTGGCGGGAGGCCGCACGATCATTCGAAGGAGCTGCTGACGTTTCGAGGAGGCGCGGACGAGACCGATGGCCTCGATGTCACGTCGGCGTCGCTGGCGCCGGATTTTCCCGACGGGATGGTCGTCGCCATGAGCAGCGCCACCCACGCGTTCCTGATGTTCCGATGGCACGATGTCGCCTCCGCGGGGTCACCGCCGCTGGCCTCGAGCCAGGCGATCGGATCGCGCTGAGGGAGATGTCGATCCTCGATGGCTGAAGCATCCATCCCGCTGCTGGACGTGCGCGGCGTCAGCAAGCGCTTTCCAGGCGTGCAGGCGCTCGACGACGTGCGCTTCGAGCTGCGACAGGGAGAAGTGCACGTTCTGCTCGGCGAGAACGGCGCCGGCAAGTCGACGCTGATGAAAATCCTGAGCGGCGCGTGTGCCCGCGACGCCGGGATCGTGCGCATCGACGGGCGCGCGTGCGCGCTATCGTCACCGCGCGAGGCGCAGCAGGCGGGGATCAGCACGATCTATCAGGAATTCAATCTCGTTTCCCACCTGACCGCGGCCGACAACATCTTCCTGGGCCGCGAGGCGCGGCGTATGCCCGGTATCGTCAACCGGCGCACGCAACGGCGTGACGCGCGGCATCTGCTGGGTGCGCTGGGCTCGTCGATCGACCCCGACGCGCGCGTGGCGGATCTCACCGTCGCCGAGCAGCAGATGGTCGAGGTCGCAAAGGCGCTCTCGCTCGACGCGAAGATCCTGATCATGGACGAGCCGACGTCGGCATTGACCGAGTCGGAGATCGAACAACTCTTCGCGGCGATCCGGCGGCTGACGGCGCGCGGCGGCGGCGTCATCTATATCTCGCACCGGCTCGAGGAGCTGTCCCGCATCGGCGACCGCGCGACCGTGCTGCGCGACGGCCGGTATGTCGCCACGCTGCCGCTCCCCGCGCCGATTCCCGATCTGGTACGGCTGATGGCGAACCGCGACATCGCGCAGCACTATCCGCCGCGGACGCGGACGCGGGGCGAGATGATTCTCGAGGTGCGGGACGTCGCGCGCGGGACACGGCTCCGCGGCGTCAGCTTCACGCTGCACCGGGGCGAGATTCTCGGCGTGGCGGGGCTGCTCGGCGCCGGCCGGACGGAGCTGGCGCGGGTCATCGGCGGCGCCGACCGCGCCGAGCGCGGGCAGCTCCTGCTTGGCGGCCGTCCGCTCGCGGTCCGCGCGCCGTCCGACGCGATCCACGCCGGCATCGGACTGGTCCCGGAGGATCGAAAGCGGCATGGGTTCGTGGCCGCTTGCAGCGTCGCGGCCAATGTCGCACTGCCGCAGCTCGTGCGTCTCAGCCGCGCGGGCGTCGTCGATCGCGCGCGCGAGCGCGCGCTCGCGACGCGCTGGATCGAGCATCTGCGAATCAAGACGCCCGGTCCATCGACCAGCGTGTCGGCGCTGAGCGGCGGGAACCAGCAGAAGGTCGTTCTGGCGAAATGGCTCGCGCTGGGCGCCGGGGTGCTCATCGTCGACGAACCGACGCGGGGCATCGACGTGGCAGCGAGGATGGAGATTTACCAGCTGCTCGATCGGCTCGCCGTCGACGGAGCCGGCATCCTGATGATCTCGTCGGACCTGCCCGAGGTGCTCGGCATGAGCGACCGGATCCTCGTGATGCACCAAGGGCGGGTGGCGGCGGAATTCGACCATCGTGAGGCGACGCATGAAGGCGTGCTGCACGCGGCGCTCGGACTGGCCTCCTGATGGCGCCGCTCCGCGCCTCCGGACGCCGTCTCGGCACGGTTGTCGGGCTCGTGGGACTCTGCCTGCTGCTCTCCGCGCTGACGCCGTATTTTCTGACCGTGTCCAATCTGCTCAATGTGCTGGAGCAGACCGCGATCAACGCCGTGATCGCCGCGGGCATGACGTTCGTGATCATTTCCGGCGGGATCGATCTGTCGGTAGGATCGCTCGTGGCACTGGCGGGCGTGGTGCTCGCGTTGTGTCTGCAGGCGCAGGCGCCGTTGGTCGTGGCGATCGCCGCGGCGTGCGCCGCCGGCGCGGCGTTCGGCATGCTGAACGGCCTCGCCATCACGTGGGGCCGGCTGCCGCCGTTCATCGCCACGCTGGGCATGATGAGCATTGCGCGCGGCTGCGCGCTGCTCTTCACGGGCGGGCGTCCCGTGTCTGGATTCGACGTCGACTTTCGCCACGTCGCGACCGGCCGCTTCCTTCGCGTTCCCGCGCCCGTCTTCATTACGCTCGCGGTGTATCTGCTCGGACGATTCGTCCTGGCCGAGACGCGCTTCGGCCGGTACGTGTACGCCATGGGCGGGAAC
>QHWR01000172.1 GCA_003223835.1 Acidobacteriota bacterium | reverse complement strand
GCGCCGCCCGTGTATCCGGTCCCGCCGCCGCGCGGCACGAACGGCACGCGGGCCGCGGCGCACGCGCGCACGACCCCCGCGACCTGGTCGGTGCCATCGGGCAGCACGACGAGGTCGGCGGCATGGCCGCGCTTCAGCGCGTCGCTGCCGTAGGTTTCGAGCGAAGGGGCGTCCGTGCGGACGTTGGCGGGGCCGACGATCGTGCGGAGGGCGTCAACGAGCGTCGAGGAGATGGCGGTCATTCACACGCGGACCGCCGCGCGCCGGCGCGCGAATTCCAGAATGCGCGTGGCCCCCTCGCGGAGCTGCTCCATGGACGTCGCGTACGACAGGCGCAGGAACCCGGGCGCGTCGAACGCCTCGCCGGGGGTGAGCGCGACGCGCGCCTCGTCGAGCAGCGCCTGTGCGAGCTCGGCGGACGTGCGGATGCCGTCGGGCGCTTGTGCACGGTCATCCGCGGTTCGACCGACAACCACTCGACCAGTTGATCGCGGCGGCGGCGGTACTCGTCGAGCATGGCGGTCACGCAGTCCTGCGGGCCGCGCAGCGCGGCTTCGGCGGCCTTCTGCGTGATGGACGCCGCGTTCGACGTCGAGTGGCTCTGCAGCGCGTTGCAGGCGCCGATCACTTCCGCCGGCCCGAGCGCCCAGCCGCAGCGCCAGCCCGTCATGGCGTAGGTCTTCGAAGCCGAGCCGCACAGCACCGATCGATCGCGCAGGTGACGCACGAGCACGCCCGGCAGGTTGTGCGGGACGGGATCGTAAATCAGCCGTTCGTAGCAGAGATCGAGCAGCACCCACACACCGCGCCGCGCGGCCTCTTCCGCGACCGCCGCAAGATCGGCCTCCGCGATCAGCGCGCCGGTCGGATTGGCCGGCGAGTTGATGATGACGCCGCGGGTCCGCGGGGTGAACGCGGCGAGGATCGTCTCCGCGCGCAGCGCGAACCCGTCATCGACGTGCGTGCGGACGATGACCGGCGTCGCGTCGGCGAGCTTGATCTGTTCGACCAGCGTGGGCCAGCCCGGCGCGTGGGTGATCACCTCGTCGCCGGAACCGAACAGCGCGAGCGCGACGTTGAAAAGCGCCTGCTTGCCGCCCGCCGTCACGATGGTCTCGGCGGGCGTGTACTCGACGCCGTAGTCGGTGCGATATCGCTGGCCGATCGCGCGCTTCAGATCGTCGGTGCCGGAATTGGCGGTGTACTTCGTGAAGTTGTCCTCGATGGCGCGATGCGCCGCCGCGGACACGTGCGGCGGCGTGGGGAAATCCGGTTCGCCGGCGCCCAGATCGACGACGTCGACGCCCTGTGCTTTGAGCCGCATCGCGTCGGCCGCCACTTTCATGGTCGGCGACACGCCAATCCGTTGCGTCCGATCCGCGAGTTGCATCGTGTTCAAGCCCTCAAGGTTTCCCGCGCCAGTTTCTTCTCACGCAGCAGCGCCTCGACGGTGGCGGGCACCAGGCCGGTGACCGATCCGCCGAGCGCGACCACTTCCTTCACGAGGCGCGAGCTGACGTAGGTGTAAGGTTCGGCCGGCATCATGAACACCGTCTCGACGTCCTGATTGAGCCGGCGGTTCATCAGCGCCATCTGCATTTCGTATTCGAAGTCGGAGACCGCGCGCAGGCCCTTCACGATGACCTTCGCGTGACGGCTGCCAGCGTAATCGACGAGCAGCCCGTCGAACGTGTCCACTTCGACATTGGACAGCGCCTTGAAGACGCCGCGGGCGATGTCCACGCGCTCGTGCACGGTGAAGAGCGGCCGCTTCTCGAGGTTGACGAGCACCGAGACGATGATGCGATCGAACAGCCGCGAACCGCGCTGGATGATGTCGACGTGACCGTTCGTCAACGGATCGAAGGAGCCGGGATAGATCGCGACGACCTCAGGCATGAAGGCTCCGTTCGTAAAACGCCAGGGCGCTGTCGCCCGACACGACGCGGCGTCGCTTGATCAGACCGGCGGCCTCGTCGGGGACGGCATCACGCCGGGCGTGCTCGAGGATCAGCAGCGTCGTGCCGCCCACGAGCGGCGCCGCCTGTGCGAGCGCCGCGCGCATCTCGTCCTCGCCGTACGGCGGGTCCAGGAACACCAGATCGTACCCCATCGCCTCGGCCGGAGCGTCCGCCGCATCCGCAAACCGTGCGCGGATAATAGCATAGCGCTCCGGGACGCCGGCGCGTTCGAGGTTTTCCCGAATGAGCCGCGCCGCCCGCGGATCGCGCTCGACGAACGTCACGTGCCGCGCGCCGCGGCTGATCGCCTCGATCCCGACGGCGCCGGTCCCCGCGTAGCCGTCGAGGACGCGCGCCCCCGCGATCCGCGGCGCCAGAATGTTGAACAGCGTCTCCCGCAACCGATCGGAGGTCGGCCGCAGCCCCTCCCATGCAGGCGCCTTGAGCCGACGTCCTTTCAGCGTCCCCGCGATGATGCGCATTTCACAGTCGTGGCATTTCGTTCTTGTGGCGTTCACTCTTGTGGCATTTCACTCCTGTGACTTCCGGCGTTCGGCGGAAGGCTCCATCGAGACCACACCCGATCTTCCGCCTGAAGGCGGAAGCCACGAGCTCTCTGGGATGAGGGATTCGCGAATCAACCGACGCCGACGAGCCCGAAGCGCTGCTCCCAGGTCGTGTTCACGAGCGCGCCCAGCGACACCGCGAGCGCCGGGTCGTCGAGCGCGGCGACCGCTTCGCGGCGCGCTTCTTCCATCAACCCGTGATCGCGCAGCAGGTCCCCCACTCGCAGCGTCGGCATTCCGGACTGCCGGGTGCCGAAGAAATCGCCGGGCCCTCTCAGCGCGAGGTCACGCTCCGCAATCTCGAAGCCGTCCGTCGTGTCGGTGAGCGCCTTGAGCCGCTCGCGTCCCTGCTCCGAGAGCGGCGCCTGATACAGCAGCAGGCAGTACGACTTGTGCGCGCCGCGCCCGACGCGGCCGCGGAGCTGGTGCAGTTGCGAGAGACCGAAGCGCTCCGCGTGTTCGATCACCATCACCGTCGCGTTCGGCACGTCCACGCCGACCTCGATCACCGTCGTCGAGACGAGCACCTGGTATTCGCCGCGGACGAACGCGCCCATGACGCGATCCTTCACGTCCTGCTTCAGCCGTCCGTGCAGCAGCGCGACGCGGAACTCCGGAAACACGTCCTGCGCGAGATGATCCGCCATCTCCGTCGCGGCTTTCAGGTCCACCTTCGCGGACTCTTCGACCAACGGGTACACGATGTACGCCTGACGGCCTGCCTCGAGCTGCTGCCGGACGAACCGATACACGTCGTCACGCCGCGACTCCGGTTTCGCGGCGGTGCTGATCGGCTGACGTCCCGGCGGCATCTCGCGCATGACCGACACGTCGAGATCGCCGTACGTCGTCAACGCGAGCGTGCGCGGGATGGGTGTGGCGGTCATCACGAGGACGTCGGGGTGCAGCCCCTTCTGGCGCAACGTGGCGCGCTGCAGAACACCGAAGCGATGCTGCTCGTCGATGATCGCCAGTCCCAGCTCGCGGAACGACACCCCTTCCTGCACGAGCGCATGCGTGCCGATCACCATGTGCGTCGAGCCCGACGCGAGCTCCGCGGCGATCTCCCGTCGCTTTTTCGCCGGCGTCGCGCCCGTCAGCAGCGTGAGGCGGAACCGCGACGCCTCCATCAGCCGCCGGATGTTGATGAAATGCTGTTCGGCGAGAATCTCGGTGGGCGCCATGAAGGCGACCTGCAGGCCGTTCTCCATCGCCACGAGCGCGGCCATCAACGCGACGATCGTCTTGCCCGACCCGACGTCCCCCTGCAGCAGCCGGTTCATCGGTTGCGGCCGCTTCATGTCCTCGACAATCTGCCTGACGACGGTTTTCTGATCGCCGGTGAGCCGGAACGGCAGGACGCAGCGGACGGCGTCGCGGGTCGCGTCGGTCACGACGACGGGGCGCGGTTTCCGCTCCGTGTCGGCGCGGCGGCGTCGCAGCACGATGCCGAGCTGGAAGAGAAAGAACTCCTCGAAGATCAGACGGCGATGCGCGGGCGAGCGGAAGCGATTCAGGTCGTCGATCGATGCATCGGCCGGCGGGAAGTGCACGAGCTCGAGCGCCGGACGGCGATCGATCAGCCGTTCGCGCGCGCGGACCGGCGCCGGCAGCGGGTCGAACACCTCGTCGGGCAACTGCTGCAGCGCCTGGAAGACGAGCGTCCGCTGCATCTTGGTCGTGAGCTGCCCCGTCTTCTCGTACACGGGCACGATGCGGCCCGTGTGAACGGTTTCTTCGTCTTCGCTCTCGTCTTCGTCGCCGCGCAGGATTTCGTATTGCGGGTTTTGAAGCTGAAGTCCGTGCGGCGTCAGCTCGAGACGGCCGAACAGAATGATCCGCTGGTGCGCGCGGAAGACGTCCTGGAGGAACGGCTGGTTGAACCAGATCGCGCGGAGGCTGCCGGTTCGATCGCGGACGAGCATCTCGAAGATCTTGAAGCGCGGCCGGCGCGTCGGGCGGACGCCGCAGCTGACGACCTCGCCGGCGATCGACGCGGCGACGCCCGGCTTCAACGATGCGATCGTCTGAAAGCCCGCGCGGTCTTCGTAGCGGATGGGGAACCGGTACAGGAGATCTTCGATCGTGGACAGTCCGACGCGCTGCAGGTCCGCGGCGCGCCGCGGGCCGACGCCTTTCAGGTACTGCAGGCAGCTCTGGAGCGGATCCATGTCAATGCTGAATGCCAAATGCTGAGCATTTGACATTGACTATTGAATCACCAATGCCGTTCCCTGCTGGACCCTGATCTCACGGATGCGCGCCGGCAGCTCGAAGGGGTCGTCCATGTTGATCCCCGACGGCTTCTCCGGCGTGCGGGAGTAATAACTGAGCAACTCCTGCAGTACCGCCTTGGGAATCGTCACGCCCGAAATCGCCGCGGACTCGAGCTGGAACCGGCCGACCCCGTTGTCGGTCGCGAGCGTTCCCACGGCGGTGACGGGCAGTTTGCCGGTCAGGTACCCCATCGGATCGGTCCACCCGCGTTTTTTCTGCGTGCGAACGGCGTCGAGATCGACGAGCGCGCGTCCCGACACGCGTCCGTTGCCGACGGCGGTCAGGATCGGGTTGACGATCCCGACCGGAATCTGATCGGCGGCACGGTACTTCAGGTAGGAGTTGACCTCGGCGTCGGTCACCGGCGTGGACCGCGCGGCCTTTGCGCGCGCGCGGGTGACGCCGAACGCCGTGATCTGCGCGAGCTTGGACTGAAAGCGGTCGGCGTCCCGGACGCTGAGGCGCGCCTGGGCGCCGAGCTGCACGGCGGCGCCCGCGATCGCGATCGCAAGCGCCGCTCCGGAGAGCGAGCGAAACGGCTGAGTCATGAGCGTTGGCCGGAGCGGCCGCTGGCAGGATCTATTTTAGCGCGTCGCGGTGAATGCTGACGCGTCAGTTTTCCGTGCCGCGCCCGCGCGCGGCGTTGCGCCGGGCGCGCATCAGGAGATCGAGCTTCCGCCGCTCCACCTGCTCCTCGAACAACCGGAACCGCGCCTGCTGACGGATGTCGAGCAGTTCGTCCACGGCTTCGTACGCCTTGCGCAGCTCGACCGCGGTTCGATCTTCCTGATCGCGCAGTATGCGCAGGCGCTCCCGGATTGCCCCCTCGTCGATTGTGGTGACGTCCGGGCCGGTCAATCGCCGCAGGTCCTGCAGGATCTTGCCGCGCGCCTGCTGGTTCTTCCGCCGCACTTCCTGCAGCGTCTTGAGCCGCGTCACGAACCGTCCGTACTGGGCCTCGGAGAGCTGCAGCGCATCCTGCGCCTGCACGAGCGCCCACGCGTCGAACAATCGCTGGACTTCGTTGGCCGGAATGTCTGGACCGGGCTGAGCGGGCGGCGGCGTCGGCGGCTGGCTCTGGGCGGCCGCCGCGCCGGCCGCGGACACGATCGAGATGATGACGAACGCGACAGCCGCCGGTATCAAGCTTCGAACAGTCACGGTAATCCTCTATGCCCCGGCGCGTTTGAGTTCCTGCTGCAGCAGACGCCCGAGCACGGTCCGCTCGACCGGCGTCATTTCTCCGACCGCCCGATCGATTTCCCCCGGCCGCACGCCGAACCCCGCCGCATGCGCCTCCTCCAGCTCCACGCCCGACGCGACCGCGCTGATCAGGTTCCACGCCTCGTCATTCGCCAGGTCGGACTCGGAACCTGGGCCCGGCGACGGCGGCACGGCGGCGACCCCCGGCGACGACGAGACGATGTTGGCGGCCGCGGGCGGCACGACGGGCGCCGGCAGGCGATGCAGCGCGAGGAAGGTTGCAAAGGTGGCGACGGCGGCGGCCAGCGCCAGCGGGATCGGCCGCAAGGCACGCAGCCCGACCCACGGCGCGGCCGGCCGCTCCGGCGCGATCGCGTCGCGCACGCGATTCGAGAAATGATCCCAGAAAAGCGGCGAGGGGTCGGGCGCGTCGATTCGCGACGCGCGCGCCAGCGTCTCGCGCAACGTCTCCGCCTGCGCGCGGCATGCGACGCACGTCTGCACGTGCGCGCCGCGCCCGGACGGCAGCGTCCCCTCGACGTAATCGACGAACTCGGACGAAGAGAGATGTGTCATGCGTGGCGCAGCAACTTTTTCAGGTTGTTCAGCGCGTGAAAGAAGTTCGCCTTCACCGCGCCGACCGAGCTGCCCAGGATCCCCGCGATCTGCTCGTGCGGCAGCTCGTGGTACACGCGCAGAATGAGCGTCGCACGCTGCTTCTTCGGCAGCCGTGCGATGGCCGCGCGCACTTCGGCGGCGCGTTCGCGCCGCACCAGCGCATCGGCCGGATGTTCGAAATGGCCCGCCGCGTTGTCGCCGATCGGTTCCGCCTTCGGCGTTTTCGATCCGACCTTGTTCAGGCAGACATTCACGCCGATGCGATACAGCCAGGTGCCGAGCGACGACTGCCCTTTGAAGCTCCGCAGCCCGCGATACGCGCGGACGAAGACGTCCTGCGCCAGATCGCTCGCGTCCTCGTGGTTGCCGACGAAACGATAGCAGAGCTGATACACGTGGCGGCGATGGCGTTCGACAATCACGTCGAACGCCTCCTTGCGGCCCGCCAGGCACGCGGCGACCAGCGCCGCCTCGTCCGCGGCGTCGAGCGGCGGGTTGTCGTCCCGTGCGTCGGTGGGGGCGCCGGTCACGGTCACCTTCCACTCAGGCTGCACGGCTCCCATCCACATGCGTGTCGTCATGTTGGCCGTGGCGTGCGCTCATCGAGTTAGACCCGCTGGTGAGGCGAAAGTTACACCGAAACCATCCGTTGACTTTCGCTTTTCCTTTGCGTATAGTGCGCGCATGCTGCCATTGACGAAGCGTCAGCGGGAGATTCTCGACTTCCTGAACGATTTCATCCAGCAGCACGGGTATGCGCCGAGCCTCGAGGAAATCGGCCGCCGGTTCGGTCTGTCCTCGCTCGCCACCGTGCACAAGCACCTCACGAACCTGCAGGAAAAAGGGTTCATCAAACGCGCATGGAACCGGAGCCGCTCGGTCGAGCTCGTGCCGGCGCGTCTCGGCGGGCGCGCGGTGGAGCTGCCGCTGCTCGGGTACGTCGCCGCCGGCGCGCCCATCGAGGCCATCGTCGGCAGCGAAACAATCGCGGTCCCGGAAGACCTCGATGATCGACGAGCAGATCCGCGACGGCGATTACGTGATTGTCGAAGATCGGCGGACGGCGGACAACGGCGAAATGGTAATCGCGCTGCTCAACGGGTCGGACGTCACGTTGAAGAAACTGTATCGCGAGCAGGGACGAATCCGGCTGCAGCCGGCCAACCCGGCGATGCAGCCGATCCTCGTGGAGCCCGACCAGGTGCAGGTGCAGGGGGTCGTGATCGGCGTGATGCGGCGGTACTGAGCCGTGGTACAACACGCCGTATGACTGACCGCAAGCAAATCAACTTCACGATCGTTCCCGACGACTCCGTCGAATCGCCGCGCATCTATTCGAACTTCTGCGCGATCGCGCACACGCCGTTCGACGTGACGCTGTCGTTCTGCGAAGTCGAACCGCTGTCGCGCAGGGACGTCGAAGCCGCCGGCCATACGGCGGAATCGACCGCCGAGATCAAGGCGCCGGTCCGCGCGAGGATCGTGCTCCCGCTGCAAGTGCTCCCGAACCTGATCGGCGCCTTGCAGGAACAGTTGCGGATGATTTCGGAGTCGTCTGGCGGCGGCTGGGAACGCGGGCCGGTCCACTGAATTGGTGAATTGGTGGATTGGTGAACTGGTGAATTGAGTCCTGCTTCGATTTCATCAACCGATCTCGAATTCGCCGCCTCACCAATTCACCCACTCACGCATTCCACATGGTCGCGCATCTCGACCTGGACTCGTTCTTCATCGCGGTCGAGCGCGCGCGCAATCCGTCATTACGAGGGCGTCCGCTCATCGTCGGCGGGCGGCCGGGCGGGCGGGGGCTCGTCGCCGCCGCCTCGCGCGAAGCGCGGCGTAACGGTGTACGCAGCGGCCTGCCGCTCGACGTCGCGGCGGTGCGTTGTCCCGACGCGGCGTTCGTCGAGGGATCGCTCGGCGTGTATCTCGAGGCGGCACGGCAGGTGGACGCGATTCTGCGGCGCCACACCGCCGTCATCGAGTGGGTGTCGATCGACGAAGCGTTCATCGACCTGACGCCGACGCGTTCCGCCGCGGCGATCCAGGCGGTCGAGGACATCCGCGGCGAGATCGCGTCGCTCGGACTCGACGTCGCCTGCGGTCTTGCGCAATCGAAGCTCGTGGCGCGCGTCGCATCCCGGCTGGCGCATCCGCGCGGCCTCGTGCACGTCCTCGACGGGTACGAGCCGCGGTTTCTCTCTCCCTTGAAGATCGAGGTCCTTCCCGGCCTCGACCCCGCGGTCGGCCAGCGTCTCCGCGCGGCGGGGATCCGGCGTCTCGGGCAGGTCGCGCGGTTGACCGATGCGCAGGCCGCGAGGCTCGCCGGCCGCGCGGGGTCAACGCTCGCGCGTCAGGCGGCCGGCCTCGATTCCGCCCGCGTCCGTCCGGCGCCCCTCCCCGTCACCCTGCTCGCCGACGACGAGATCGCGCCGACGGCGAATCGCGACGCGCTCGAATCGGCGGTCCGCGTGAGAGCCGAGCGCGCCGCGCACGACGTCCGGGTCCGCGGCGCGTTCGCCCGATCGCTGACGCTGCGTCTCCGGTATGCCGACGGGAAGCTCGAATCGCGCACGACGCCGCTCCGCGAGCCGTCCGCGCTCGACGACGTCCTCGGCGCGGCGGCGCTGGACCTGCTGGCGCGGATGCTTCGTTCCGAACGCCTCGTTCGCGCGGTCGGCGTCACGTGCGGCGGGCTGCTTCGTGCGGACGATCGGTTGTTCCGCTTTTAAGTCCCTGGTCCCTTGTCCCTCGTCCCGGGTCGCTCGTCCGGAGTCCCAAGTCCCTTGTCATTCGCCCGAGCCAGGGACACGACGGGGACCCGGGACAAGGGACTCACGACAAGGGACTCACGACAAGGGACTCAGGACGAGGGACTCAGGACGAGGGACGAGGGACGAGGGACTGACAGAGATAAGATCACTTTGTGTCGAAGCGGCCCGCAAAACCCCCGAAGCCGTCCAAGACCCCGGCGGAAACGCGCCGGATCATGGCGGCGCTCGAGCGACAGCACCCCAACGCCGACACCGAGCTGCACTTCAAGACGCCCTACGAGCTGCTCGTCGCGACGATTCTCTCGGCGCAGTGCACGGACGAGCGGGTGAATCGCGTCACCCCCGCGCTCTTTCAGCGCTACCCGGACGCGCGCGCGCTCGCGCGGGCGACGACGGCGGAACTCGAGCCGCAGATCCAGTCCACCGGCTTCTTCCGCGCGAAGTCGAAATCGCTCGTCGGCATGGCGCAGGCCCTCGTCCAGCAGCATGGCGGAAATATTCCGCCGACGATGGACGCGTTGAAGGAACTTCCCGGCGTCGGCCGGAAGACCGCGAACGTCGTGCTCGGGCACGCGCTCGGTGTCCCCGGTCTGCCGGTGGATCGGCACGTGCTGCGCGTCGCAAACCGGATCGGGATTGCGAAGGCGGACGATCCGGAGATCGTCGAACAGCAGCTCTGCGCGGTACTCCCACCCGCCGCGTGGACGCGTACGTCCGACACGTTGATCCTGCACGGCCGCCGCATCTGCAAACCGCGGCCGCTGTGCGACCAATGCGCCGTCCGGAACGACTGCGACTACTATCGTGCCCAAAGTCCAAAGCCGGGTGGATCCCGTTGACTCGACAGCGATTCGAGGAACTGGTCGAGGAAGCGCTGCGCGAGATCCCGCGCCGCTTTCGCAAGGCGATGAAGAACGTCGCGGTGGTCGTCGAGGACGAACCGGCGCGGGAGCTGCTCGAGGAACTCGAGATCGAGGCCCCCGACACCTTGTTCGGCCTCTATCAGGGCACGCCGCTGACCGAGCGCGGCTGGGGCTACGGCAACGCGCTGCCGGATCGCGTCTCCATTTATCAGCGGCCCATCGAGGACGCCTGCGCCGACGACGAGGAGATTCGCGACTGCGTGGCGGAGACGGTCATCCACGAGTTCGGCCACTACTTCGGGATGAGCGAGGACGAGATCGAAGAAATCGAGGAAAAGTTCTGGCGCGGCGAGTCGATCGAGAACGCATAGGTCGCCCGCGCAAGCGCTTGGGGCAGCACTTCCTCGAGCCGGTCTGGGCCGACAAGGTCGTCGAGGCCATCAATCCGGCCGCCGGCGATCGGTTCCTCGAGATCGGCCCCGGACATGGAATCCTCACGCTGCGGCTGGCCCCGCGCGTCCGCGAGCTGACGGCGGTCGAAATCGATCGCGATCTGGCGGATCGGCTGGCGCCGTCGCTCCCCGCCAACGCGACGCTGGTTCGCGCGGATTTCCTCGATTTCGACCTGCGCCCGCTCGTCGCCCGCGGTTCGCTGCGGGTGGCGGGCAACCTGCCCTATTACGTCTCGTCGCCGATCCTGTTCAAACTCCTCGCCGCGCACCGCGCGCACGGCGGCCTCGTCGATGCGACGCTCATGCTTCAGCGCGAGGTCGCCGACCGGCTGACCGCGCCCGTGGGTACGGCCGAGTACGGCGTCCTCGCGATCCTCGTTCAGTGGCGCGCCGACGTGGAGCGGGTGCTGGCGCTGCCGCCAGGCGCGTTCCGGCCTGCCCCGAAGGTCCGGTCGGCGGTCGTGCGGCTGCGGTTCCGCCCCTCGCGGGTGTCCGTGCGCGACGAGGCGTTCCTCGAACGGCTCGTCCGGACGCTCTTCACCCAACGGCGGAAGACGGTCCTCAACGCGCTGCGCCCGCTCGCGCTCGAGCGGCACGCCGACGCGGCGGCGCTGCTCCGCCTGGCGTCGATCGACGCGGTCCGGCGACCGGAGACGCTGCAACTCTCAGAATTCGCGCGGCTGGCGGACGAATTCGGTCGGTTCCCCACGGCTGTGCTATAGTTTGCGCGGTTTTACACGTGCCGCCGCGTCCTCGACCTGGCGGCCATCGTCCCCGGTTGCGCTGTCCCAGCGGCGGGCCGGGAGGAACGCGCTCAGCTCGCGGCGCCCTGCCGCGCGCGGGTAAGGCCGTCCGCCAGGACGGACCGATCATCCGCCGCCGCGTCCTTCGACGAGTCGTGCTGCGCTGGGAATCGACGATTTGATCAACGGTCCGTCTCCGACGGGTGCGCCGCCGCTCGAACTGATCCCGCTCGGCGGGCTCGGCGAGTTCGGCATGAACATGATGGTCGTCGCCTGCGGCGGGACGGCCATCGTGATCGATGCCGGTGTGATGTTTCCGGAGCCGGACCTGCTCGGCGTCGATCTGATCATCCCGGATCTGCGGCAGCTCCAGCAGTACCGGGTCCAGGCGCTGGTGCTGACGCACGGGCACGAGGATCACATCGGCGCGGTCGCGCACGTGCTGCCGTACGTGGACGGCCCGGTGTACGGCACGCCGCTGACGCTCGCGCTGATCGAGCCGAAGCTGGCGGAGCGCGGCGAGGACGCGAAGACGCGGCTCAGGGCCGTCGCGCCGCGCGACCGCGTCGAGGTCGGCGCGTTCACCGTGGAGTTCCTGCGCGTCACGCACAGCATGCCGG
>QHWR01000393.1:1319-2994 GCA_003223835.1 Acidobacteriota bacterium | reverse complement strand
CTGCACCGCGACGCGCGGTCGTTCCGCTGGCTCGACGACGTCCGGCAGGATCTGCCGTACGCGGCGCGGCTGCTCCGCCGGAATCCCGTGTTCGCGCTGACCGCTGCGTTGTCGCTCGCCGTGGGGATTGGCGCGAACACCACCATCTTCACCATCGCCAACGCGCTGCTGCTCCGTGCGCCTGCCGGCGTGAGCGAATCGGATCGTCTGCTGGAGATCTTCCGCGAGGAGGAGGGCAACCCGCGCGCCACCTTCACGTCGTCTTATCCCTATTTCGTAGACGTTCGTCAGCGCGCGACGACGCTCGCGGACGTGTACGCGTACGAATTCGAGCTCAAGCCGGTCACGTTCGCCGCGCGCGACGGAGTAGAGTCCGCGTTCGCGAACGTCGTCACGACGAACTACTTCGCGACGCTCGGCGTCCTGCCCGCCGCGGGCCGCGTGTTCGCGGCCGCCGAGAGTGACCGGCCCGGGACGAGCCCCGTTGTCGTCTTGAGTTATCGCTTGTGGCAGCGCCGGTTCAACGCGGACGCGTCGGTGGTGGGACAGACCGTCGACATCAACCGCCATCCGTTCACGGTTGTCGGCGTCGCGCGCGAAGGATTCCGGGGCACCAACGTCGCCGCGCCGGATCTGTGGATCCCGATGGGCATGGTGCAGATCGTCGACCCGGGGACGTCGCGCCTCACGAGCCGCAGGCCCGCTGATGTCGGCATGGGCGGGAGGCTGAAGACGGGCGCGTCGATGGCGCAGGCCGCGGCGGAGCTCGACGCGATCGCCCGTCAACTCGAGCAGGAACACCCGATCGAGGATCGCGGCACCCGAATGCGCGTGGCACGGTTGTCTTCCATCCCCGGCGCGCTCGTGACAGTGGCCGCCGCCTTGCTGGTGCTGCTCCTCGGCCTCGTGTCGGTCGTGCTGATCATTGCGTGCGCCAATGTGACCGGAGTGCTGCTCGCGCGCGCGGCGGCGCGGCGGCGCGAGATCGCCGTCCGCGTCGCAATCGGCGCGGGGCGAGCGCGGCTGGTGCGCCAGCTGCTCACGGAAACGATCCTGCTTTTCGCTCTGGGAGGCGCCGCCGGCCTGCTCCTGGCGCGTGGCATGACATCGCTGCTGATGTCGTCGCTTCCCGCGTTCCCGATCCCGGTGGAGGTGTCGCTCCCGCTCGACGGTCGCGTGATCCTGTTCTCGACTGGACTCTCGTTGATGGCGGCCTTGCTCTCCGGCCTCGCGCCGGCGCTCCACATCTCGAAGGGGGACGTCGTGTCGGGCCTGAAAAACGAGTCGCAGGGCCCGCCGGATCGGCTGCGCACGCGAAGCGCATTCGTGATCGCGCAGGTCGCGTTCAGCCTCGTGCTGGTCGTCGCCGCGGGCCTGTTCGTCAAGGCGCTCGAGCGCATCCGCTCGTTCGATCAGGGCTTCGATCCGCACGGCGTGGAAGCCGTATCGCTGGACTTGTCGCGGGCCGGCTACACCGCGGCCAGCGGCGCACGCTTCGCGAACGATCTCGTCGAGCGGCTGCGCGGAGTCTCGGGCGTGCAGGCCGCGACGCTCGCGGAGTACCTGCCGGGCTGGGGCGGCCTGGACGTCAGGATGACCGTGCCTGGCGCGGCCCCTCCGGACGGACAGCCGTATTTCATCGGCACCTGGAGCGCCGTGGACGTCGATTACTTCG
>QHWR01000393.1:0-1312 GCA_003223835.1 Acidobacteriota bacterium | reverse complement strand
GAGGATTCAGCGCCGCCGATCGCGCGGGCGCGCAGCCGGTCATCGTGATCAGCGAGACCGCGGCGCGCCTGTTCTGGCCGCGGCAGGAAGCGGTGGGGAAGACGATCGTCAGCCATGACGTGCGCCGGACAGGCGAAGATGTCACGACTCGTCTGCAGGTGGTCGGCGTCGCGCGCGACCTGCGCTCGCCGACCACCGGCCGGCCTGGAGGCGGGCCTGGCGGCCGCGTCCGTCAGGACCGTGGGCCAACGGCGACCGTCACTGTCCCCGCGCCGTCGATGCTGATGATGTACGTGCCGCTGCGGCAGCGATACACGCCGCGTTTCACCATCCTTGCGCGGGCCGCCGGCGGCGAGCGATTGGGCTCGGCGGTCCGCGACTTGATGCGATCGCTGGACGCGAACCTGCCGATCTCGACGCCGCAGCCGCTCGATTCGCAAACGGGCCCCGTGTACCTGCAGCTTCGGATCGCCGCCTCCGTCGCCGGATGCGTCGGCCTCGTCGGACTCCTGCTTGCCGGCATCGGTATTTACGGCGTCACCGCGTACGCGGTGGCGCGCCGGACCCGCGAGATTGGCATTCGCGTCGCGATGGGCGCTCGCCGCGCCGACGTCGTCCGCATGGTGCTGCGAGAAGGTCTGTCGCTCGTCCTCGTGGGCTCGCTGATCGGCCTGCTGCTCGCCGCCGCCGGGAGCCGCGTCCTGACCGGACTGCTGTTCGGCGTCCCGCCGCTCGATCCGATGACGTTCAGCAGCGCCGCGGTTCTGTTCGCGGCCATCGGGGTCGCCGCGTGCTACGGTCCCGCCCGCCGCGCGACACGAATCGATCCGATGGAAGCGCTGCGGTACGATTAGTCGTTCGTCCACGAGCAGGTCTAAAGACCTGCGCTCCGAGAATCCTCGTCGTAGCGCAGCCCTTCAGGGCTGCTCGTGATCACGAGCAGGGCTGAAGCCCTGCGCTACGAAAATGCTGAATGCTGATCGCTGAATGCTGACGTCGTAGCGCAGCCCTTCAGGGCTGCTCGTGACGACGGCGGTCGCCCGGATCACGAGCAGGGCTCAAGCCCTGCGCTACGAACGCCTTGATCCGCGCGAATTCGTTCACCGTCTCCTCGAACTGCGGGTTGATGTCGTCGGAGACGCGCCGCACGTGGGCACCGGCAGCGCCGGCGACGCGGCCGCGATCGGCTGCAGGTTGTTCTTCGTCAGCACCTCATTGAACGCGGTCAGCTCCCGCGCGTTGATCGCCTTCCAGTTCGAGACGACGGTCTTCAGCTCGCCGCACCCGTTCGCGTACGCGTTCGTCATCGACT
>QHWR01000174.1 GCA_003223835.1 Acidobacteriota bacterium | reverse complement strand
CGTTGCCTGGTCCCACGCAATCCGATCCGGCACGGGACGGATCGCGGACCAGTCGGGCCGCGCGAACCGGCCGGTCATCGTGACGTGCGCGGTGTACACGACGGCCTCGAAGATCCCGCGCGAGCGAATCTGCGACTCGAGCGTGCTGCTGATGTCCAGGGCGGACGGCAGGAAGTACGCGCGTCCGTCCCCCTGGCGGACCTGCCCCTTGTTGTCGGTCCAGGAGTACTGATACGGGACCGTCAGGATCGGTCCGCCGATCGTCTGGGCGCCGCCCCACACCGCGCTGATCTCGCGGGTTTCCTGATCGCGCGCGACGCTTGGCCTGTCGCGCGACGTCACGAGCAGCCCTGCCCGCCTCCGCCCCGACTCCGCCAAGGCTTCGTCGAGGCCTCGCCGGAGTCCTCAGGGCGTAGGCGGGCAAGGCTACGGCGCGTCCGCCGAAGCGCTTCGCGCGAAGGCGGAAAGGGCTGCGCTACGAGTCGTAGCGCAGGTCTTTAGACCTGCTCGTGATCGCGCGCGGACCGACAGGGCCGCGCGACGACTGGTCCATCACACCGGATTGCGACGGCGCGGCCGCGGTATCCGTGGGGAAACATGCAGGCAGAGTGAGGCCAAACAAAGGCGGCAATCGCCGCCGCGGAATCGGGTACATTCGGAGGCCATGAGCGCGCCGGCCGGACGCCTCGTCGCCGTCGTCGAGGACGAAGACACGATCCGCGAAGCGATGTGCTACGCGTTGAAGCGCGAAGGACACCAGACCGAAGCGTTCGGCGACGGCGCCGATGCCTGGAACGCGTTCGCGCGCGCGCTGCCCGACCTCGCCGTCCTCGACATCGGGCTGCCGCGCCTCGACGGCCTCGAGCTGTGCCGCCGGCTGCGCGCGCGTTCCGACACGCTGCCGATCATCTTCGTCACGTCGCGCGAGGAGGAGTTCGATCGCGTGCTCGGCCTGGAGATCGGCGCCGACGATTACCTCTGCAAGCCGTTCTCGATGCGCGAGCTGATGGCGCGGGTCAAGGTGCTGCTGCGGCGGTCCGCGCTCCTGCAGGACGCGGCGCGCGCACCCGAAGACGCCGCGACGACGGTCGGCGATCTCTCGATGGATCCGCTGCGCCTCATCGTCACGTGGAAAGGGGCGCGCGTGCCCCTGACGGTGACGGAGTTCCTGCTGCTGCAGGCGCTCGCGCGGCGCCCCGGCGTCGTCAAAACGCGGGATCAGCTGATGGAAGAGGCGTATCCCGATCGCGTGACGGTGAGCGACCGCACGATCGACAGCCACGTCAAGCGGATTCGACGGAAGTTCGCCGCCGCCGACGCCGCGTTCGACGCCATCGAAGGCGTCTACGGCGCGGGCTACCGGTACGTCGTTCCGGCGACATGACACGAGGGCTGGCGAGGGTCGCCGAGTTCGTCCGGCCGACGCGGATCGGCGTCCGCCTGCTCCTGTTCAACCTGCTCGTCCTGTTCCTGCCGGTCGCCGGTGTGCTGTATCTCAGCTCCTACGAACAGCAGCTGCTCGACACGCAGGAGCGCGGGATGGTGCAGCAGGCGCGCGTCGTCGCGGCAGCGCTCGGATCGGTCCCGCTCACCGGCGCGCAGCCGATGCTCGATCGGCTCGGTCAACGCTCCGAAGCGCGCATCCGGGTGTACGACGCGAACGGCGCGCTCGCCGCCGACACGGCGCGCGTGCATGCCGCGGTCCAGCCGGTCGAGGCGTATCCGCCCGCCGATGTGGACGGCGGCCGCAAGCGCCTCATCTATCGCTTCGGCGCGTGGATCGTCCGCGCGCGCCGCACGCTCGCGCGGGCGATCCTTCGCCAGCCGTCGCCGCCGTCGTCTTCGAGCGTGAAAGCTCCGACGCCGTCGGAGGTCCGCGCCGCGCTCGAGGGGCGCTACGGGGCGCAAACGGCGTTCACGCCCGGGCAGCGCTCCTTGACGATGAACAGCGCGGTGCCGATCCGGCAGGGGAGCGGCGTCGTGGGCGCGGTGGTCGTCTCGCAGTCGACGTTCCGCATCCTGCGCGCGCTCTATCGAGTGCGGCTGCGGATCTTCGAGGTCGTGCTCGCATCCGTCGCGCTCGCCGCGCTCCTCACGGTGTTCGCGTCGGCGACCGTCGTCAAGCCGGTGGCGCGGCTCCGCGCCGAAGCGGCGGCGCTCGCGACGCGGCGCACGAAGCTCCCCGGCGGGTTCGTCAGCGTCGATCGGAAGGACGAGCTGGGAGACCTCGCGCGCGCGCTCGACGACCTCGCGCGCCGGCTCGACGCCCACATCCGGCTGCTCGAGGCCTTCGCCGCGGACGTCTCCCACGAGTTCAAGAACCCGCTCGCGTCGATCCGCACCGCCGCGGAAATGGCGGCCCACGCGCAGGACCCCCGCGACCGCGAGAAATTCCTCGATCTGCTGGTGCGCGACGTCGATCGGCTGGAAGGGCTCGTCACCGGCGTGCACGAGCTGGCGCGGCTCGACACGCAGCTCGCCCACGAGACGCCCGCGCTCGTGGACGTCGGCGCGCTCGCCGGTCAGCTCGTCGCCGACCTGCGCGTCATCGGCGACGCGCGCGTCCATCTCGACGTCCGTGCGGAAGGATCCTGCGCCGTGGCGGCGTCGCGCGACGCGCTGACGCAGGTCTTCGAGAACGTGATCGTGAACGCGCGCAGCTTCTCGCCGCCGGGGGAACCGATCGACGTCATCGTCGAACGCGCGGGCGACGATTGTCGCGTCGTCGTCATGGATCGGGGTCCCGGAATCCCGGAGGCGCACCTGTCGCGGGTGTTCGATCGGTTCTTCACCTACCGCCCGCAGGAGCCCGGCCGCCGCGATCACGCAGGGCTCGGCCTGGCGATCGCACGGACGATCGTCGAAGGCTACGGCGGGACGATCGCGGCCTCGAACCGCGAGGGCGGAGGGACGTCGGTCGAGGTGAAGCTGCCGTTTGCGCTACCATTAGCCCGCTCTCGGCTATGACGCGCGTCCTGCTCCCCTGTCTCGCCGCGACTTTCCTGGCCGGCGCCTCGCCGGCGGCTGCGCATCCCGTTCCGTTCAGCTATCTCGACGTGCGCCTCGAGGCGGGCGCCATCGACGTCACGCTCGTCGCCCACGTCGTCGACATCGCGCACGATCTCGGCATCGATCGCCCCGAATCGCTGCTGAACGCGCGAGTGCTCGACGCGCGCGGGGATGCGGTGACGGCGCTCTTCGCCGCACGTTTCCGCCTCACCGCTGACGGGAAGACGCTCGCGCAGCCACGCTGGGACGCCCCCGAGGCGCTGCCGGGCCGGCAGTCGGTCAGGCTGCACGCGCGATACGCCGCCACGAGGACGCCGGGGCTCCTCGCGATCGACGCCGCGCTGTTTCCGTACGACCCGAATCATCAGACGTTCGTGAACGTCTACGAGAAGGACGCGCTGACGCAGGCGATTCTCGACCGCAATCGCACGCGTCTCGAGTACTTCTCCGGCTCCCGCCAGGGCACGCTGGCGGTCCTCCGCCGGTTCGTGCCGGCGGGCGTGCACCACATCCTGATCGGCCCCGACCATCTTCTCTTTCTCGTCGGGCTGCTGTTGCTGGGCGGTTCGCTGCGGCAGCTCGCGTTCGTCGTCAGCGCGTTCACCGTCGCGCACAGCGTGACGCTCTCGCTCGCGGCGCTGAACCTGGTCACGGCGCCGGCGCGGATCATCGAGCCCGCGATCGCGCTCAGCATCGTTTACGTCGGCGCCGACAATCTGATGGTGAGCGGCGGGCGCGACGTGCGGGCGTGGATCGCGTTCGGATTCGGGTTCATCCACGGCTTCGGGTTCGCGAACGTCCTGCGCGAAATGGACCTGCCGCGCCGGGCGCTCGGCTGGTCGCTGTTTTCGTTCAACGTCGGGGTCGAGATCGGGCAGCTCCTTGTCGTCGCCGCGGTCGCGACGGCGTTCGCGGCGCTCCGCTCGCGCAGCGAGATCGCGGGGCGACGGCTCGCGTACGCGGGATCCATCGTCGTCATCGCGGCCGGCGCATTCTGGTTCTTCGAGCGCGTGTTCTTTCCTGGAGGGATCGCATGAGACGAGCAGTCGTTCTGGGCGTGCTGCTGGCGGCAGGGGCGCTGTCGCTGACGGTGGCGGCGTATCAAACGCCCCCCGCGCCACAGCCGAAAGTCGTCGAGGTCGAAAAACTCAAAGACAACCTCTACATGCTCAAAGGAGGGGGCGGCAACACCGCGGTCTACATCGCCGCGAACGGCGTTGTCGTCGTCGACACGAAGAACCCGGGCTGGGGCCAGCCGATCCTCGAGAAGATCAAGGAGCTGACCCCCAAGCCGGTGACGACGATCATCAATACGCACACCCACGGCGATCACGTGAGCGGGAACGTCGAGTTCCCCGCCGGCATCGAGATCGTCGTGCAGGAAAACACCAGGAAACACATGGAGAACACGGCGCCCGTCACCGGGATTCAGAAGGAGGCGCCGCCGAACATCTTCGCCGCGAACAACGGCCGCGGCCTGCCGACGAAAACGTTCAAGGACAAGACGACCGTCGGGAGCGGCAACGACCGCATCGATCTGTATTACTTCGGCCGCGGGCACACGGACGGCGACGCGTTCATCGTGTTTCCGCAACTGCGCGTGATGCACGCGGGCGACATGTTCTCGGGCAAGAACCTGCCGCTCATCGACGCGAACAACGGCGGGAGCGGCGTCGACATCGGCGAGTCGCTGGCGAAGGCGGGCGCGGTGAAGGGCGTCGACAGCGTCATCACCGGGCACAGCACGGTGATGACGATCGCGGACCTTCAGGAGTACGCGCAGTTCAACAAGGACTTCCTCGCCGACGTGCGGCTCGGCGTCACCGCCGGAAGACCGGTCGAAGAGATCGCGGCCGGCTGGAAGATCAACGACAAGTACAAGGGCTACCAGATCCAGGAACCCCGGCTGAAGACGTACGACCAGGTGATCGGTAACGAGTTGAAGGCCCCGCGGTAGTGCCGCCGCGGCCGCCGGCCGGCGGGCGCATCTCGTACTCCTTGGGCGGCTCCGCGCCGAGCAGGTAGCGCACGAAGTAGTCCCACCGGCGGCGCGTCATGTAGTTCGACGCGTCGCCGTAGCCGTGCCGCTGATTCGGCAGCATGAGCAGGTCGAAGTCCTTGTTCGCCTTGATCAGCGCCTCCACGACGAGCAGCGTGTTGTACGGCGGGACGTTGTCGTCCATCGTGCCGTGCGCCAGCAGCAGGTGCCCTTTCAGGTTCTTCGCGACGAGCTGGTTCGCCTGGTTATCGTAGTTCGTCTTCCCGTCCGCCTTCGTCTCGAGCAGCCCCTGCCACTTCTCCGCCCAATCGTCCTCGTACTCGCGGTTGTCGTGGTTGCCGGACTCCGAGATCCCGACCTTGAAGAAGTCAGGGTAACGGAACATCGCGTCCGCGGTCGCATAGCCGCCGCCGGAATGGCCGTAGATGCCGGCGCGGTCGATGTCGATCCACGAGTACCTGGCGGCGAGCTGCTTCATGCCGGCAACCTGATCGGGGAGCGTGTTGTCTCCCATATCGCCGAAATACACCTCGTGGAATTTCTTCGATCGCCACGGCGTACCCATGCCGTCGATCTCGACGACGACGAAGCCGAGTTCGGCGAGCGCCTGCGCGTCGCCGCGCGCGGGATTGAACGTGCGGCCGCCCACGCTTCCCGTCTGCGGACCCGGATAAATGTGATTGACGATGGGGTACTTCTTCGCCGGATCGAGGTTCGCCGGCTTGAAGAGCAACCCGTAGAGATCCGTCACGCCGTCGCGCGCCTTGACCACGACGGGCTGGGGCGGCCTCCAGCCCGTGGCTTCGAGTTTCGAGATGTCCGCGCGCTCGAGATCCATCGTCTTCCTGCCGTCGCGATCCCTGAGGATGGTGACGGGCGGCACGTCGGGCCTCGAGTAGCTGTCCACGAAAAACTTCCCGTCGGGCGCGAGCGAGACGTCGTGGGTGGCGTCCTCAGGCGTGAGGAGCTGCTGATTCCGGCCGTCGAAGCCGATGCGGTAGAGATGCGAGAAATAGGGATCGCGTCCTTTCTCCTTCCCGACGGCGAGGAAGTAGACCACGCGCGCCGGCTCGTCAACGTGCAGCACCTGCGTCACGTTGCCTTCGCCGCTCGTGATTGGATTCTTCAGCTTGCCGGTCTGCAGGTCGTACAGATAGAGGTGTCCCCAGTTGTCGCGCTCCGAAAACCAGATGATCTCGTTCGATGCCGCCAGATAGCGCCAGTTCACGGCGCCGTTTCCGGATTCGAAGAACGTCGGAACGGTCTCGTCGAAGACGTCGCGGACGGCGCCCGTCGCCGCGTCAGCGACGCGCAGCTGCTCCTTCTTGTGATCGCGGGATGTGGAGACGAACGCGAGATGCGTCGCGTCCGGGGTCCAGTAGACGTCGGCCCAGTCGCCGCCGCGGCACACGATGTGGTCGCAGAGCGTCGAGCGATGCTGGTCGGGCAGCATCTGCAACCGCGTCACCTTCGGCCCGTCCACGTCGATCGCGACGCGCTGGATCATCGTGACCGTCTCGTCTCCCGGCAGCGGATACTTCCAGGCCTGGAGCGCCGGGTGCCCGACCTTCGTCGGCACGAGATACATCTCGCCGACGTTTCGCTGATCCTGCTGGAACGTCGCGATCTTCTTCGAATCGGGCGACCACAGGAGCAACGCGCGATCGCTGCGGGTCCAGCCGGCGTTGTCGGTCGCATAGCCGAAGTCCTTGACGCCGTCGGCCGTGAGCGGCGCCTCCTTGCCGCTCGCGACGTCACGCACCCACAGGTTCCAGTCCTTGATGAATGCCGTGCGCTTGCCGTCGGGAGACGGCACGTCGGTGCGCGCGCCGCCGCCACGCCCCCCCGGCGCGCCGCGGCCGCCCCCCTGCCCCGCGCGGCACTCGGCCAGCTCGCACGCGGCCCGTGTGCCCTTCGACGGATCGACGAGCACCGCCTCGCTGCCGGCGGGCGTCGTCACGCGGTACCAGAAGCGATCGCCCTGATCGTTGTTGATCCACGTCGGGCGCACGCCGCTGCGGTACACCAGCGGCGTCACGTTGTACGCCATGAAACGTTCGGCGCGCTGATAATCCGCCG
>QHWR01000171.1:1733-14399 GCA_003223835.1 Acidobacteriota bacterium | reverse complement strand
CTGCTCGATCACGTGCAACAGATACCGGCGCTCGATCTCGTCGAGCGACGGAAGGTCCGCGAACAGCCGCTCGTGGAGGTCCGGTCCGGCGCTCGCCTTGAACGGCAGATCGACGACGTCGATGATCGAACCGCGGCTGAACACCACCAGACGTTCAATCGTGTTCTCGAGCTCGCGGACGTTGCCGGGCCAGCGATAAACGGTCAGTGCCGATACCGCCGCCGGCGTCAGCTCCACGCGTCTTCCCGCGCGCGTGCACGCGTTCTGCAGGAACGTGTCGATGAGGAGCGGGATGTCTTCCCGCCGTTCGCGCAGCGCCGGCACGCGGATGACGATGACGCTCAGGCGATAGTACAGGTCCTGGCGAAACCGTTGCGCCCCCACCTCACGCTCGAGGTCGACGTTCGTCGNNTTGACGATCCGGCTCGCGCCGACCGGGCGGACTTCTCCCTCCTGCAGCACCCGGAGCAGCTTCACCTGCAGCGCCGCCGATGTCTCCCCGATCTCATCGAGAAATACCGTCCCGCCGTTGGCCTGCTCGAAGATCCCTTTGGTGTCGGCAACCGCGCCCGTGAACGAGCCGCGCGTGTGGCCGAACAGCTCCGATTCGAGAACGCTCTCGGTGAGCGCGCCGCAGTTGATCGGCACGAACGGTCGCGAGGCCCGGCGGCCGTTGGTGTGGATCGCACGCGCCACGAGCTCTTTTCCCGTGCCGCTCTCGCCGACGATCAGGACCGGCGCCGCGGCATTGGCGGCGTGGGCGATTTGCTTGTACACCGCGAGCATGCCGGCGGTGCGGCCGATGAGACCCGCCGGCGGGATCTCCGGGTGCGGCCGCGTCGCGGGCGCGGGGGCCACCGCGTCGGCGAGCGCGCGCTCGACGGTCGCCTTCACCTCCGCGATGTTGAACGGCTTGCTGATGTAATCGAACGCGCCGGCGCGCACGGCCTCGATCGCCGTCGACTTGAACGCGCGCAGCACGTCCATGCCGTTCTGAGGCGCGTCGAGATTGATGTCGGAGATGAGCAGGTCGAACGGCTCGGACGCGAGGCGCAGCGCGTCCTCGACGCGCTGGGTCGTCCGGATCTCGCGGTCGTCGCGCTCGAGCAGCTCCGCCATGAACCGGCACGTCTCGCCGTCGTCGTCAACGATCAGGATTCTCGCCATTGGCTTCCTCGTCGGTCCCGCTTGGCGGGCCCGGCAGGTCGATGGTGAACGTCGTCCGTCCGGGCGCGCTGGCGGCGGAGATCGTGCCGCCGTGTCGCGCGATGACGTCGCGCGTGATCGTGAGGCCGAGGCCCGTGCCGTGTCCCGCGGGTTTCGTCGTCACCCACGGATCGAAGACGCGCGGCAACAATTCCGGTGGAATGCCGCCGCCTGTGTCCGTGATCTCGATCCGTACGCCGGCGCCGTTCGGGCAAGCGGCAATCGTCAACGTGCCTCCCTCCGGCATCGCATCCAGGCCATTGTTGACCAGGTTCAGCAGCGCCAGCTCCAGCTCCTGGCTGTCGGCCTCGACGGTCGGCAGCTCCGAGGCGACGTTGACCCGCAGCGCGATCTTCGATGCGTCGAGTTTCGGACGCGAGACGTCCGCGACGTGCGCCAGCAGCGTCCCCAGTGCGACGGGCCATCGCGTGTCGGGACGCCGCGCGTGATCGAGCATGGACCGCACGACGGACGCGACCTTGCCGATCTGCTGCTGCACGATGTCGAGACGCCGGCGCGTGCGCGGGTCGGCCGCGGCGTCCTCCTGCAGCATCTGCACGTAGCCCGAGATGAGATTGAGCGGCGTGCCGACCTGGTGCGCGACGCTCGCGGCCATCTGTCCGACGGCCGCCATCTGCTGGGCGCGCCCGAGCTCCTCGCGCAGCGCGAACACCCGCTGATAGCTTTCGGTCAGCTCCTGGTTGCGAACCCGGAGAGCGGCCGTCGCGTCATCGACCCGTTCCTGGAGCGCTTCGTTCGCGTGCTGCAGGCGCTCGAGCATGTCGTTGAGTCCGGCCGCGACCGCGCCGATTTCGTCGGGCCGCTCGATGCCGGCGCGCGCGGTGAAGTCGCCGGTTCCGGCGCGAGCCATTGCGGAGTGGATGAGCGCGATGGGCCGGTGAATCAGCCGGCGCGTGAACCAATCGATCACGAGCACGAGCACGAGGATCACGGCGGGCGTGAACCACAACGTGACGCGCCGTCCCTTCGTCCGAAGCTGCGCGACGGAACCGAACGACATCGTGACGACCGCCGCGGCGACGAGGCGTCCGTTGCGCTGCGCCGGGACGGCGATGATCTGGATGCCGGGCGGGCCGTCGGCGACCACGGTCTGACGCGTCGCGACCGCCTGGCGCGCCGCGCTCAACGCCTCCGCGCGCTCGCCCGACGAGGTGCTGGCGAGCACTTCGGGATCCGCGCGCTCGACGCCGACGACCGACACAGTCCTGATCGCGGGCGCCGTAATCGCGAAGTCATGCAGCGTCGCCGCGATCGCGCCCACGTCGAGCGGGTCGCGCCGCAGCTCGAAATCGTCGGCGACGGCGAGCGCGGTGAAGCGCGCCGTGTCGAGCAGATCGCGTTCGACCGCGCGCTCGAAGACGCGGATCTCGATGACCGCTTCGAGGCCGACGATCAGCGACACCGCGAGCGCAATGAGGAGCGCCACCCTGGTGCGGAGCGAGAGCGAGGTGCGCAGTTTCGCCACGCTGGGGCGCAACTGCGCCGCCGCGGCCGTCGGCACCGGCTCGGCGGGAGTCACCGAAGTTGTTGTAGACACTGACCTTGCGTCATTGTACCGGGCCCGCGACGTGGTGGCACTTCTATTGTGATCATCTCCGATGCCCGCCGGCCGAGCGGCGAACGGCTGGATCTTCCGGTCAACTCCTCCCGACTGCGAGGTCGGTGGGCGCTCTTCTTTCAGGGGGACCGTGCGCGTGTTCGCGTCCGCACTCGTCTTGGCCGTGTTTGGGGGCATCGTGACGACGAGCGCGCCGGTCGCGCAGGGCGTGCCGCAGCCGAAACCCGCCACGATCCTCAAACCGGCTGAACAGTCCGTCATCGGCACCATCGACCGCTTCGAAGAGGCGGCGCGCCGGCTCGTGCTCATGACGAAAGAAGGACAGGTCGCCTTCGTGCTCGCGACGGACGTCGTCGTGCGGCTGGGCTCGCGCGTGCTGCCGACCGACGCGCTCGCGACGCACCACGGCCGGCGTGCGAAAGTCCGCTTCACGCAGGCCGGCGGCCACCGCACGGCACACTGGGTCGTGATCTCCTCGGAACCACCGCGTATCGCGAACTGAGCCACAGATCCGGATCAGCCACAGATCCGGATTAGCCACATCTCGTCGAACCGTTCTTGCCGATTCCACCGCGACCGCCAAAAGGTGGGCGGCCGCGCGTCTCGAACCGCGCGTGCCTGCCTGCTTCGCGCGACGCACATCGATCCAACGCAGGCGCTCAGATATGAGTGAACACGTTCTCGCACGCCGACTCGGCGTCCGATGCACTCAATCACCATGCGGTCCAACGATCCGCCGGAGAGCTGTCTGGATTAATCGCCACACGATTCTTGGGTAACGACTCGTCGGCCAGTGTTTAGTAATCCGCCGAGGACAGGCTCGAATCGTACCATTCGGTGGGGCGACGAACTGCACCGGTTCGTGCCGGTGAGGGTTTTGTTACAGGCTCTAAGGATAGAAAGCCGAAATCTGTGTGAATCAGTGTGCATCCGTGGCTCGAATAGATCTGCGTGCATCTGTGGCCGGAATGGCATCTGCGCGCATCTGTGGCTAATATCGCGTGGTGAAGATCGCGCTCGTTCAGCAGCACGCGGGGCAAAAGAAAGAAGATAACGTCCGCCGCGGGCTCGCCGCCGTCGGGGACGCGGCGGCGCGCGGCGCGGGGCTCGTCGCGTTTGCCGAGCTCGCCTTCGAACCGTTTCATCCACAACGTCCCGCCGGCGCCGACCCGCTGACGCTCGCGGAGCCCGTTCCAGGTCCGATCACCGAAGCGTTCAGCGCCGCCGCGCGCGAGCACGGCATCGTCATCGTTCTCAACCTGTACGAACGTGACGGAGCGCGTGCGTACGATTGTTCGCCGGTGATCGACGCGGACGGCCGGCTGCTCGGCCGCACGCGGATGATTCATATCACCGAGTACGCGTGCTTCCACGAGCAGGGCTACTACACGCCTGGAGACACGGGCGTGCCGATCTACGACACGCGCGCAGGACGGCTCGGCGTGGCGATCTGCTACGACCGTCATTACCCGGAGTACATGCGCGCGCTGGCGGTCGGCGGCGCGGATCTCGTCGTCGTGCCGCAGGCGGGCGCGGCGGGCGAGTGGCCGGAAGGATTGTACGAGGCCGAAATCCGCGTCGCGGCGTTCCAGAACGGCTACTATGTGGCGCTCTGCAACCGCGTCGGCGCGGAAGACTGCCTGACGTTCGCGGGCGAATCGTTCGTGTGCGCGCCCGACGGGCAGGTCATCGCGCGGGCGCCGCAGGCGCGCGACGCGATCCTCTACGCCGAGATCGATTTGGCGCAGCCGCCGCGTTCGCACGCCCGGCGCCTGTTCATGCGGCACCGCCGCCCGGAACTCTACGCCGACTGGATTGGGGAGGCATGAAGGAGCGACTCGGGCGCGGCCGTCCGTTTGGCAACGCCGTCGGCCGGCTGACATACGACGCCAGCGGCAACATGACGGGCCAGGTGATGCGGCCGAATCGATCGCGCGTGGAGCTCGGCGAAGGCAGCGCCCAGCAGGTGCGCGCGGCGTACACCGGCTACATCGCGTATTTCGGCACGTACGACATCGCGGCGGACGGCCAGAGTGTCGTGCATCACGTGCATGGCGCGCTCAATCCGGCGTGGGTCGGCGGCGATCAGATCCGCGGGCTGCGCTTCGAAGAGGACCGTCTCGTGCTGCACGCCGAGGTGCCGAAAGCGGGAGCGATCGTTCGTCACGTGCTCACGTGGAGGCGGATCGGTTGAGGCGCATGCGAGCGGCCTCCGGTCTGGCGATCGCGGCGAGCCTGCTCGGAGCGGCGTGCTCGGACGTCAGGATCGGCGTCTATGCCACAGCCGACGAAGCGCGGCGGGAAGGAGCGATCGCGAAGGGCTGGGTGCCGGACGGATTGCCGCCCGGCGTCATCGAGATCCGCGAAGCGCACGATCTCGACACGAACCAGCGGTGGGGCGCGTTCACGTTCCCCGCACGCGAGCACGCCGGTTTGCGCGCGCTCCTCGATCCCGCGGAGATCGAGCGCGGGCCGCTGTCGTGCGATGCGCCCGGACGACTGGAATCGTGGCCGCCGCTGCTGAAGACGCCGATCGACGTCGCGCAGCTTCGCGCGATCGGGTTCCATCTCTACCGCGGCCGCGACGCCGCGTTGCTCTGGGCGATCCATTGGCCGCAGGGCAAGGCGTACTACTGGACTCCATAGGGCTGACATCGAACAGCGAGCCCGAACGGACGGAGGAGGTGCTCGTTGCGACGGCTTTTCATGGCGGCGCTGCTCGCCGCACTGCCGGCGAGCGCAGCCGCGCCGGCGCCCGTGACGCGACTCGACGTCATCGCGAAGCCGGCCGCGTACATCGGCAAGTGTCCGGCGAACCTGTCGTTCATCGCGACCATTCGCGTCGCGCGGTGGCCGCTCGTTGTCGAGTATCAGTGGGAGCGCAGCGATGGATCGCGGACGCGACGGGAACGTGTCCAGATCCGCGGCGCCTCTCAAGGCGTCACCGACTTGCGGCGCATCGGCCGCCGCGGCCAGCGTCTGCGCGTCTGGCAGCGCCTGCACGTGCTCGCGCCGAATCCCCTGACGTCGAGGCAAGCGCGCGCGATCGTGACCTGTCGCTGAAGGGGAGGAGAACCCGATGCGTCTCAGAACCTCGATCGTTTCAGTGATCTCGTTCGTCGCCGGCGCCGTCGCCGCCGGCCCGCTGCTGTCCACGGCTTCCATCGCGCCCGCCGCTTCGGCTCGCGAGGACGATCGCGCGGCCGACCGCAAGGCCATCCGCGCGCACATCGACAAGATCTTCGCCGCGTACATCGAGCGCGACTGCGCGACCATCCGCGCGACCCATTCGAAGGACTGGGTCGGGTTCACCGGCGTCGCGCGATCCGTCGTCAGCGGTCTCGATCAATATATGAACAGCTCGGCGCCGTTCTGCCGATCGGCGGGCCAGGCGAACGCGAACCCCGAGTTCGGGCTGGTCGATTACAAGCTGACGCAAATCGACTACGTGTTCCACGGCGACGTCGCGCTCGTGCCTTACGTGGCCGAGACGGTGTACGGTCGCGCGGCGCGCGTGCCCGGCAAGCTGCGTTCGCTCGACGTCTACGAGAAACAGCACGGCGAATGGAACCAGGTCGGCTCGAACATTTATCTGCATCCGGATGCGGTCGATGCGCAGCTCGAACACGCGCAGGACTTCAGGGCGCTGCCGGCGGAGGAGCGGCGCGAGCTCCTGACCGCGCGGGAGGCGGTCTGGCGCGCGTTCTTCGCGAACGATCAGGCGCGGTTGCAGAAGCTCCTGCCGGAAGAGACGATCGCGCTGGAGGGTCATCCCGAAGCGACGTTCGAAAACCGGGCGCAGATTCTCAACGGCGCGCAGCAGCTTGGCGGCCGCGCGAAGCTCGTACGGCTGGAGTTCCCGCGCACCGACGTGCAGGCCTACGGCGACGTCGCCATCATCTACACGACGTACCTCTACGAACTGGAGTCGGCTCCCGGGCAGAAGGAAACGACGGCGGGGCACGCGACGGAAATCTTCGTGAAGCGGAACGGCGCGTGGCTCAACTCAGGCTGGCACCTCGCGGCGAACAAGTAGGAGCCGCGCGAGCAGATAGATGAGTGGGCCGGACCCGAACAGCGCGAGATCGATCAGCGCCTGATGCAGATCCAGCCGGCCATCGGGAAAGAGGCCCTGACGGACGATCACCAGGACGATGAAGACGCTCGGTGCGACCATCGCGCACAATCCGGCGGTGCCGAGCGGGATCCGAAAGCCCGGACGGTCGGCCAGCGACGGCCGTCCGCGGAGCTTGAACAACGCCGCATAGATCAATAAATAACAGAGCGACTGCACGAGCGAGGCCGCGCCGGCGAGCTGCGCGAAGCGAATGCCGCAGAGGCATGTCAACGCGGCGCCGGTCACGGCGTACGTCATGAACACGAGCTGAAAGACCGTGACCTTCCGCGGCGCGCGTGCGACGGATGAGGAGTGAATCAAGAAATGGTGCCGAGGGGCAGAATCGAACTGCCGACACCGTGATTTTCAGTCACGTGCTCTACCAACTGAGCTACCTCGGCACGCGGGGAGCCTCCGGCCGGGACCGGATCGCACTGGCAGACTCTCGATCATAGCAAGCCCGCCGCGTCGGCTACAAGCACCGTTCCGTGACCATCCGCGTGATCCGTGGCCCGTTGATCCGTGGCTGTCCGTGCGATCCGTGGCCCGTTTCCCCCCTTGTACTTTTGCGCGCGATGCGGTACTTTGCGCTTGTACTTTCGATCGTTTTCTGGTACGGTGACACACGAGATGGCGGATCAGACGCAGGCGCGCGCAGCCGCCGACGACCGGCCGATCCTTCCGCGACGCCAACCGCCGCGGCGGGGATGGTCGCGGCTGCTGTTGTTCGTCGCATGCGCGCTGCTGGTGAACGGACTCGTCGGCGAGCGCGGGCTGACCGAGATGCTGCGCGCGCGCCGCGCGTACGACTCCGTCGTCGCCGACATCACGCGGCTCCGCCGCGAGAATCGCGCGCTGCGGTCCGAGGCGGAGCGCCTCCGCAGCGATCCCGCCGCGATCGAAGGGATCGCGCGCCAGGATCTCGGGCTTGCGCGCCCTGGCGAATTGGTCTTCACGATCCACGAGCTTCACCGCTGACCGACGCCGGTGTGCGGCACGTGTGCGGAACGGGCACACCCGCGAGGACACCGATCCGTCGGCTCGATCACCACCTTCGACATGGCCTCCGGCGTCTCCCTGGATTTGCTCGCGAATTTGCATGACAGTCCCGCGCCGCGGCGTGGCAGCCGCGTTGCACACTCCCGCGAATTCCGGAGGAATCCCTGTGCCGATGATGAGCCTGCGTCGAAGCAGCCTGCGTTGCTCGTGCGTGATCGGCGCGGCGATGCTCGTCGCGCCCGGCGCCTATGCCCAGGCCACCGGTGCGCCACAGGATCCAACCGCGCTGTCGCTCGAACAACTGTTGAACACCGAGGTTCAAACGGTCTTTGGCGCGTCGCGGTTCGAGCAGCGCGTGATCGATGCGCCCGCGTCGGTGACGATTGTGACGCGCGACGAGATCCGCCGCTACGGCTACCGCACGCTGGCCGAGATCCTCCAGGGCGTCCGCGGCTTCTACGTGACCTACGACCGGAACTACACCTATCTGGGCGTTCGTGGATTCGGCCGGCCGGGCGACTACAACACGCGCGTGCTCTTTCTGGTGGACGGCCACCGCCTCAACGACAACGTGTACGACTCGACGACCGTCGGGACCGAGTTTCCGATCGACGTGACGATGATCGAGCGTGTCGAGGTCGTGCGCGGACCGACGTCGTCGCTCTACGGGCCGAGCGCCTTCTTCGCGGTCATCAACGTGGTGACGCGTTCCGCCTCCAGCTTCAACGGGATCGAGGTTGACGCGGAGGCGGGATCCCAGGGCATGCGCGGAGGGCGCATTGACGGCGGTCATGTGTTCGACGGCGGAACCGACGTTTCGTTCGGCGCGTCCGCGTTCGACAGCGACGGCGCGTCGATGTTGCATTTTCCCCTTTACGACGGCGAGCCGGGCACGGGAATCGCCAACGGCGCCGACGAGGATCGCGCCTGGAGATTCGCGGGCACCGTGGTTCGCGGCCCGTGGCGTCTTCAGGGCGTCGCCGCATCGCGCAGAAAGACGGTGCCAACGGGCGCGTTCGGCACGGTGATCGGCGATCCCGGCACGTGGACCCGCGACGCCCGTGGGTACGTCGATCTCACGTACCACGGCGCGCTTGCCGGCGTCAGTCTGCAGTGGCGCAGCGCCTACGATCGGAACACGTACGACGGCCGCTATCTGTCGTCGGACGGCGAAGGCGGCTCCGCCGTCGAGGTCGACAGCAGTCGCGGCGAATGGCTGTCGACGGAGCTCACCGGGTCGAAGCGGATCGGCACGGCGCACCTGTGGACCGGAGGGCTCGAGTACCGGGACAACCTTCGCCAGGACCAGGATGACTACGACGCGGTGTCCGGACGCCGCTACGTGAGCGTCCCTCGCGCGTCGCAGGTGTGGGCCGCTTACGCAGAGGATGAATTCAGAATCGCGCCGAAGCTGATCGTCAACGCGGGTCTGCGCTTCGATCATCACGACACGTTCGGCAACTCGACGAACCCCCGCGTCGCCCTGATTGTGAAGCCCCGCGCCGTGTCGTCGTTGAAACTCCTGTACGGCACCGCGTTCCGCGCGCCGAACGTGTACGAGCAGTACTACTTCAACAACGGCGACGATCCTCTGTTGAAGCCGGAACGGGTCCGTACGGCGGAAGCGGTCTGGGATCAGTACCTCGCGCACCGGTTCCGGGTGTCCGGCTCCGTGTTCCGGTCGAACATCACCGGACTCATCTCGCAGATTGCCGACGAGGGAAACCTGAATGGCATCGGCTACGGCAACACGGGAGCGGCGCGAACGACGGGAGCCGAGGTCGAAGTCGAAGGTTCGTTGGCGGCGGGATACCACGGGCTCGTGAGCTGCACCGTTCAATCCGCGCGAAACGCCGAGACCGGTGACCGGCTGTCCAACGCGCCGTCGAGCGCGCTCGCGGCGCGTGCGACCGGACCGTTGTTCCACGATCGTGTCGTGCTCGGCATCGAGGGCGTTTACATCGGCGCGCGGCGCACGCTGGCGGACACCGCCGTCGACGGCGTCTTCCTGACCAACCTGACGATAACCGGCGGACGTCTGCCCGCGCGACTGGGCCTGTCGTTCTCGATCCGCAACCTGTTCGATCGCCGGTATTCCGACCCGGCGGGAGAGGAACACCGCGGGGACGCAATCCCCCAGGACGGCCGCGTCGCGCGCGTGAACGTTTCGTGGCGATTCTGACGCGCGCTCGCGCGATCGCCGCTCTCGGTGCGCTCGTCGTCGTCGTCCACGCGCCCGCGCGATCGGCGTCGCTCACCGAAGCGCAAGTGAAGGCGGGCGTGCTGTGCAATCTGGCGGCCTTCGTCGAGTGGCCGGCCGAACCGCCGGCCCGGACTGGCGTCGTGGTGATTGGCGTGGCCGGGCCGGATCCTGTCTTCGACGCGCTCGCGCGCGCGCGGGGCCGGACGGTCAACGGCCGATCGATCGTCCCGCGCGACCTTGGCCCCGGCGACGATCCGCGCGACTGTCACATCCTCTTCATCCCGCAGTCACCCCAGAACATGACGAGCGCGGTGCTCGTTCGCGCGCAGGGCGCGCCGGTCCTGACGGTCGGCGAGGAAGACGACTTCACCCGGAAGGGCGGCGTCGTACGGCTGCTGATGGTCGACGGCCGGGTGCGGCTCGAGGTGAATGTCGCCGCCGCCAGCCGGGCGGACCTGCGCATCAGCTCGAAGATGTTGTCGCTGGCGCGGATCGTCGGCGGCGGCCCGCACGCGAAGGACTGAGATGGGCATCCGGAAGAAGCTGCTGTGGGTCGGACTGGGGACGAGCGCCGCCGCACTCGTCCTGGCGCTGTCGCTCTTCGCGATCATCGACTATCGCGTCGCCGGAACGACGGTCGAGCGCGACACCGCCGCCGTGGCGCGGATCGTCGCGGACAACGCGGCGGGCGCCGCGGCGTTCCAGGACCGCGACGCGGCGCGCGAACTGCTGTCGTCGATCGCCGCCAAGTCGAACATCGTCGCCGCCTGCCTCTATGCCATCGACGGACAGATACTGGGAGAGTACCGGGCCGGCGATGTCGGCTGTCCTCCCATGCCCGGCTGGGCGATCGAAGAGCGGTCGGTCGTGGCGGATCGCGTCGCGGTTTCGCGTGCGGTCGTTCAGGGGAGCCACCGCGTCGGAACGCTGTACGTGGTCGGCGACTACCGGGACGTGCGCGCGCGCGCCCGATGGTTCCTGTTCATCGCCGTCGGCCTCATGCTCGTCGCCAGCGGCGCCGCGCTGGCGGTGACGTCGGTGCTGCAGCGCCTGGTGTCCGGTCCGCTGCTCGAGCTCCTGCAGGTCGTGCGGCGGATTGGAGCCGAGAAGAACTACCACGTGCGCGCGGCCAAACGGGCCGACGACGAGGTGGGCGCGCTCATCGACGAGTTCAATCAGATGCTCACCGAGATCCAGCATCGCGACGAGATGCTGCGCGCGCATCAGGATCAGCTCGAGCACCAGGTGGCGTCACGGACCGCCGAACTGCGGCGCGTCAACACGGAACTGCTCGAGGCCAAGAACAAGGCGGAAGACGCCAGCCGCGCCAAGAGCGAGTTCCTCGCGAACATGAGCCACGAGATCCGCACGCCGATGAACGGGATCATCGGCATGACCGAGCTGACGCTCGATACCGATCTCACCGCCGAGCAGCGGGAATATCTCGACATCGTCAAGTCGTCGGCCCACGGACTGCTCGACGTCATCAATGACATCCTCGACTTCTCGAAGATCGAGGCGCGTCATCTCGAGCTGAACGCCGCGCCGTTCAACATCCGCGATTCGATCGCCGAGCTGCTGCGGCCGCTCGCGATCCGCGCGAACCAGAGAGGCATCGAGCTGGTCGCGGACATCGCGCCCGATATCCCGGAAGCAGTGGTCGGCGACGGGGGCCGGCTGCGGCAGGTCCTCGTGAACCTCGTCGGAAACGCCATCAAGTTCACGACCGAGGGGCACGTGCTGCTGGCCGTCGAGCGCGAGCCATCGGATCCGGCGCTCCTGCATTTCCAGGTCATCGACACCGGCATCGGCATTCCGGCGGACCGCCTCGAGGTGGTCTTCCAGCCGTTCCGCCAGGCGGACGGATCGACGACGCGCCGCTTCGGCGGCACGGGACTCGGACTCGCGATCTCAAGCGTCCAGGGACAGGGCAGCACGTTCCATTTCACCGCGCGTCTCGAGGAGGGCGTCCTCGAACCGGCGGAGCCCGCCCCCGTCAGCGTCGCGGGGACGCGGGTGCTGGTCGTGGACGACAATGAAGTCAATCGGCTGCTGCTCGGCCGCACGCTCCGGCGCTGGCGCATGAAGCCGACCATCGTCGCCAACGGCGACGAAGCCGTCGCCGCGTTGCAGGAAGCGGAGGCGCGCGGCCTGCCGTTTCTGCTCGTGCTGCTCGATTTCATGATGCCCGGCGAAAACGGTCTCGGAGTCGCCGAGCGGCTCCGTGCCGCGTCGAACGGGCGAACGATCCCGGCGATCGTGCTGTCGTCGTCGCACGAGCCGATTGACCACGAGCGGCTCGGCCGTGTCGGGATCGTGAGCTACATGGTCAAGCCCGTCGGATCGACGACGCTGCTCTCGACGATCGCGGGCGTGCTCGGCCAGGCTGGGCGTGGCGTCCACGACGTGTGGCGCCCGGCCGCGCGGGCGGTCCGGAGCAAGCGCGTGCTCGTCGCGGAAGACAACTACACGAACCGTCAGCTCGCGATCCGCTTGCTCGAGCGGCGGGGCCACGAAGTCCTCGTCGCGCACGACGGCCGCCAGGCGGTTGACGTCTGGGCG
>QHWR01000171.1:0-1428 GCA_003223835.1 Acidobacteriota bacterium | reverse complement strand
CGCATGCTCGACGACATTCGCGGCGCGGTCGCATCCGCCAGCGGAGAGACGCTCCGTGCGGCGGCGCATTCGTTGAAGGGAGCCGCGGCGAACTTCGGCGCGGATCCGACCGTGCGGATCGCGCGCGATCTCGAGACGCTTGCCAAATCGGGCGACATGACGCGCGCGGCCGAACTGCTCGCGCCGCTCGAACAAGAAGCGGCGCGGCTGATCGCCGCGGTGCGGGAATTCAGCGGAGGCGAAGCATGCGCATCCTGATGGCCGACGACGACGCGACGCTGCGGTACGGGTTGGGCATGCAGCTCGAGCGCTGGGGCTACGAGGCGACCATCTGCGCCGATGGCGCGCAGGCGCGCGCGGCGCTGCACACCGGACCGCCGCCGCTCGTCGCGATCCTCGATCGGATGATGCCCGGCGTGGACGGGATGACCCTGTGCCGCGAGATCCGCCAGACGCCGGCGCTCGGCACGACCTACGTCATCCTGCTCACGGCGCACGACTCGCGCGAAGACATCGTGCACGGCCTCGACAGCGGGGCCGACGAATACATGACGAAGCCGTTCGACTGGGAGATGCTGCGCGCGCGGATCGCGATCGGCGCGCGAATCGCGACGCTGCAGCAGAGCCTGGCGCAGCGCGTCGCCGAACTGCAGGACGCGCTGGCCAGCGTGAAGACCCTGTCGGGGCTGCTGCCGATCTGTTCCTACTGCAAGAAGATTCGCGACGACAGCGACTACTGGCAGCACCTCGAGTCGTACCTCTCCGATCATTCGCACGCCGAGTTCAGCCACGGCATCTGCCCCGACTGCCTCGTGCGGGCGCGGCGGGAGTTCGGCGTCTAGCTGATATGGAATGACCCCTTGTCAAGCCTGGTCCCTTCGATCGGTGGCTTGGCAGTTGCCGACCAAGCGTCAGCTTGCTCACATAAGTGCATCCGACCACGTGGTGGGCGCGGTGTCCAGGGGCGCCGAAGGCGCCGCCCATGGGGCGCGAAGCCCTGGACGCCGTGTCCGCCACGTGGTACGCCAGCGCGTCGGTGGTCGGGCCGCGGAGACGACGGACGGTCGAGGGCGCTTCGACGACGAGTCACGCTGATATACGGTGGTTACCGCGGTCGCCCGCGGCAGAGCACACATGACAGTGCTTCGTCGGGAGGACGTGCAGTCTAGGGTCGCGAGTTGGGACGGAAATCCGTATCGCATTGCTAGCTCGCCGATCCTCGCAATCGTGCCTCTGATCATCCGCCGTCTTCGCGGTCCGTCACCGAACCGCCTCACGCGTCGATTCCTTGATGAACCATCCGTCACGCGCTGTTGCTTACCGCGCCGGCGTTGCGACGGGTTGCAGCGCCGCCCACAAGAAGCCCGCGAGCTCGCGCGCAATCGCCACGGCGATCTTCGGTGCCGGCTTGTGTTCCGACGCCAGTTT
>QHWR01000170.1:12794-14367 GCA_003223835.1 Acidobacteriota bacterium | reverse complement strand
AGCTTTGCCGCGAACGTCGGCGGCCGCATGATCGGAACGTCGGCCGCGCTCATCACCACGAGTCTCGTCGCGTCGATGCCGGGCGCGACGCCCGCCGGCCGGCTCGCGCACGCGGCCGCGCTCGTCGGCACCGCGGCGTACGCGATCGGCTTCATCGCCAGCTTCGCGCTGCCGGAACCGAAACGAGAAGAGCTGCCGGAGTAAGTCCCTCGTCCCTAGTCCCTCGTCCCGAGTCCTTAGTCCCGAGTCCCCGAGAAGAGCTGCCGGAGTAAAGTCCCTCGTCCCTGGTCCCTGGTCCTCCGTCCCTTGTCCACGGTCCCTTGTCCCCCGGGACGAGGGACCCGGGACAAGGGACCCGGGACGAAGGACTAGGGACGAGGGACTGAGAAGGCTCTCTCGTACAGTGCGAGCGCGGCGGAAGCGTCGAATGGACGCGGATTGAACGTGCCGGTCCACTGCGTTGCGGCGTCGGCTGCCAGAGCGGGCAGGTCCGCGCGCGCCACGTCGATCTCCTGTAGCGTCCGTGGCAGCCCGCCGGCGCGGGCGAGTTCCTCCAGGCGTTCCGCCAGGCGCTCCGCCGGACGGCTGCCCGCCTCCCGTCCGGCCACGCGCAACAGCTCCGCGTAGCGATCCCCCGCCGCCTCCGCATTCCAGCGGACGACGTGCGGGAGCATGAGGGCGATGGCGATGCCGTGCGTCGTGCCGTATCGCGCGGTCAGCGGGTTCGCGCACGCGTGGGTCGCGCCAAGCATCGACGCTTCGATCGCGATGCCGGCCTCGTGCGCGCCGACCAGCATCGCGCCACGTGCATCGAGATCGTCCGGCGCGGTCAGCACGCGCTCGTAGCTGGCTTCGAGGAGCCGCCACGCCTCGCGCGCGAACACGTCCGAGATTTCACTTCGCTTTGCGGTGACGAACGACTCGACGGCATGGGAAAGCGCGTCGTAGCCGGCGACGGCGGTCACCGCGCGCGGCTGCGAGACGGTCAGGACCGGATCCAGGATCGCGATCCGGAACGCGGCCTTCTCGTCGCCGCACGCCATCTTCGCGTGCGTGTCCGCGTCCGAGATGAGCGCGTACGACTGGGCGTCGCTTCCGGTGCCCGCCGTCGTGGGCACGCCGATGGACGGCAGCATCGGCCTGGACGCCTTCCCATGCCCGCGGTAGTCGCGCATCGATCCGCCGTTGGTCAGCACGAAGTTGATGCCCTTCGCGCAGTCCAGCGAGCTGCCCCCGCCGAGCGCGACGAGGGAGTCGATGCCGCGCGATGCCGCGTACGCCCGCCCCGCCTCCACCATCCGCGTGTCGGGGTTGGCCTCGAAGTCGTGGAACACCGACGGGACGATCCCGGCGTCCTGCAGGAGCCGCGACGCGCGGTCGACGAAACCCGCCGCGACGATCCCCGTGTCGGCGACGATGAGGGTCCGCGAAAAGCCGAGCTCGCGACAGAGCGTCCCGAGGCGGTCCAGCGTGCCGCCGCCAAACACGACCCGGGTGCGAAGGCTGAAATCGAACGGGATCATCCGCGAAACGCAAGATACTACAGCCAGAGATGCACACAGATACACACAGA
>QHWR01000170.1:11032-12707 GCA_003223835.1 Acidobacteriota bacterium | reverse complement strand
GGACCCGGCGGCGGAAAAGTATTGGCCGCAGTGGCGCGGGCCGTATGCGACCGGCGTGTCGAAAACCGCCGACCCGCCGATCGAATGGAGCGAGACGAAGAATGTCCGCTGGAAGGTCGAGATTCCGGGCCGCGGATCCGCGTCCCCTGTCGTCTGGGGCGACAGAATCTTCGTGCTCTCCGCGGTGCCGTCCGGCGCCGACGCGGCCGCCGCGCATCAGCCACGCGGCGGCGTTCGCCCGGCAGTCCCGCACAGATACGTCGTGGTCGCGCTCGATCGCAAGACGGGCAAGGTGATTTGGCAACGCACGGCGCGCGAATCGACGCCCCATGAAGGCTCGCACCCGGACAACGGCACCTACGCGTCATCTTCGGCGATCACCGACGGTCAGCGCGTCTATGCGTTTTTCGACTCCGAAGGTCTCTACGCGTACGACATGGACGGCACGCTGCTGTGGAACAAGGATCTCGGCGACAAGAAAATGCGCAACGAGTTCGGCGAGGGCTGCACGCCGGTCCTCTACGGCGATCGCATCGTCGTCGTCTGGGATCACCAGGGTCCGTCGTTCATCGTCGCGCTCGACAAGATGACGGGGAAGGAGCTGTGGCGGACCGAACGGCAGGAGATCGACAGTTGGGCGACCCCGCTCGTCGTCGAGGAGGGCGGAAGAGCGCAGGTCATCACGAGCGGCATGAGCCGGCTTCGCAGCTACGATGTCGAAACGGGGAAACTCGTCTGGGAAGGGCCCGGGTTGACGATGAACCCGATTCCATCGCCGGTCTACGGTGACGGAGTGGTGTTCGCGACGAGCGGCTTCCGCGGCAACAGCCTGAAAGCGATCCGCCTCGCGGACGCGAAAGGCGATATCGGGGCGACGAACGCGGTCGCGTGGTCGCTGAATCACGACACGCCCTACGTGCCGTCACCGCTCCTCTATGACGGGATCCTCTATCTGCTCAAGAGCAACTCAGGGCTGCTCTCGGCGTACGACGCTCAGACGGGCAAGCCGCACTATCAGCTCCAGCGGCTCGAGAACGTGCCGAACGTGTTTGCGTCGCCGGTCGGCGCCGGCGGACGCATCTACGTTCCCGGACGCGAGGGAACGACGATCGTGCTGCGCGCCGGTTCGTCGTACGAAGTGCTGGCGAAGAACACGCTGGACGACGGGTTCGATGCCTCGCCCGCGCTGGTCGACCACGACATTTATCTGCGCGGCTACAAGTATCTCTACGCCGTCGGCCGCTAGCCGCACCCTGTCATGCCATTCAAGAGCCAGGCTCAGCGACGTAAGTTTGCGCAGCTCCTCGTCGAGGGGAAGATTTCGCCGCAGACGTACGAAGAGTGGAATCGGGAGACGGGAGGCAAACGGCTTCCGGAGCGTGTGGGTCGGAAGCGAAAGAGCAAGGCGACGGCGAAAGCCACGCATTCGCGCGTGTCTCGGCGGAAGCGCCGAACCTGAAACTCGCTCGGATCGGATAGGGGGCCTCATGCGTACGTCTGATGACACGTTCACGATGGAGCGCCGTCGACTTCTGGTCGCTGGAGGTTCCATTCTGGCGGGAGCAGTATTCCTGAGCGCGCGGCAGGCCGATGCGGCCGCGAGTGCAGGACAGGAGCGATCGAAGCCGGCTGCCGCGAAGAAGGACGCGGGCCAGGGCGAGGAAGACGTTTCGCC
>QHWR01000170.1:0-11009 GCA_003223835.1 Acidobacteriota bacterium | reverse complement strand
TACGACGAAAGCGTCCGGCGCCTGGACGCCGGCGCGGCGGACGTTCCCTCGGATGTCATCGCCGGTGCGGCCGACATCGTGCGGCGCTTCATCGAGGACTACCACGAGAAGCTGGAAGAGGCGCACCTGTTCCCACGCTTCGAGCGAGCGAAGACGCTGACGGATCTCGTAGCGACCTTGCGAGCCCAGCACCAGGCAGGTCGCAGAGTCACCGATCTCGTCACGCAGCTCGCCACCGCGCAAAACATCAAGAACGCGGGCGAGCGCCCGAAGCTGATCGCCGCCATTCGGCAGTTCAATCGGATGTATCGGCCACATGAGGCTCGTGAAGACACGGTGTTGTTCCCGGCGTTCCGAAAGATCGTCAGCAAGAACGAATACGCGTCGCTTGGCGAGGACTTCGAAAAGCAGGAGCACAAACTGTTCGGCGAGGACGGCTTCGAGTCGATGGTCGACAAGGTCGCGGGCCTGGAGAAGCGTCTCGGGATCTACGACCTCGGGCAGTTCACGCCACGCTGAGTGATGGAGCCCACGCCCGTTCCTGACAGAAATATCAGGAAGTCTGAGCCAGTCCGGTCGGTAACATTCGTAGCCAGTGCGTGTCCTGGTTGTCGAAGATGAACGGAAGCTGGGCCAGGTGCTGGCCGCGGCGCTGCAGGCGGAGCACTACGACGTCGTTGTGGCCCGAACCGGCGACGAGGGATTTTTCCGCGCCCACGCCGAGGCGTTTGATTTGATCGTCCTCGACTTGATGCTGCCCGGACGTAACGGTCTCGAGATTCTGCAGACGTTACGACGGCGGCACCTTCACACACCGGTCCTCATCTTGACGGCTCGCGATGGACTCGAAGACCGCGTCACAGGTTTGGATTCGGGTGCTGACGATTACCTCGTCAAACCGTTCGCCGTTGCGGAATTGCTGGCTCGCATCCGCGCTTTGCTGCGCCGTGGCCGTCCCCCCGAGTCGCTTCGCTTGAAGGCCGGCGACCTCGAGCTTGACCTCGTGACGCGCCACGCCGTGCGCGGCGATCGCCTCCTCGATCTGACGGTCCGCGAATTCGAATTGCTCGAGTATTTGCTGCGCCACCAGGGGCACATGGTCTCGCGCGAGATGCTGGCGCGAGACGTGTGGCGGGAGCCGCGTCGTGCGACACCGCTCGACAATGTCATCGATGTGCAGATCGCGCGATTACGAAAGAAGGTCGACACAGACGCAGGCGAACGTCTGATTCACACCGTTCGCGGTGTCGGGTTCGTTCTGCAACAAGGCGAACCGTGAGCCGGCGATTCGTCCCGTCGATTCGCTTTCGACTCGCTGCGTGGTACACGGTCGCGCTCTGTCTGATGCTCATTGTCTACGCAACCGCGACGTTCGTGACGGTGCGCCACGAATTCCTGGAGCAGCTCGACGACGATTTGTATGAGGACTTCGAAACGGCGGAGGGGCTGATCACGAGAATGCCAGACGGGCGTTTCGCGTGGGTGAGTAACGAGCACCACGATCCGGACATTGACGAGGATCGGGGGACCGACGTGTGGGCTGCCGGCGGCGAACCGATCTTTCGGTCACGCACGTCCAGCGCGTTGCCGCCGCCTGTATTGAGCGGGGCATCGACGCACCCTCGCTATGACTCGATTGTTGCCAACGGCACCCACTGGCGCACGCTCACGCGCACGGCGACGCTGGGCGGTGCGGCGGTCGTGTTGAGGGTTGCGCGGTCCGAAGATCGCCTGCGGACCCAACTCCGGGAGATTCTGACGGTGCTCGTGTTCGGGCTGCCCCTCGTCGCCATCCTGGCTGGTATGGGCGGCTACGTGCTGGCCCGGCGTGCATTGACACCGATCGATCGGCTCGCCGCGGAAGCGAGGCGGATCACGGCGGACCGGTTACACGAGCGACTCTCGGTGCCGAATGAGAGGGATGAAATAGGGCGGCTCGCCGCCGTGATCAACGAGACGTTCGCGCGCCTCGAGGCTTCATTCGATCACCTCCGCCGATTCACCGCCGACGCGTCGCACGAGCTCCGGACGCCGCTCTCCGTGATCCGCGGCATCGGTGAAGTTGGACTCGGGGAAACGCGGAGTCCAGCCGAGTACAAGGAGGCGATCGGGAGCATGCTCGAAGAGGTCGATCGCCTGACCACGCTGGTCGAAACGCTGCTACGACTCTCGCACGGAGACGCCGGGACCGTACGACTCTCGCGGGAGCCGGTCGACCTGGGGCAGCTCGCACGAGACGTCGTCTCTTCACTGTCGATTCTTGCGGAGGAGCGCAATCAACGCATCAGAATCGATGACTCTGCCCAATCGTTGGCCACCGTTGATCGCCTTGTGATCCGCGAGGCGATCGCCAACCTGCTGGACAACGCCATCAAATACAGTCCGGCAGGATCCCCCATTGACGTTCGCGTGCGGAGCGACCGCAACCAGGCTGTCATCGAGTTCGTCGATCAGGGTCCTGGTATTGGCGCTCCGTATCGAGAGCGGATTTTCGACCGATTCTTCCGGCTCGATGATGCCCGCTCTCGCGAGAGTGGCGGGACCGGGCTCGGTCTGGCGATCGCGAAATGGGCGGTCGACGTGCACGGTGGCCGCATAACCGTCGATGAGAACCCTGGCGGCGGTTCGGTGTTCCGCATCACGTTGCCGCTCACCACGCCGAGACAAGGCGACGGTACGAAACAGCACGCCCACACAACTCAATCTTCTGGAGGACGTTTATGACGCGGCTATTCACGATATGTGCGGCAGTTTCACTCTCGTTGGGGTCGCTCGCGAGAGCTCAGGACGTTCCTGCGGAATACCAGCAAGTGCTGACGTCTTTGGGCAAACAGGGCGACTACAAGGCGAATGTGCTCAAGGTCAACATCCCCAGGAATGACCTCGGCGTGACCGTCGCAAATGTGAAAACGCCGACACCATTTGGATTCGGCGGCTGGGTCGCCATGACGAAGGGCACCGGCGGCATGGACGTGATGATGGGCGATCTCGTGCTGACCCAGGACGAAGTCAATCCCGTCATGTCGGCGCTTCTGGACAACGGCCTCGAAGTGACCGCACTTCACAATCACTTCTTCTGGGAAGAGCCACGCATCTTCTACATGCACGTCCACGGCCATGGCACGCCCGCGGACCTGGCTCGTAACCTGAAGCCCGCGCTCGATCTCATCGGCAAGAGTGCCAAAGGGCCTGTGGCGGCGCCCGCCCCGGCCGCAGCATCGCCGACGACTTCGATTGATACGGCGAGGGTTGCGCAAATCGTGGGTCACCCGGGCGAGCAGACCGGAGCGGTCTACAAGATCACGCTGGGGCGGGACGATCTGAAAGTCACCGAAATGGGTGCACCGATCAACGCTCGCATGGGTTTGAACACGTGGGCCGCATTTGTCGGCACCAACGAAAATGCCGCGATCGCCGGCGACGTCGCGATGCTCGCGAACGAGGTGACGCCCGTCCTGAAGGCGCTGCGGCAGAACGGCATCGATGTGGTCGCGATCCATCACCACATGCTGGACACCCGGCCCACCATCAGCTTGCGACGGCGTTCAAGGCCGCCTTGGGCGAGCTCGGAAAAACATCGAAGCCGACGGCGGCGAAGCACTGACTGAGGAACGGCTATGCGTTGGATCACTCGCGAAAACGTCAAAGTCGATCGAGTCGCGTGTCCCTGGCTGATCAAGCGATTCGTCGATCCCGACGCGAAGTTTCTGTTCGTGCCGGAAGGAGAGCTGCTTGCGACCGCCAACCGCGAGAACGCGACACCGTTCGATGCCACGCGGTTTCAGGAGGTGAAGCTGAATCATCGGGGCGAGCGCTGCACCTTCGAGGCGATTCTGGAGGATTTCAAGCTGGCGGATCCCGGTCTCGAACGCCTCGGCAGGATTGTCCGTGCGGCCGATGTGAAAGGGCAGGAGCACGTGGCGCCGGAAGGTCTCGGGCTCCGTGCCATCGCGGAAGGATTTGCGGTGCTCGGTATCTCGGACGAGGAACGGTTGAATCGTGAATTCCCCGTGTACGACGCGCTCTACGCGTACGCGCGGCAACAACCACGATGACCAGCCGGCACGTCCACGGTCATCCGATGCCGCCGCGCGCGTCGCGCGGGAACGTGATCGACCCTCGGCAGGCGACATCATGTTCACACGTGTCCCTCGGGCCGACTCGGCGAGAAGATTCGCGTCAAGGGACTTATGACCGGAGATGCGGGGAGGAGGGAAATGTGAAGAAGAGAAGCGGAACATTCTTGGCTGCAGGTGTCATGTGTGTCGTGTCGACGTATCTGCTGGGCGCGACTGCGGGCGCGCAGGACAAAGAGCAGGCGGCGCTGGCCAAAGCGCTTCAGGGCGTCAGGACGACGCTCGAGGAAGGCTTGGCGGCGAGCGAACGCAGCGGTAGGCCGATCTCGGGCAAGTTCGAGGTCGAAGAAGGAAAGCTCCAACTGTCGGTCTACACGATGAAAGGAGACAAGTTCGCCGAAGTGATCGTGGACCACACAACTCGCAAGGTGGCCAAGACTGAGGCGATCACCAGTGGCGAAGATCTCGACGCCGCCAAGTCTCAGAGCGTGGCGATGGCGAAGGGGAAGCGTTCCCTGCGCAACGCGATCGAACGCGCGATCAAGGCCAATGGAGGGTTTCGGGCCGTCAGCGTTATGCCAGCGCTCAGCGGCGGTCGGCCGGTTGCGACGATCACGCTGCTCCAGGGTCAGACGTTCAAGACCGTCACGGAGCCATTGGATTAGCCGAACCGCCATGAAGTGGATCACTCGGGTTTGGGAGCACCTCGCGGTCGATCGCGTCGCCTTCCGCCGCGTGAAGCCGCCGAAAGAAGCGGCGCGCGGCGAGGGAATCGCCTGATGGCGACGGACCGAAAAGAAGTCCTTTCGGGCCAGTCGCTGCGTCGTGCCCTTGGCAAGACCTCCGCGACGTTCCTGACCGCCGCCATGATCATCGGCACGGGCTTGTTCGCGGCGCTGGGCGCGACCGCGGAAAAGGCGGGCAGCGGGCTGCTCCTGGCCATGATCTTCAGCGGCTTGGTGGCACTGGCGACTGGATTGAGCGCCGCTTCAGTCGGTGTTCATTTCCCGGAGGAAGGCGGCGGGTTCACGTGGTCGCGCAAGTTCGGCTACCCTACGCTGGGGTTCGTCGCCGGTTGCGCCTACTTGGGCAAGGGCATCGTGTCCACCGTCGTCATCGCTCTCGCCTTCGCGACGTACACGGCGCAGATGGCCGACGGGCTACCGTCCTATGGGATGCACGCCGTCGCGAGCGCCGCCGTCCTTCTGGTTACTGCCGTGAACTTCCTCGGTATCGAACTGAACGCCAAGGTGTTGATCGTCACGCTTTTCGTCGAACTCGGACTGCTCGGTCTGTTCGTCGGCTTCGCGATTCCCAGTAGTCAGGCCGCACACCTGACGCCGCTGCTCGGACCAGGTGTCCTCGACGTTCTGGCAGGAGCTGCGATCTTCTTCTGGAGCTGGGATGGCTTCATGCGAATGGCGATCATGGCCTCGGAAGTCAAGGAACCTCGGCGGACGATCCCCTTCGCCGTCATCGGGGGCATCGTCATCGCCGCCGTCGTCTTCCTGGCCGTCGGCGCGGCTACACTCGGCGTTCTCGGAGCTGACGCGATAAGGATCGGCGGTTCGCGAAACGACACGCCGTTGCTGACCGCGGGTGTAAAGGCCATCGGGCGGTGGGGGTTCTGGGTCGTGCTGGCCGCGGCTTGGCTAGACACGCTCACCGAGGCGCACGGTGACATGCTCACCGCGACTCGGGTCGCCCTCGCGATGGGAAAGGAGCATGAATTACCGGCCTGGCTCGGTACCATCCACCCGCGCTCCCACAGCCCGCGCCACGCCGCGATCGCTCTCGGCCTGGTGTGCTCCGTCGTGGCGCTGTTCTTAGATCTGCGACCAGTGCTGGCGGTCGCCAACGTTTTCACCTTGGTGTGGTACAGCATCGTGCTTCTCGACGCGCTCATGCTCCCCAGGGGACAGCGCTTGGTGTGGCCTGTCGTCTCCTGGCTTGGCCTGGCAGGCTGCCTGGCGTTGTTTGCGTCACTGCCGATCTGGGCCCTTGTGACAGGGGGTGGAGTGCTTGCGGTATGTACGAGCGTCCGCTGGCCGGCGCTGCGCTATGCCACTCAGCATTGAATTCGGCATTGTTCGCGACGTGAAGAGAAGCGGCTTTCGAACGTTACAAGCTGAGGGCCTTTGATGCGTGAGCGTTCCAGGAATCGCGCTGTCTGGTCGTGGCGTTGGATTGGGCTGGCGGCGGTCGGCTGCATGCTCAGTCCCGGGCGCGCCGTTGCCCAGCCCGCGCCTTCCGGACCACTCTCCCTGTATGACGCCATCCAGCTCGCGCTCAAGAACTACCCAGCAATCAAGGAGAGTCGTGCCCGGGCGCAGGCCGCCGACGAAGGGATCGGCGTGGCGCGGACGGCCTTTCTGCCGCGCCTCGACATGCTGTGGCAGGAGAATCGAGCAACGCACAACAACGTCTTCGGTCTATTGCTGCCGCAACCAATCGTACCGCCAATCTCAGGTCCGGTGCTCGGCACACGCTCCTACGACAGCGTCTGGGGGAGTGCGGCCGGCGTGCAGCTCTCCTGGGAAGCGATTGACTTTGGTCTGCGCAAAGCCAACGTCGACGTCGCGCGTGCTCAGAGTGTCTTCGGCAAAGCGCGCAGCGACCTCACAGAGCTCGACGTCGCCGCCGCGGCGGCCGATGCGTTCGTGACGGTGCTGGCGGCGGATCAGGCGGTCCGCGCGGTTGCCGCAAACGTTGACCGACTGCAGGTGTTCGCGAATACCGTGCGAACGTTGGTCGCCAATCAGCTCCGGCCTGGTGCGGACGAATCACGAGCGAACGCGGAACTGGCGATCGCCAAGAATCAGCTGAGCCAGGCTGTCCAGGCCGCCGAGATTGCCCGCGCGGCTCTCGCGGACGCGATCGGCGCCGCCGGAATCGCGGTCGAACCAGCCATTGGTCGGCTGGCGAACCCTCCGGACCTGACGTCTGCGGTGGTCGCCGATCTGACAACCCATCCGGGAGCCCGCGCCGCTCTGGCCGCGGTCGAAACCGTGCGTGCGCGCGAACGCGTGCTCGATCGCTCGTACTTTCCGCACGTCAGCTTTCAGACTGTGCTCGCCGGTCGCGGCAGCGGCGCTCAGGTCCCGGGACAGCCACTGCTGGGCGACGGCCTGTGGCTGCAAGTTCCAAACTGGGCGGCCGGCATGTCCGTGACGTTTCCCGCCTTCGACCTGTTCAGCGTGAAGGCGCGAAAGCGCGTCGAGCTGCAGAACGAGCTCGCCGAGCGCGCGCGATACGACCAGACGCTGCAGAATCTGACGACACAGAACGCGAGAGCACGCGCGCTGATGAAGGCGGCCGTGGAGATCGCCCGGAACACTCCGGTCGAGCGGCAGGCGGCGACAGACGCGGAGAGTCGCGCGCGTGCGCGGTACGAGAGCGGGCTGGCGAGTGTCACCGAGGTCGCGGAGGCGCAGCGTCTGCTCGCGCAGGCCGAAGCGGATGACGCGGTCGCTCGGCTGGGTGTCTGGCGCGCCCTGCTCGCTGTGATGCAAGCGCAAGGGAATCTGCAACCGTTTCTCAACCAGGTACGCTGAGGTCTGTTTGATCGAGGGTAACCGAACATGTGGATGATTCACCTGGCGCTGCGGCGGCCGATGACGGTGTTTGTGGCGACGATCAGTACTGCATTACTGGCAGTCGTTGCCTTCCTCCGTATGCCGGTCGACATCTTCCCGAACCTCAATCTCCCGGTCATCATCGTCGCGCAGCCGTACGGGGGGATGGATCCGGCGCAGATGGAGGGGTTCCTCGTCTACTACTACGAGTACCACTTCCTCTACATCACGGGCATCGATCACGTCGAATCGAAGTCGATTCAGAACGTCGGGCTGATCAAGCTGTACTTCCAGCCCGGAACCGATATGAGCCAGGCGCTCGCGCAAACGGTTTCCTACGTCGATCGTTCGCGCGCGTTCATGCCGCCGGGGACGGTGGCGCCGTTCGTGGTCCGGTTCGACGCCGGCACCGTTCCGATCGGGCAGCTCATTTTCTCGAGCGAGTCCCGTAGCCTCGGCGAGATTCAGGATTTGGCGCTCAATCGCGTCCGGCCGATGTTTGCGACGCTACCCGGGGTTTCAGCACCACCGCCATTTGGCGCGAGCCAGCGGACCATCGTCGTTCGCGTCGATCCGGACCGCTTGCGTTCGTTCGACATGTCGCCGGAAGAGGTGATGCGCGCGCTTGCGGCGGGCAACGCCATCCTGCCCGGTGGCAACGTGAGAGTCGGGGATATCAATCGCGTCGCGAAGCTGAATACGCCGGTCGCGCAAATCAGAGAATTGGAGACGCTTCCCATTCGGACCGGTGCGGGTCCCGCGGTGTATCTGCGCGACGTCGGCGTCGTTGAGGACGGCAGCGACGTGGCGACCGGCTACGCGCTCGTCGACGGACGACGAACGGTGTACATCCCGGTGACGAAGCGAGCCGACGCCTCCACGTTGGACGTCGTGAAGCGGGTCAAGGCGGCGCTGCCGAGAATGCAGTCGGCGATCCCCGAGGACATTCACATCAGCTTCGAATTCGACCAGTCAACCTACGTCACCAATGCTCTCTGGGGCCTCGCGACAGAAGGGGCGCTCGGGGCATTGCTGACGGCGCTGATGGTGTGGCTGTTCCTGCGCGATTTCAGGAGCGCACTCATCGTCGTCATCACGATTCCGTTCGCGCTGCTGGCAGCGCTGGTTGCGTTATGGCTCTCCGGCCAGACCGTGAACATCATGACGCTGGGGGGGCTGGCCCTCGCCATCGGGATCCTGGTCGACGAGGCGACTGTCGCCATCGAGAATGTCCACACCCATCTGGCACACGGGGAACCGCCCGCCCGCGCGGTGCTGAACGCGTGCGGCGAAGTGCTGACCCCCCAACTGCTCGCGATGCTTTCAGTGTTGGCGGTCTTCGTGCCCTCGTTTTTTATGACCGGCATCGCGCGTTCGCTCTTCGTTCCGTTGTCGCTCGCCGTCGGCTTTGCCATGCTGGCGTCGTTCGTGCTGTCGAATACGCTCGTGCCGGCGCTGGCGACCGGGCTGCTCGGTCAGAAGAAACAGGGAACCGACGACGGCTCGTTCGTTCACAAGCTGCAGGATCGGCACGCGCGGCTGCTGGACCGGGTGTCCCCGTTGAGGTGGGCGATTGTGGTGGTGTACCTCGTGGTCACCGTCGCAGGCGTCGTGCTCCTGGCAAACCGCGTCCCGACCGACATGTTCCCTCTGGTCGATAGCGGGCAGTTTCAGCTCCGCCTGAGGGCGCCAACTGGCACGCGCCTCGAGCGCACCGAGGTCATCGCACTCAAAGCGCTGGATGCCATCCGCGCCGAGGCCGGCCCGAACAATGTCGAGATCACGCTGGCGTTCGCCGGGAACCCGACATCCAACTATCCGATCAACAGCATCTACTTGTGGTCGAGCGGGCCCCACGAGGCGCTGCTGCTCGTCGCGTTGCGTCCCAGGTCCGGCATCCGGATCGAGCAGCTGAAGGAACGCTTGCGACAGAAACTTCCAGCGTTGCTGCCGACCGTCACCGTCTCGTTCGAAGCCGGTGACATCGTCAGCCAGATCATGAACTTCGGTGCGCCGACGCCGATTCAGGTGGCGGTCAGCGGGCCGAACCTTGCGGCGGACCGGGCATTCGCGGAAAAGGTCCGCGCGGAGATGCAGAAGATTCCGTCATTGCGCGACCTGCAGTTCGAGCAGCCACTGGATTATCCAACCGTGGACATCAACATCGATCGCGTACGGGCCGGGCAACTCGGCGTGACGGTGGACCAGATCGGGCGATCGCTGGCCGCTGCCACGTCGTCCAGCCGGTACGTCGTGCCGAATTACTGGCGCGATCCCAACAGCGGCATCGCCTATCAGGTGCAGGTCGAGATTCCGCAGGCCCGCACGGGCTCCATCGAAGATGTGACGAGCCTGCCGGCCATGCCGGGTGGTGCGATGCGCCCACTCATCGGCGATGTCGCGCAGGTCAGCTACGGGACGACCCCCGGCGAGTATGACCGATACAACCAGCAACGCATGATTACGATTGCCGCGAACACCGCGGGCATCGATCTCGGACACGCCGCGGCGCTCGTGAGAGAAGCGATTCGACGCGCCGGCGAGCCGCCTCGCGGTGTCGCGGTGGCCCTGCGCGGCCAGGTGGCGCCGATGGACGACACGCTCTTCGGACTTGGTATCGGGCTCGTGCTGGCGATTGTCGTGATCTTCCTGTTGCTGGCCGCCAACTTCCAATCCCTGCGTCTGGCCGGCGTCGTGCTCGCGTCCGTTCCCGCGGTCATGCTGGGGGTTGGCCTCGCGCTGCTCATGACCGGTACGACCTTGAATATGCAATCGTTCATGGGAGCCATTATGGCGATCGGCGTGTCGGTCGCCAATGCCATCCTGCTCGTCACGTTCGCAGAGAAGGCGCGGTATGCAGGCGAGAGTGCCGGCGCGGCGGCGATTCTGGCGGCCCGCACCAGGCTTCGACCGATTCTCATGACGTCCCTGGCGATGATTGCCGGCATGATTCCGATGGCGCTGGCGCTGGGTGAGGGCGGGCAGCAGACCGCTCCGCTGGGGCGTGCGGTGATCGGAGGCCTTGCCGCTTCAACGATAACGGTACTTTTCGTGCTGCCATTCGTGTTCGCCCTCGTGCAGAACCGGACGAGCCGCGCATCGCGCTCGTGGCACCCGGACGACCACGATTCAGCTCGCGTCGAGTGAGGGGGAGTTGGAATTGATCAAACAAACTAGGACCTGGCTGACATTGGGCGTGGCGATCGCAACGATGGCGATGGCCGCGTGCGACAGGGTGAAAGGACAGAGCCAGCCGCCGTCCTCAAACCGTGGAGACACGCCGCCGACGCCGACGGTGCTCGTCGCCCCGGTGCGATCGCAGTTCGTGGAGCGACAGGTCGTGCTGCCGGCCGAGCTC
>QHWR01000392.1 GCA_003223835.1 Acidobacteriota bacterium | reverse complement strand
CGTCGATCGATTGGAGGCTCTGAAACGGCTGCGCCGACTCTGCTTCGGCGACATCGAGCGCGTGCACGTGCGTGTCGATAAGACCCGGGACGACCGTGCGTCCACGGCCGTCGATCACTCGCGTGCTGCCCCCGATATACGGCTGCACGTCGTCGTTCGATCCGACGGCGACGAACCGCCCGTCGCGGACGGCAAGCGCCGCGGCCTCCCGAAAGCCCTCGTCGACCGTCAGGATCTTCGCGTTGCGCAGCACGAGATCGGCCGGCGGCGGCGCCTGATTCGACTGCGGCAAGGTTGCAACGAGCGCGGAGATCGCGAGGCCGACGCCGATCTTCGACATCATCTGAGCCACCGATCCAGGTTGTCGCGCACGAATCCGTCGTCTGCGAGATGCGGGTACGCGGCCAGCACGCGATCGATCTCGCGCATCTGCCCCGGACTGAGATCCTCGTTCGGATCGAGGCACCAGCGGCCGGCGAGCAATCCCTGGCGCCGCAGGACCTCATGAATTCCTGAGATGCAGCCGGCGAACAGGTGCGACGGATCGAAGAGCGCCGCATTCGCGTCGGTCAGCTCGGCACCGAGCGCGAGCAGACGCAGGACTTCACCTTGTCGTTCGCGCGTGGCCTCGCAGCGCGTGATCGTCCGACACTGCCGAAGCAACTCGACCGCCTTCGTCGTCCATACGGCCCACTGGCCGAGAAGCCCGCCGGAAAAGCGTACCGAGCCTGGAAATGGCGTCAACAGGTCGGTGACGATCGAATCATCGTTGCCGGTGTACAGCGCCACGTCGCGGCGGCCGCTTTCGGCGAGCGCCGCGGCGACATCGAGTGTGGCGTAGCGATCGAAGGGCGCCACCTTGATCGCGACGACGCGCTCGATCTCGAGAAAGTCGCGCCAGAACGCGCGATCGAGGATGGGGCCTCCGACCGCCGGCTGGAGATAGAACCCCATCACCGGGATGACGTCCGACACACGGCGACAGTGGCCCAACAACGCGGCGTTGCCCTCGTCGCCGAGCGCCGCCAGGCTGACCAGTGCGGCGTCATAGTCGAGCGAGGCTGCGAGCTCCGCCTCGGCGACCGCCTGCCGCGTGGGTCCGCAGACGCCGGCAATGGTGATGATGCGGCGAGCCGCGCACCACTCGCGCGCCGCCCGGATCGCCAGCTCCAGGACGGGACGAAGCAAGTCGACGCCGGGATCGCGAATGGCGAACTGCGTCGTGTGGACGCCGACGCCGATGCCGCCCGCGCCCGCGTCGGCGTAGTAACGCGTCAGCGCGATCTGGCGGCGTTCGTCGAGCCGGCGCGTTTCGGTCAACGCGAGCGGGTGGGCCGGAATGACGAGGCCGTCGCCGAGCGCGCGCCGAAGCGCCGGCAGCCGATCGCCGTCAGAACCGCCCATCCACCACCTCGAAATGCGTCGGCTTGTTCAACGACGCGCCGCCGCTCCGCACCCAGTGCGCCACCCATTGCCGCAGAACGCCCAGCGGCACCGCGGGTTCGCCGAGCCGCGCGCGGCAGCGGCTCGAATCGCTGAGGAGCGCCGCTCGTGCTTCTGTATTCACGAAGCACGGCGGCCGCCCGAACGCCGCCCCGAACCAGTGCGCGATCTCGCGAACCGAAATCCGCTCCGGGCCGGTGACGTTGAGGATCCCCGGCGGGCTCGAGCGATCGGATCGCGTAGCTGTTCGCATCTCCCTGCCAGATTGCGTTGAAGAATCCCATCGTCAAATCGATCGGCTCGCCGGCGCAGACACGCCTCGCGATGTCGACCAGCGTGCCGTATCGGAGATCCACGGCGTAGTTCAACCGGAAGATCAGCGCCGGCATGTTTTGCCGGCGCGAGACGAACTCGATGACGCGTTCGCGCCCGAGGCACGATTGCACGTACTCGCCCATCGGCGCCGGCGGATCGTCCTCGGTCGGCGCAGGGCCGTCGGTTGGAGTCAGAGCGTACACGTTGCCGGTCGAGAACACGACGGTGCGCGAACCGCGGAAGTGTTCGGCCACGCGCGCGGGCGCGACCGTGTTGGTCGCCCACGTCAGGTCGGTCCGATCGGTGGTCCCGAACTTGCGGCCGGCCAGAAAGAGCACGTTCTCGCAGCGCGGCAGCGCGGCGATCTGCCGCGGATCGAGGAGATCACAGGCGATCGTCTCGATACCGTCAGCGTCCAGCGTGGCGCGCGACTGCGGCGAGGAGAACCGCGATGCCGCCTTCACGCGGCTGCCGCTGCCGAGTCGCTCGATCGCGCGATGCATCCTGCGGACCAGCGACGGGCCCATCTTGCCGCTCGCGCCGAGGATGAGCACGTCGCCGCGCAGGCGAGCGACAGACTCGAGGTCGGCGGGTGACGGTTCCGCGAGGATATCTTCGAGCTCGGCCTCCGAGTTGATGCGGTCGGGCAATCCCATGCGCCACACGACTATGCGAATTCGGGTCCAAGAATGGCGAATTCTTTTGAAATGGCCTGAAGGCGTCTCCGCGCGTCGAAGGGCGCATCAGGCCGGCGGCACATTCGCACGAGCGGCCGTTCGACGACGAAGCGCTCGGCGCGAAG
>QHWR01000087.1 GCA_003223835.1 Acidobacteriota bacterium | reverse complement strand
TAGCTCAGGTTGTCGACGATCTGGTACGTGTCGATCGTGCGCAGGTTGCCGACCTCGTAATCGTGCGGTGCGGTGACCTGAAAATTCACGACGGTGAACTTCGACGGATCGGCCTCGGGCGTGATGAAGTCGAAGGTGAAGTGATTCACGCCCGCGACGAACTCGTTGACCATGCTCGATCCCGGGTTCCACCGCCAGCTGCCGGCGACGTTGTAGGGGTCGCGCGTCGTGTTCACCAGGCACGACACGCCGGGGAACGGCGCGAGGCCGCCGTTCACGTTGTCGCAGTAGGTGTTCTGGTACCCCTTCGAGATACGGACGAAGGCGCTGTGGCGGCCGCTGAAGACGTGGTCGATCTTGGTCACCCAGTCGTTCTGCCGCTCCCGCTCCGGCGCCTGCCAGGTGTAGCCGGCGATGTTCAAGCCGTCGGCTGTGGTGGGAAGGTTGAAGGTGTTCGGGAGCGGCATCTCGGCCAGCATCGCCTGAATCGTCGGATCGAGGCCGCGGTGCTGCGGGTCGTTCGCGGCGATGTCGTAGGTGCCGATCGGGACGATCGGATTGCCGTTCGCGTCGACGCTCGCCCCCGAGACGCCGGCGATCTGGTTCCGGCCGGTCGTCGAGTACCGCCAGAGGCCCTTGCGCGCCTGCTCCGTGTAGACCGACCGCGTCACCGTCACCGTCCGGTCCAGGCGGAGCCACTGCGAATTCACGAAGAAGAACGTGTTGTTCTTCCTGATGGGCCCGCCGAGACTGAAGCCGGGGATTTTCTGCTTGAAGTTCTGCTTCCGGACCCCCTGCACGTTGTTCTCCCACTCGTTCGCGTTGTACTCGGGACGGCGATCGAAGTAGTACGCGGTGCCCGACAGCCTGTTGGTCCCCGAGCGGGTGACCATGTTCACCTGGCCGCCGCTGTTGCGCCCCAGCTCCGCGGTCACGTTGCCGGTGAGCACGCGGAATTCCGCCAGCGAATCGGGGTTGGTGCGCAGCGGCGCGAAATTGGATCCGCCGGCGCTCGACTCGTTGTTGTCGATCCCGTCGAGGGTGTAGTTCCACGATCGGTCGCGCGCGCCGTTGACGTGCACGCCGCCGCCCGTGTTCGCGCCCGAGACGACGCCCGGCTGCGTGAGCACGAGATCCAGCACGTTGCGCCCGCGTCCGCCGATGATCGGCAGGCTCTCGATCGTGTACTGCTCGAACGTGGTGCCGATGTTGCCGGAGGTGCTCGTCTGGACGATCGGCGCGGCCGCGCTGACGTCGACCTGCTGCTCGATGCCTCCCGACTCGAGCTTCACGTTGACCGTCGTGGGCTCGGAAATGTTCACCGGGGTTCCGTGCGCGACGAACTTCTTGAAGCCTTGCAGCTCCACCGTGACGGCGTACGTGCCGACCTGGATCGCCTCGAAGGTGTAGGTCCCGGCGGCCGTCGTGACGGTGTTGAACGACACGCCGGTTGCTTCGTTGGCGAGCGTCACGGTGGCGCCGGGCACGACGGCGCCGCTCTGGTCCGTGACGACCCCGAGCACGCGCGACGTGGTGCCCTGCGCGGCGGCGGAGACGGTAGAGACGAGAAAGATGATGAAGGCGAGCGCCGCACACCTGCGCACCATTTCGACCTCCCAGACGAGAACGGTGTTTATGACTCGGTGCGCGTAGGCTACGCTGCGCGCACGAGGCCGTCAAGGTGAGCGCGCAGCTTCAGCTGCGCGCGCCAGAGTATCCGGTTATTTTCCGCTGCCCGATCCCACGCGCGTCGGGATGCGCTTCTCGTACGGCGGGCGCGCCGCGGCGGGCGGCATCGCGGCGACGCGCGTCATCACTTCCTTGATCGCGCGCTCGAGCTGCGGGTCCGTGCCCTTCGCGAGCGCGGTCGGATCCTCGGTGACCGCGATGTCCGGATCCACCCCATGTCCTTCGGCGAACCACGCGCCCTTCGGGTCGTACATCCGGAAAGTCGGCACCGTTACGCCGCCGCCGTCCACGAGCGGCGGCGCGCCGCTGATCCCGATCAACCCGCCCCACGTGCGCGTGCCGATCAGCGGTCCGAGCCCCGCTTCGCGGAAGTAGAACGGGAACGCGTCGCCCCCCGATCCGCTCCAGCCGTTGATCAGCATCACCTCCGGCCCGCGGTGCGCCACCGGCGGCCACTGCTGGCTGGGCGCGTCGCGCACCGCCCAGTAGGCGAGCAGCGGACGATTGAGCAGCTCGATGAACCGATCCGGAATCTGCCCGCCGCTGTTCCAGCGCTCGTCAATGATGAGCCCGTCCTTTTTCCACTGCGCCATGAACTGACGCATCAGGTCATTCTGCGCATCGACGCCCGTGCTCTGCACGTAGATGTATCCGGCCTTGCCGTTCGTCGCCTTGTCCACGAGCTGCCGCCGCTCCTCGATCCACGCGCGGAACCGCAGGTCGGTCTCGTTGCGGATCGCGTGCGCGATGACCTGACGCGCCCCCTCCATCGACGGCGACGCGTTCACCGTGAGGACGACCGTCTTGTCGCCGAGGCCCTGGAATCCGGCCCAGGGATCCAGCTTCGCGTCGAGAGGCACGCCGTTGACGGCGAGCACGTACTCCCCTTCCGTGACGTTGACGCCCGGCTCGTCGAGCGGCGAGCGGACCGAGCCTTCATCCCACGGCCCGCCGCGGATGATGTGCTTGACGCGATAGGCGCCGTTGGCCAGCTCCCAGTCCACGCCGAGCATGCCGACCGAACGTGACGGCGCCTGCTCCTCGTCGCCCGGCGCGTTGTAGGTGTGCGACGCGTTCAGCTCCGCGATGAACTCGCCGAGGACGAAATCCACATCCCACCGCGTCATCGCATCGTCGATGAGTTTGGCGTAGCGCTCCTTCAGTCCGGCCCAGTCCACCCCGTGCATGTTGGGGTCGTAGAAATAATCGCGCTCGAAGCGGTACGCGTCGGCGAAGAGCTGGCGCCACTCGGCGCGGGGATCGACGGGCGCCTCCATGTCGCTCGTCGCCATCGGCTTGTCGAATTTTTGATTGGCTTTGACGTCGACGATCGCGAACTTGTTCTTTTGATTGACGAGCATCTTCTTGCCGTCGAACGTCACCTCGAACCCGTTCGCATCGTCCAGCACCGTCTTTTCTTCGCGCTCCCCGAGGTCGAAGTACACGATGGGACTCTTGTCGTCGTTCGACCCGCTGCGCGGGCGGCGCCGATAGAGAAGCTTGCCCTTCGTCGCCTGCAGGTCGGTGTAGTTCCCCGGCTTCGGCGGAAGCACGACGGCGCGGGTCTCGAAACCGTCGAAATCGATGTCCACGTTCGCCGGCGCCGGCGGACGAGCATCCGGCGCGGCCGGCGGCTTCGCGGGCTCCTTCGATTGATCCTTCGAGTCTTTCTGCTCGTCCTTCGAGTCCTTCGAATCTTTCGAATCCTCGGAGTCGTTGCGCGGCCCCAGCGGGGACTTGACGTCCTTCCGCAGCGGCACCGCCACGAGCTGCGTCGGATTCGTGTACGCCCAGCTGCTATCGAAGCTGCTGTAGACCGGCTCGAACGATCGGTCGGACGCGTAGAACAGGTACTTCCCTTCCGGTTCGAACACCGGCCGCGCATCGTTCAGGTACCCTGACGTCGCCTGGTGCAGCTTCCCGGCTTTCACGTCGAACAGGAAGATCGCGCTGTTGCCGCTCGTCGCGGTGCGGCGTGCGTAGGTGAGCCAGCGCGAGTCGGGCGACCACTCGAACGTGAATCCCTGCAGCCCGCCGTGGCCGATCCACTCCGGGCTCTGATCGACGTCGACGACGCGATTCGCGTCGAGGTCGCAGATCCGGATGCGCATCGCCTGATCGATGAACGCGAGCTTCTTGTTGTCGGGGGACCATTGCGGCGCGTAGCGGAACCCCGGTCCGAGCGACGTGACCTTGCGATCGGTCCCGGTGCCGTCGGCGGCCCGCAGCGTCAGCTCGTACTCGCCGCTGCGGTCGCTCCAGAACGCGAGCGTCTTGCCGTCAGGAGACCAGCGCGGAAAGCGCTCGGCGACGCCGGAGCTGCGCGTGACGTTCAGCACGGCGCCGTATTCGGCCGGCACGGTGAAGACGTCGCCGCGCGCGTTGAACACGCCGCGCTTCCCGGTCGGCGACACGGACGCGTCGGTCAGCAGCGGCTCCGCCTTCGCGGTGCGCGCCTTCAACGTCAGCACGTCGGTCACGACGTGCACCGGGACTTCCGCCGCCTTTTCGGTCGCGAAGTCGAGCGTGTAGAGGCGGCCGCCCGCCTGGAACACGATCGCGTCCGGGCCGATCGACGGGAACGTGATGTCGAAATCGGTGAAGTGCGTCAGCTCGCGCGTCTTGCCCGACGCGACGTCGTACGCCCAGATGTTGTTGCGTTCGCTGGCGTCACGATCGGACACGAAGTAGATCGTGTTGCCGTGCCACATCGGCTGCGCATCGTTCGACGGATTGCTCGTGAGGTTGCGCGCCGCGTACGTCTTCAGGTCGAAGAGCCAGAGATCCGGCGCCCAGCCGCCGCGATAGCGCTTCCACGTGCGGAAGTCCTGCGACATGGGCATGTAGACGAACTGACGGCCGTCGGGCGAATACGCGCCGAATTCGCCGTACGGCACCGGCAGTTTCTCCGGCAGGCCGCCGTCGAGTCCGACGGTGTAGAACTGGTTGTAGCGCTGGCGGCCGCTCTCGCGCCCCGAGGCGAACAGCACGCGTTTGCCGTCCGGCGTCCAGCCGAGCACGCGATCCGGCATCGGATGATAGGTCAGCCGCACCGGTTCGCCGCCGGTCGCCGGCACGACGTACACGTCGAGGTTGCCATCGTAGTTGGCGCTGTAGGCGATGTACTTGCCGTCGGGCGAAAACCGCGGAAACAATTCCTCGCCGGGCGGCGAGCTGAGACGAACGGCCGTGCCCCCTTTTTTTGGCACCAGCCAGATGTCACCCGCGTAGACGAACGCGATCTGGTCCTGCGAGATCGCCGGATAGCGAAACATGCGGGCGTCGATCTCGGCCGACGCGGCCGCGGGAAGGGACAGGAGCACGACCGCAACCAGAAGGCCGGTGGACTTCCAACTCGACATGGGGGCACCGCGTCTTTCATTCAGCATTCAGCATTCAGCATTTCGTTCTTACTTCGTCACCTTATAGTCCGCCGGGACTTTGAACATCGCCTCGGGAATCTTCGCGACCGAGACGTCGGTCACCTGATTCGTGATGTGCATCCCCGCCATGGCCTGGCTCATCATGGCGACCATCGGGTCGCTGCCCTCGACCGACATTTCCATTTCGGTCATGTAGGCCAGACCCTCGTTGCCGGTGAAGAGGCGCGACATCCGGTCGATGCCCGACATGCCGTTCATGCCGCGGTTGCCGGCGGAAGGCGGCAGGATGTTGAGCTTTGCCATGGCCTTCTGGAAGGCCATGTATTCGGCGGCACCCGGGACGTCTTTCGCCATCCAGACCGAGCCCTTCATCACCATCTTCACGTCCTTCATCGCCTGCGTGACTTGCGGCGGCATCTGCCCCATGCCGGCCTGCCCCATGTCGACGCGCATCATGAAACGGTACTCGTCGCACGTGACGCCGCCGATGCTCTGGCTGCGGCCGGTCGGTTCGACGGAGCCGTCGACCTTCGGGATCGGCACCTTGGCGGCCACCGCCGCGGCGTTGTCGAACGACGTCGTCTGCGCCGACTTGTCCATCGCGTTCAGCACGATGATCTGCTTCGCGTCGAGATCGATGATCGTCGAGAACGTCTGTCCCATGACGCTGACGTCGGAGCGAGACTTGTTGCCGCTGATGCGCGTGACCATCTGGGGCTGGGCGTTCATCATCCCCGCCATCGGCCCCCCTTCCATCTTCGTCGTGGTCGTCACCGTGACGTCGGCCTCGAGCGCGGCGGATGCGAGCACGACGAGCGCAAAGATGGCGAGACCGCGTTTCATGAGACGCTCCTTATTCAGTTGTGGCGCGAGATGGGTGAGACTGGGGCGAAGAATTATAGCAGGCTGGGAAATTGAAACGGGCTTTGGGCTTTGGGCTGTACCCAAAGCCTAAAGCCTAAAGTCTAAAGCCGAAGTTCTCCCCGCGCTAACCGCAATAGCCCGTGCACGGCGGCGGCTCGGGCGTATCCGCCGAGTTGAGGCTGCCGACCATGCTCGGGTGGATCGAGCAGTGATACGGCTTGTTGAGGCCGCCCAGCTGCAGCTCGCGGCTCGTGGCGCCCGGCGCGATGTCGCCCGTGTCGACCGACCCGTCGTCCAGAACGACGCGGTGCGTGACGATGTCGATGTTCTTGAACACGGCCGTCGACCCGCCGGGGACCGAAGCCGGATTCGGCGAGAACGAGAGCTTGCCGTTCACGCCTTTGATTGTGATCGTCACGGCCCCGCCGCCGGGCGACGGACTCGTCGGCGTCGTGCTGCCGCCGTAACCTGACCCGCCGCCGCAGCCGGCAAACGTCAGCGCCGCGGCGCACGCGATTGTCGGTAAAACCCTTCGCATAACTTAGCCTCCAAACGTGGGGGAACAGCCCCACGGATGAGGAGGGCAAGCGAAGTACCGGCCCTGAAGCGCGGATTCGGGCCTGTTTCTGAAGATCGCGGCCCCGGCGCCTTACCAGGGCCGTAATCCCTTACGTGGGCCGGAGATGCGCAGCCGTCAGCGCTCGCTCTGACGGATGTCGTCGTCCGCCGGACGCGGTTTCGCGGGGTAATCGACCGGGTTCAGATCCTTGTCGAACTCCGCGTTGGGATCGGTGCCGATCTCGCTGACGTTCTCTTCGAAGTTGCGCTCCGGTTCGGACGGGACCTGGGCTGGGTGCTGAGTCAGGGTGCTGGGCACGAACTGGTGCTGCGGGCTGGGTGCAGGGACAGGGTGCTGGGGAAAACTGGTGCTGCGGAAAAGCAGTGCTGCGGAAAACCAGCACGCAGCCGCCAGCACGCGCGTTTCCCCCAGCACTCCCTCTCAGCACGCAGCCCCCAGCACCCGCGTGTTCCCCAGCACCCTGTCCCTGCACCCAGCCCCTAGCACGGTAAGATTCGGCATGCTTTCGGTCACTCCGGCGATCGCGCTCGACGAGAGCGAGCTGGACGAGCGGTTCGTCCGCGCGTCGGGGCCGGGGGGACAGAACGTCAACAAGGTCGCGACGGCCGTCGAGCTGCGCTTCGACGCCGCGCGCTCGCCGGCGCTGGATGACGCCGTGCGCGAACGGCTGCGCGCGATCGCCGGACGCCGCATGACGGACGCAGGGGTCATCGTCATCGACGCGCGGCGGTTCCGGACGCAGGCGCAGAACCGCGAGGATGCGCGCGAACGGCTCGCCGCGCTGCTGCGCCAGGCGGTCACGCGCCCGAAGCGACGGCGGAAAACGAAGCCGACCGCCGGGTCGAAAGAACGCCGCGTCGCCGAGAAGCGCCGCCGCAGCGAATCCAAACGCCGCCGCGGCCGCGTCGCAGGTGACGAGTGATGTAGCATTCGGTCCTCGGTCCTCGGTCCTCGGTCATCGGTCATCGGGAGGTTTTCGATGTCCACCCGCACTCGACGCACATTTATCAAGGAAGCCGCGGCCGGAGCCGCTGGGACGGCGATGCTGGGGTCGCGCGCGGCGGCGATGAGCGCCGCGTCGCAGGACCGCGTCGCGGGGGCGAACCGGCGCGTCCGGGTCGCGCTCATCGGGTGCGGCGGCCAGGGCAACGGCGATCTGCGCGCCGCGCTGCGGCTCGGCGCCGAATGCGTCGCGCTCTGCGACGTCGACGACGAGCAGACCTCGAAGACCCGCGCGCGGATCGAGAAGGACTTCAACGCCGCGCCGGCGCTGATGACGCGCGACTTCCGCCGCGTCCTCGACCGGCAGGACGTCGACGCGGTCATCATCGGCACGCCGGATCACTGGCACGCGCTCCCGACCGTGCTCGCGTGCGACGCCGGCAAGGACGTCTACGTCGAGAAGCCGCTCGCGCTGACGATCGGCGAAGGACGCGTCATGGTGAACGCCGCGCGCCGGCGCGACCGCATCGTCCAGATGGGAACGCAGCAGCGCAGCTCCGCGCACTACGCCGAGGCGATCGACTTCGTGAAGACCGGTCAACTTGGCAAGATCCGCGTCGTCAAAGCGTGGGCCTACCAGGATTGGATGGGCAACATCGCGCGCGTGCCCGACAGCGTTCCGCCGCCGACCGTCGATTACGACATGTGGCTGGGGCCGGCGCCGAAGCGTCCGTTCAACCAGAACCGCTTCCACTTCAATTTCCGGTGGTACTACGACTACTCCGGCGGGCTGATGACGGACTGGGGCGCGCACATGATCGACGTCGCGAACTGGGGGATGGGCGTGACGGCGCCGCGGTCGGCGACGTCGGTGGGCGGCAAGTTCGGCTTTCCGGACGATGCGGAGGAGACGCCGGATACGCAGCAGGCGCTGTGGGAGTGCGACGGCTTCAGCATGATCTGGGAGCACGCGACGGCGATCGGCCAGGGCCCATACATGCGCGACCACGGCGTCGCGTTTCACGGCAACAACGGCGTGCTCGTCGTCGATCGCGGCGGCTGGGAAGTGCTGCCCGAGACGGAGACGAAGAGCGGCAAGCAGACGTACCGGATGATCGGCCAGCCGCGGCGGCGGGCGAGCGGCGACATGCATCAGGATCACGTGAAGAACTTCCTGGAGTGCATGGACTCGCGCAAGCGGCCGCGGTCGGACGTCGAGATCGGCCACAACTCGATGATCGCGTGTCACCTCGCGAACATCGCGTTCCGCGTGAGCCGCCGCGTGCAGTGGGACGCCGCGAACGAACGGATCGTCAACGACGCCGAGGCGCAGAAGCTCGTGATGAAACCCTACCGCGCACCGTGGACGCTGCCGGGCGCGGCGTCGACGCAGATCTGAGCTGACGGCGCCGATCGCCTTTTCCGTGAGTCAGGCTTCGCGTAGGCGCCCTGACGCGTACTTGTGGAGTTTGATGCTACCGGGCCGCGGACGATAGCGACATCAACGAGAGCTGATGCGCATCCGATCCAGCGCAAGGCACCCTGGAAAGTCGGGGAATTGTCGTCGACCCAACTTGTCGCAGGCCAGAAACGGAATCCAGTGGATCGTAAATTCGCGTCTCTCCTCTGTCCGGCAGTTCCGCCACTGGAGTCCAATTCAGGAGCGCGACCGCCGAGTGTTCTCCGAATCGGCTTCTGAAGGCTTCCCGCTCCCAGTTATCGAGCACGATGTACGGGTGATATCCCTGCTGCACGAGATAAGAGAGAGATCGATCCAGCCATTGCGGGTCGAGGATGTCGTATCTCAACGTCGTACAGTGTGAGTAATAGCGAATGCTGCCACTGTGTTGCATCGCGAGGCATACAGCATTGGACGGCAATCGGTTCGCGATGAAGTGACCGACATCAGCATAATGCTGCTCGGCGACGCCGAGACCCGTGAGTCCGTGTGCTGACGCGAAGCGCCACCCGTGCGACGCCATCGCGGCGGATGCAATCATCACCGCGACCGTCCGCCATCTGAACGACAGTCTGCTCGTCGTCCACAGCACACCATCGGCGGCGACAATGAAGATTGCCGGAAACGCCGGCAGGACGAATCGAAGGTACCACCAGGCATCGAACGCAATGTAGAACAGATACGGAACGAGCATCACCGCAATCCAGAACAGGAACAGGACTCGCCACGGCGATCCGTCCTCGCGGCCACGCGTCAGCCTGAACAGTCCAGCGAGAAAGCCGACGACGATGAGGACGCCCTGGGTCTCCATGAACCATATCGGATAGCGTTCGACATTCGGCCGGACATTCGCGAGGGCATAGATCGAGCGGAGCGTCCCGTATCCAGATACCCATGGCGATCCGTAGAACTGACTATTGATTGCCGCGGCGATGACGAACCCTGGAATCAGCGTCGCGCAGAACGTCAGTCCGCGCACGAGGGCACGGGGCGTGTGGTTCGTTTGCCAGATGATCACGGCCAGCGGGACGACCGCGAGCGGCGCAAGATTTGGGCGCACCAGAATGGCCAGGGCGCCCGCCGCTCCGGAACCACCGCTCGACAGAGCCGTCGTGCCGAATGCCCACAGCACCGACGCCGTCCAGAGCGTCGCGACCGTGACGTCCGTCATGGGCATCATCAACTGAAACAGCATCGTCGGACTCGTCGCCATGAAGAGCGCGGCGAGCGTTCCCGCCGCCGGGCCTGCGACGCGACGGCCGAGAAGGTACGTCAACAGCACGAGTGCGGCGCCAGCGACCGGGGTCACGTAGTACGGACCGCAGTCGCCGAAGACTCGTGCGAACCCGGCCATGATGATCGGCAGACCCGACGGGTAGACGGGAACCAGCGTGTGACTGACGGTTCCTGGAATATACCCGAGCGGCGTGAAGGCCCAGTCGGCGTTCGGCCAGGGCACGCTGGCGACAAACGGTTGTGTGAGCGGAAGCTCGTGCTTCAGCCAAAACTGCGCCTGACTGAGGTATCCGTAGGAATCCGCGCCACCCGCGGCCCGCGATCCGAATCCGAGCGCCAGGAAGAGGACGACGATGGCGAGCAGGATCGGCATCGTGCGGACCGAATACGTCGCGATGCGTCGCGCTCGAATCGCCTGCGATGCCGGCAGGTCCGGGCCGAGTATGAACGCCGCCAGCGCGGCGGCCAGCGCCAGTTCCGCAGGACGGTAGGGATCGCGAGACGCGAGACGGATTCCGTGAAGGCGAATGTCAAAGCCGCCAAATAACAAGACTCCGAGCGCCCACAGGAGCGCGAAGAACGACAGCAGCAGAAGCAGCTTCCACGCACCCGCCAGTCCAAGACGCATGCGAGGAATCGTCGCACACTTCGCCGCGATGCGATCACTGAAGCCGCTGCAGTCAACCGGCGAATCGCGGCAAGGCTGTCACCTGGCTGTAATAATCCTCGTACATCGGTACCACGCGCTCGGAGCAGAACCGCTCACCAACAATCTCCCGCGCCGCCTTCGTGACGCGCTCGTGGAGCGCCGGGTCGGTGAGCACCGCGACCGCGCTCGCGGCCATGCCGTCGACGTCCTCCGGTTCGTGCAGGAATCCCGTCACGCCGTGCTCGATCACTTCCGGCAGCCCGCCGACGCGCGAGGCGACGACGGGGACGAGGCACGCCATCGCCTCGAGCGCGGCGAGACCGAAGCTCTCCTGCGCCGACGGGAGCAGGAACACGTCGGACGCCGACAGCAGCGGAATCGTCGCCTGCTGCGCGCCGAGCGCGTCGATAAGCGTTGAGACGCCCAGCTCGCGTCCCAGCCGGTACGCGGTGCCCAGCTCCGGACCGTCGCCCACGAGCAGCAGCCGCACGGCCACGCGCCGGCTGATCGCCGCGAACACGCGCACGACGGCGTCGATGCGCTTCACCGGCCGGAAGTTCGACATGTGAATCACGAGCTTCGTCGCGGGATCGGGCGCGAAGCGCCGGCGCAGCTCGCTCGCGTCCTGACGGCACCACACGCTGCAGTCGAGAAAATTCGGGATAACCGCGACGTCGCGCCGGATGCCCAGCTCCGTCCGCGTGGCGTCGCGGAGGCTGCGCGACACGGCGGTGACGCCGTCGGATTGTTCGATCGAGAACGCCACGATCTCCGAAAACGACGGATCGTTCCCGACCAGCGTCACGTCCGTCCCGTGCAGCGTCGTCACGACCCGAGGCACGTGATGGCCGAACGCCGCGAGCACCTGCTGCGCGAGCCGCGCCGCGGTCGCGTGCGGCACGGCGTAGTGCGCATGGATGACGTCGAGGTCGTGCGCGCGCGACACGTCCACGACTTTGTTCGCCATCGAGAGCACGTACTGCGGCTCGTGGAACAGCGGGTAGCTCGGCGTGTGGACCTGGTGAAAGGCGAGGCCGGCATGGAACTCGCCGAGCCGGAACGGAATATCGCTGCTGACCAAGTGGACCTGATGCCCGCGCTTGGCCAGCTCGATCGCCAGCTCGGTCGCGACGATCCCGCTGCCGCCGATCGACGCGTAGCAGATGATGCCGACGTTCACAGGAGCTGTGGGAGGACGACCGGGTCCTTCACGACGAACCCTTCGGCGAAGGCGACGCCGGCGAGCGCGCCGAACTGCGCGTCGCGGCTCTCGATCAGCTGACGGAAGCGCGGGCTCGTGAGGCGCGTGCCGATCGCGCCGTCCGCCGCCGGCGCGAACTGCGTCGCGTGACACGCGAGCGCGCGGCGTTTCGTCTCGTACTGGTCGGAGACGTCGATGACGAAGGACGGCGGCGCGGAGTCGTTGATGAAGTAGTAGCAGACGCGCTCGGGCTTCCACGCCTCTCCCGGCGTTTGAAACCGGCGGAGGCCGCTGTTGAAGACCGCCTCGGTCAGGACGGCGCTCGCGGCCACATGATCGGGATGACGATCCGCCCAGTGCGGCACCGCGACGACGCGCGGGCGAGCCTGGCGAATCATCGTCGCCGCGGCGCGGACGTGTTCGCCATCGTCGTCGATGCCCCGGTCCGGCCAGCGCAGGTTCACGCGCCAGCGCGCCCCGAGCACGCCGCGCGCCGCTTCCGCTTCCGCGAGACGTTCCTCGACGGTGCCATTGCTGCCCATCTCGCCGGCGGTGAGATCGCACAAGCCGACGGCAAACCCGAGCGCGGTCTGCTTGGCGATCGTTCCGCCGAGGCCGATTTCGAGGTCGTCCGGATGCGGACCGAACACGAGCAGATCGACCGGTTCGATCATCGGGCTTTACGCGGGCGAATCGTGCCGACGACCTCGACCCGAATCGGGACGCCGTCGATATGCGTGGGCAGCTCGACGTCGGGGTCGATCGGTTCGCTCAGGTTCACCTTGACGGCGTACTTGCCGCCGATCCGGGTGATGCCGACGCCGGCCACCTTGGCGATGCGTGCGAACCGGCGCAGCGCCGCGGCCTTCGCCGCCTGGGCGCGATCGAGCGTGACCTGAGGCATGCGTTCGATTCATGATCGCGCCGAACTCCGCTCAGAACAAGAGCGTCGCGTTCAGCGCCTTCAACACCTGCGCGATCGGGTTCGCGTAGGTCAGCCCGAGCCCGTTCGAGCCGCCGGTGTCGCCGCCGGCGAACAGCAGCGCGACCGCCTGCATGTTGCTGTTGACGATGAGCGACCCGCTGTCGCCGCCGTCGCTGAACGCGTGGCGTCCGGTGCCTTCGATTTCCAACTGGCCGTCGAACCGCAGGTTGCCGATGTCGTAGTTCACCACCACGTTGTCGACGTCGAACGCCGTGACGCGTCCCTCGGTCGCGCCGGTCGTGCGGCCGATCTTGTAGACGATGGCGCCTTCGTCGACGAACGCGGGGCCCACGCCGGCAAGACGGCGGTCCGTGCCGTTCGCGATCCCGTGCAGCAGCGCCGCGTCGTGCGCGATGGGCGACTGGATCTCCGCGAGCGCGCAATCGACGACGTTCGCCGCGGTCAATTTCAGCCTCACCCAGAATCTGAGGCGCGCGACGCGCTGCGCGGGCTGCCGCCCGCCGTCGAACGCGGCGCGCTGCAGCACCCAGTCGCCGGCGCGCCCCCTGTCCTCGTTGGCGAGCACGTGATTGTTCGACAGCAGGTACGTGCGCTGACTTCGCCTGACGAACGCGGTGATCGTCCCCGCCGTGACGTTGACGTGACCGACCGACGCGCCGATCAGGAGCGGCCGCGTGTCGCGCTGGTACCACGGCGGCGTCGCGAGCGCGACCGCCGTCGCCGCGCCGCGCGCCCGCTTGTCGAGGCGGCCGACGATCCGGATGTCGATCTCTCCCTTCGCCTGCCGCGTCACCTGCTCCATGATCGGGCTGGTGAGGAGCGCCGGCCGCTGCACGCGGACGGCGAGGCGGTATTCCCCCTGATGGGGCGCGACGCCGAGCGCGATCGACCGCTGGATTTGGGGGAGCGAGTCGGGCGGACGCGCGCCGACGCCGAACACGGTCCCGTGGGACGCGCCCGTCACGACGGCCGACGCCGTCGCCACGGCGCGCGCGCCCGCGACGCGCAGCTTGTTCGCCTGCGCGGCGAACGGCTCGACGATGCGGCGGAGCAACTGCTGCTTCAATTCCTGCGCGGACTCGAGTCTCATAGAT
>QHWR01000391.1 GCA_003223835.1 Acidobacteriota bacterium | reverse complement strand
GCCGTCGAGCTGCTGCACGATGCGCGATATCCGGAAGCAATCGGCCCCATGGCAGCGCTCGTCGGCGACCCGGTGGACGACGTTCAGCTCGCGGCGATTCAGGCGGAGCTGTCGTTCTATCTCGTCGAGGACATCAAGGCGCGCAAGCGCATCGGCTTCGTGATCGAGAAGCGCAACGCGGCGGTGGCGCAGGCGGCCTTCAACCTCCCTCCTTCGGGCCGCTGGCCGCGGACGGCGCCCGAGGAATTGACCGCCGCGCTCGTGAAAGCGATCGACGACGAGAACCCGAAGGTGCGGCTCGAGGCGGTGTACGCGCTGGGCGTCATCGGGCGTTCGCCGGTCGCGGCGGCGGATGCGCAGGGGCTGATCAAGGCGCTCGACCACTACGACCCCGCGATCCGCGCCGCGGCTGCGGATGTGATCGGCCGCCTGAAGGTGACGGCGGCGGGCGACGCCTTGATCAAGGCGATCAACGACTCGCAGGCGCCGGTGCGTTATTCCGCGATGCACGCGCTCGGCAACATTCACGAGACGCGCGCCGTCGCGGCGCTCACCGAGCAGCTGAAGTACTACGGCAAAGGCGAGGGCGCGTGGTCGGCGCTCGAGGCGCTGGCGCGCATTGCGGACCCCTCGAGCGTGCCGCTCTTCAAGGAACGCCTCGCCGACAAGGATCCGAACATGCGTCGCGCCGCCGCCGAGGGTCTCGGCCGCGCCGGCGACAAGTCCGCGCTCGGGGATCTGACGAACGCGGCGACGACGGATTCGTCGGATGTGGTGCGTGTCGCGATGGCGTTCGCGCTGCAGAAGCTCGGCCAGAACTACGCGCAGCGCATGGTTGACGCGATGACCTCCTGGCGCGTCATCCCGCAGGTCCAGGACTATCTGCTCGAGCTCGGTCCGTCCGTCGTCCCCGCGATTCTGCCGTTTCTGCAGGAGCCCGAGCCGTCGATCCGGCTGGCCATCGCGGACGTCCTCGGGTTCATCGGAGGGGACGCCGCCGTCGCGCCGCTGCAGGCGGCGACGCAGGATCGCGACCCGGATGTCGCCGCGGCCGCGAAGCGCGCGCTCGAGCGCTTGAAGTTGGGCGCGTCCGCTCGCGGCTGACGCGCGTTCGACCCGCCGTGGCCCGGCTGCTTCCCCGCACCTTCTACGCGCGTCCGACGCTCGTCGTCGCGCGCGAGCTGATCGGCAAGGTGCTCGTGCACGACACGCAGGCGGGCGTCGCGTCGGGCGTCATCGTAGAGGTCGAGGCCTACATCGGCGAATCCGATCCCGCCTGTCATGCCGCGCCGGGCCCGACCGTCCGCAACGCGCCGCTCTACGGCCCGCCGGGTTTCGCCTACGTCTACATCAATTACGGCATCCACTATCTCGTCTTACCGCTCATGCGCCGCCGTCGCGCACGCTCCGGCACGCGCGGCGCGGCGGCGTTCAGCGACGTCGAGTTGTGCCGGGGTCCGGGAAATCTGAGCCGCGCGCTCGGCATTACGCTGCGTCAGAATCGGCTGGACCTGACATCGAGTCGGCTGCGCATCGAGGACCAGGGCCTCGACGCGCGTCCGATCCGCTGGAGCCGCAGAATCGGGATCAACGTCGGGGTGGAGGACGAATGGCGGGTGTACGCCCTCGACAGCGCCGCGGTCTCAGGCACAACAAAGGCAGCCTTTTGACTTCTACCTTCTGCGCGCCTGCGACCTGACGACCGGCACGCTCATGTCGAGGCGGCGGCCGTCGCGCAGGATCGTGATCTTCGCCGTGCTGCCTGCCTTCGCGTCGGAGAGCATCCGGAGGAACTGCGCCGGATCGTCAACGGGGCTGCCGTTGAACGCGACGATGATGTCGCCGGCGCGCAGACCCGCTTCGTACGCGTCGGAGCGGGCGGCGATCCGGCTGACCAGGGCGCCGCGCGTGTTCGGCGCGTTCAGCTGCTCGGCGAGCTGCGACGTGAGCGCGGAGATCTGAATGCCGCTGATGGTGCCGCGCCGCACCTGGCCGTACTTGATCAGATCGTCCATCACGCGCCGCGCGAGGTTGCTCGGGATGGCGAAGCCGATCCCTTGATAGCCGCCGCTTTCCGTGAAAATGGCCGTGTTGATCCCGACCAGCTCGCCGCGCGCGTTCACGAGCGCACCGCCGGAGTTGCCCGGGTTGATCGCCGCGTCCGTCTGAATGAAGTCCTCGTACGTCGCGAGATGTCCCTGCAGGCTGCGGCCGAGCGCGGTGACGATCCCGAGCGTCACGGTCTGATTGAGCTGGAACGGGTTGCCAATCGCCAGCACCCACTCGGCGACCCTGAGTTTCGACGAATCTCCCCATGGCAGCACCGGCAGATCGCGCGCGTCGATCTTCAGCACCGCGAGGTCCGTCCAGTCGTCGACGCCGATGACCCTCGCGTGCAGCTCGCGCTTGTCGGCCGTCACGATCGAAACGCTCGCCCGTGCGTCGCCGACGACGTGGTTGTTCGTCAGGATGTAGCCGTCGCCCGAGACGATGACGCCCGAGCCGAGGCTCTGCGACGTGTAGTTCTGATAGCCGAACATGTCGTCCTGGTCGCCGAAGAAGTAGCGGAACAGCGGGTCGGAGGCGAACGGCGAGTTCGGCATCCGGACCGTCTGACGGGACGCGATGTTCGTCACGCTGCCGACCGCGCGCGCGGCGAGCTGGTCGGGATCAACACGGCCATTTTCACGGAAAGCGGCGGCTATCAAGGGATCGGCTTCGCCATCCCGAGCAACCTCGCGCGGCGCGTGATGGACGATCTGATCAAGTACGGCCAGGTGCGGCGCGGCACCATCAGCGGCATTCAGATCTCCGCGCTCACGTCGCAGCTCGCCGAGCAGCTGAACGCGCCGAACACGCGCGGCGCCCTGGTCAGCCGGATCGCCGCCCGCTCCGACGCGTACGAAGCGGTACGCCGCGCCGGCGGCGCCGGCTGTTTGGGGAGCACGATCGTGAGGACGCCGTCCTTGAGGTCCGCCGACACGCCGTCCGATTCGATCTTCTCCGCGAACTCGAACGTCCGCGCGAACGCGCCGTGCCCGCGCTCGACCTGATGATAATGGCGCGCCTCGTCGCGTCCGGTCGGTCCGTCGGCGCGCTCCCCGCGG
>QHWR01000086.1:30652-31750 GCA_003223835.1 Acidobacteriota bacterium | reverse complement strand
AATACTGGGACCTGCTCCGACAGCGCGAAGCGCTGCGCGAGCTCGGAAACGATCCGGACCGCGCACATTCGTCCGGCATCGATCGTCGAGAAGTACGAAGGATAACGTCATGCGTGCAGTGCAGGTGAGCAAGCCCGGCGGGCCGTTGGAGCTGGTCGAGCGAGAGGTCCCGCAGCCGGGACCGCGGCAGGTCCGCGTCAAAGTGCAAGCCTGCGGGCTCTGTCATAGCGATGCGCTCACAAAAGAAGGCCACTGGCCGGGCATTGCCTATCCACGCGTGCCGGGCCATGAGATCGCCGGCGTGATCGATGCCGTTGGATCCGAGGTGCCGCGGTGGAAGGCCGGGCAACGCGTCGGCGTCGGATGGCTCGGAGGATATTGCGGTCACTGCGAGTCGTGCCGTCGGGGGAGTTTCATCACGTGTGCCAACCAGCAGATCACTGGCATCACGATGGACGGCGGTTATGAGGATTTCGTGGTGGTGCCCTTCGAGGGCCTGGCATTGATTCCTGACGAGATCGGTGCCGTTGACGCCGGTCCGCTCATGTGCGCCGGCATCACCACGTTCAACTCGTTGCGCAACAGCGACGCACGCGGAGGAGACAGAGTCGCGATCGTCGGCATCGGCGGTCTGGGCCACCTCGCCGTCCAGTTCGCATCGAAGATGGGCTTTCACACGATCGCGATCGCTCGCGGCCGCGACAAGGAACCGTTGGCGAGACAACTCGGCGCGCGCCACTACATCGACAGCACGGCGCGCGATCCGGCCACCGAACTGCAGCAAGTGGGCGGCGCGAAGATCATCATTGCGACCGCCACCAGCGCTCAGGCGATGGCGGCAACCATCGGCGGGCTGTCGGTAGACGGGCGTTTGCTCGTGCTCGGCGCCGACTTTACACCGATGCCGCTCAACACCGCCGGTTTGATCGGCAAGCGGGCCGGCATCTATGGCTGGCCGTCGGGTTCATCGATCGATTCCGAAGACACCATGAGGTTCTCGGCGATGACGGGCGTGCGTCCGATGACTGAGACGTTTGCGCTCGAAAAAGCCCAGGAAGCGTACGACCGCATGATGAGCAACAAGGCGCGATTTCGTGT
>QHWR01000086.1:30030-30546 GCA_003223835.1 Acidobacteriota bacterium | reverse complement strand
TACGCGAAGGATTCTGCCCATGCCACCCAAGCGGACTCGCAAGCCAGCCTCTCGACCCGCTCGTCCCACCGTGGAGGGGCAGCCGCTCGCCGGTGCGATCGCGGTGGTCGCCGGCGCCACACGCGGGGCGGGACGCGGCATCGCTCGCGCTCTTGGCGAGGCTGGTGCCACGGTCTACTGCACCGGACGCAGCGTGAAGGGCCACCCGTCTCCCTACCGCCGTCCGGAGACGATCGACGAAACCGCCGCAATGATCAACGAGGCCGGCGGGACGGCCATTCCGGTTCGAGTCGATCACACAATCGAGTCCGAAGTAAAGGCGCTCTTCCGGCGCATCGATCGCAAGCACAAGCGCCTCGACGTTCTCGTGAACAGCATCGCCGGCGAAGACCCGATGATGGGGCAGTGGGGAAACTTCTGGCAGGCGGATCTCAAAAACGCGGACGCGATCTTCCGACAGGCGCTGACGTCCCGCATCATCACGGCAAAACACGCGGCCCCGATCATGATCCGCAA
>QHWR01000086.1:4910-29950 GCA_003223835.1 Acidobacteriota bacterium | reverse complement strand
ATCACACCAGGCTTCCTCCGCTCGGAAACGATGCTGCAGCACCTCGGCGTCACAGAATCGAACTGGCGGGACGCCGGCAAGAAGGACGCGAACTTCCTGGAATCCGAGTCCCCGCTCTACGTGGGACGCGCTGTCGCCGCGCTTGCCGGCGATGCCGAGGTCCTCGAACAGACAGGTCAGCTCTTGAGTTCGTGGGAGATGGCTCGTCACTACGGCTTCACCGACTACGACGGCCGTCGCCCTGACTGGGGAAACCTGGCAATCGACTGGTCGGTGCTTCCTCCGCCGCTCGTCGAGCTGCTCAGGACGGGCGCGGCACTTCAGCTCACCTGGCTGACCACGCTTGCCGAGCGCGGTCGCCGCCTTCTCGACAAGATGCCACGGATGTAGGCGATCATTCTCCCTTCCCGCCGTCAGCCATTTCGATCCAGTCCAATTCCTCTTCCATCTGATGAAAGGCGTCGTCGCCGATCTCGTCATTGGCGCGCATGGCGTGAACTTCCTGGCGTGCCGCCTGGAGGGCCCGGCGGTGGATATCGCTGTGAACCGATCGTCTGGCTTCCCCTTCTGCAGGATTGGCGTCCGCCGATCCCAGATGCGCGATGAATTCCTGCCGGATCGCCTCGGCGATCGGCGATCGATCGTCCTCGAACTTCGCAAGTCCGGCGCGCAAGGCGCGTTCACGCGCCGCACCCACTTCATGTCCGACCGGGTCATCGTCTCGAAGATCGAGCGCGCGCAACAGGGGACCAAGTGTGAGGCCCTGGAGCGCGAGCGTGCCCAGCACGACAGAGAACGCGGTGAGCACGATCAGGTCGCGAAACGGAAAAACCGCGGGCAGCGCCATCGCCGCCGCAAGCGAGACGATGCCGCGCATGCCGGCCCACGAGATGACCAGCCCGCTGCCAACGGTCGGGCGCAGCATCGGTCGCGGCGGGTGAAAACCGTACCGGCGCTCTCGCCACCTGATGACGGCATTGAACGACATGTGCCAGGCGATCCGGACGATGATCACCGTCACGAGGACTGCGCCGGCGACAGCAACGTATCGCCCGCGGGCCGCCGGGTCGAGGCTCGCGAGGATCGGGCGGACTTGCAGGCCGATGAAGATGAAGGCCAGCACGTTCAGCATGAAGACCACCGTCTCCCACACCGCGTAAGACGGAATGCGGATTCGCGCGGGGGTACGCTGGGGCGCCGTTCGCGCCACGGTAATCGCGTAGCACACCATGGTGAGCACACCTGAAAGACCAATCCGGTCGGCCAGGATCCAGACGCCGAACGTGCTGACGAATTGAAGAATGATCGCCGTCGGCACGTCCTGCACGCGGTCGCTCCACTGCAGGGTGAGCCACCCGAGCGCCGGACCGACGATCACGCTGCCGGCCACAGCGAACAGGAAGGCCGGCGCAACCGCGCCGATGGAAAAGCTGTTGGCCGCGACGGCGCCGACGGCGAGCCGATAGATCAGCAAGGCGCTCGCGTCGTTCAGCAGGCTCTCGCCTTCGAGGATGGTGAGGATGCGGTGCGGCGGTCTCAAATGGCGCAGCACCGCGGTCGCGGCGGCGGCGTCAGGTGGTGCGACGATGGCGCCGAGGGCAATCGCCGGCGCCCATGGTATCGCCGGCAGCAGCGTGCGCGCCACCACGGCGACGGCGATTGTCGTGAGGCCCACAGCCACGACGACCAGACTTGTGAGCGGCGCCCAGTTGTCTTTGAGATCTCTCGGCGACGCGTCGTAGGCCGCGTCGAGCAGGATGGGCGCCACAAAGAGCGCGAGAGCGAGTTCGGGCGGAACGGTGAACGACGGCATGCCTGGAACAAACGCGAGGATCGCGCCGCCGACCGCCAGGAATACAGGATAGGGTGCGCCGACGCGACGCGCGGCGGCCGCCAGAACAACAGCTGCGACGACCAGGCCGATGAGCGCTTCGAGTTCTCTCATTTACATCGGTTTTCGTCTTCGGTCACTCGAGCGCCAATCGTCTCCGCCCTGCGTGAGACTGGCTGCGATCGGACTGGAGTATCGATCGTCAAGGATCGTACCGAATCGCAGCAATACGTGTCGTTGACGGATACACAAGAATCTGCGATTCTTACACATAGAGAGTCGACATGCGGACAAACATCGATATCGATGATCGCTTGATGCGGCAGGCCATGCGCAGCAGTGGCGCCCGAACGAAGCGCGCGGTAGTCGAAGAGGGGTTGCGTTTGCTGATCCGGACCAGGGAACAGGCCAGCATCCGTCGTTTGCGAGGTAAGGTGGCCTGGCGGGGTGATCTGAACTCGTCCCGCCTGGCACGCGTGGCGAAGTAGTGGTCATCGTCGACACCACGGTCTGGATCGATTACTTCCAGGCCGTAGAGAATCCCGAAACAGACTGGCTGGACGCGGAACTCGATCGTCAACGTCTCGGATTGACGGATATCATCCTGTGCGAGGTGCTGCAGGGTGTCCGCGACGATGCTTCGGCGAAGGAGGTCGAGCGGAACCTGCTGAAGTTGGCGGTATTCGAAACAGGCGGGGTCACCTTGGCGCGCGAGGCCGCCCGCAATTATCGTGCGCTTCGCAGCCGTGGTCACACGGTGCGTAAGACGATCGATTGCCTGATTGCGACCTTCTGTCTGCGAGGACACCATTCGCTGCTCCATCGCGACCGAGACTTCGACTCGTTCGAGAGATTTCTCGAGCTGTCGGTAATCCACCCTTAAACAGCGCCGTCGCCCGGTGCGCGATCATCATCGTGTTCAACGGTTTTGAACCTTCGACTGTCGCTCCGCTGCCGCGCTGAGCGAGTGGCTCTTTTCGAAATAGAAGTACGACACGGCCAGCAGGCCGAAGAAGACCAGCGGATCTATGACGTACAGCACGCTGAGGTTGCGGGCATCCCCCCGACCGAAGTGGGCAATGCTGGCCGACACCAGCGTGATGGCGAACCCGGAATACGCGAACTCCTTCACCTTGAACGGGACCACCGATATCACGAGGGCCAGGACGCCGAGGATCTTCGCGATCGTGAGCTCAACCTTGAAATAGCGGGGTCGTCACGACGTCCTCCTTGTCTCCACGTTCGGTCCTCGGTCTTGGGGGCAAGAGGAGTGCCGTCGATGATGCAGGGGGAAGGGTGCCGACTGTTTGGATCGCAGGCAGCGGTCGAGGGTCGCGCTTCATCGCTCGAGATCGGGGAATAAGGATCGCATCAGCGTCTGGTCTCGCCATCCCGGCTGATCTCGAGCAGCGCCCGCAGGCCGTTGTAGAACGACTCCTTTCGGTACGCCAGCTCCCACGCGTTCAGCAGAAGCCTCAATTCCCGTTCAGCCGCTTTGATCGTGGCACGCGCGTTCGGTCGGCGTCTCCTCAATCCCCGCACTTTCTTCATTCCCTTGACGAGATCAGGCTCGAGGTTCTTCCGCGAGCCGCGCGCGCGCGAGATCCACTTCGGTGGAATGTTGCCTTGAAGTTTGGACAGCGCACGCGTCGGCGATCCCTTGGCCGATTCAAACAGCTTCGCTTCGCGGGGCATACGACCCTCCAGCCGATCGGGCCCGAATGAACGCATGCCCACCCTAACACACACGGCCTCCGGCGGAACCGGCTCATCACGGTCTCCACGCCCGCTTCCACAGCTCGCGCTCGTAGAACGTCGCCTTCATCGGCTCGCGCGAGGGCAGATCGGGGAAGCCGCGCATGAAGAAGAAGGTGTCCGCGTCCTGGACCGACAGAAACGTCTTGTAGGTCCGCATCTCGATGATCATGATGACTCTGGCTCATGATTCAGGTATCGCTCTCGCAGGATTTCTGTGTGGTGGATGACGCGGCCCGCGGCGATGTACGCGAGGGCCCGCACCGTGAACTCAAGCCCGCTCGCCTGGCCGCGCCGCATCCACGCCTCCGCGGGAAGTCCACCGAAGAACGAGAGCGTTCCCGCGCGGATTCCAACGAACTCGTCGACGAGTCCCTTCCAGGCGCGTTCGTCCGCCCTCGCGGCGGCGGCTGCCACATTCTGATCGAAGCTTGGAAGAGGAGTGTCGAAGCCGCGCGCGAACCACCACGCGCGCAACACGAACAAACGCTCCGCGTCGTTGATGTGCCCGAGGACCTCGCGGATGCTCCACTTGCCGGGCGCGTAGCGATGGCGCGACTGCTGGTCGGAGACGCCGCGCAGCACGTGAAGCAGATCGTCTCGCTGGCCCGCAAGGACCTCGCAGATATCTGCGCCACTGACGCGGTCGATGTATTTGAAGTAGTACTCGGACGCCTCCGTCCGATCCGGTGCGCCAATGATTGCCGGCATCATGCGACTCCTCGAAGGGCAATCGGGATGATTATCGGCGGAGCAAGTACGACATCTTCGTGAAGCGCCCGACGAGACATTCTCGTCCGAGCGCTGCGTCAGCAGCTCGGCGATCGGGTGGCGTTCGCGGTTCGGACAGGAGAGAGTGACATCGCACGGTATGCGAGCTGGAACGGTTAGCGCCGCCAGTTGGTCCGCGGCTTGCGCGCCGAACGCCTCGCGGGCTTCCGCTTCGTACCGGATCGCTTCGCCGCTGCTCGCTTCCTGGCCGGCCTTGCCTTGGTCGTCGCGCGCTTGCGAGCGGTCTTGGGCGCCGGTGACGTCTGACGCCTCCGCGCCGCGCCGCTCGCCTTCGGGGCGGCCGCCGCCGCGGCTGCGGGTTTCTTCGAGTGCACGGCGAACGCGACGCCCTGAGGATCGCGCCCCATCACGATCCAATCGCCGCCGGGAACCTCCATCGGACCGTTGACGATCGTGCCGCCCACCTGCTTGACGACGGCCGCGGCGCGTTTGGAATCCGGAACGAGCGCATACGGCAGCCAAGACGGCGGACCGGGAAGCACAGTGCTCGAGTACATGCCACCCAGGACGCGGCCGTCCAGACCAAACATCTGATAGGTGCCTTGCGGGCCCATATCCATCGCGCTCGTCTTCTGCCAACCGAAAAGCTTCGAGTAGAAGTCCCACGCCGCCTGCCAGTTCGTCGTGGCCAGCTCGTGCCACGAGAAATCGGCCAGCCCGGGTTCTCCGGCGTTACGCGGCATCGAGCTCGGGGCAGGCGTGAACGCGGCGAACGCGGCGCCCTGCGGATCAAAAAGGAACGCGAAGCGTCCGACGGTGGGAAGGTCTTGCGCCGGCTTCATGACTTTTCCGCCCAGCTCCACCGCTTGGCGCACCGTCGCGTCCACGTCCGGCGTGCCGATGTAGCAGAACCATTGGGGCGGCGGGGGAGTTCCCTCCCCGCGCGGTATCCCCATGAGTCCACCCATGGGCCGGCCGCCAGCCATCCACATTTTGTAGGAAGGATCCTGACCCCAGGCTTCCGGCGTCCAGCCCACCACCCTCGCATAGAAGCGCTCGGCGGACTTCGTGTCGGAGGTCATCAGCTCGTGCCAGACAAAGTGGCCGCGGATTGACGTGTTCGGCATCCGCCGATTATAGGCCAAGGCTCCGCGCGTAAGAATGTCCCCGCGGCGTGACGTGGGCGAGCGCAGCGTGGATAGCCCAGCCGTGGATGGCGCGACATTCCCGGCTCCGTTTCATGGTACCGGACTTGCCTCTAGTCGATGTGGCGCGTGCAGCGCGCCTCAGCAGACATCCTCAACAGTTCTCGAAGAGGTTCGACATGCAATTCGATACGAAACTCGTGCGTACATCTGCGGCCGCATTGCTCGTCACGTTCTCACTCGCAGGACCCGCCGCCGCTCGGCCGGCGGACAGGAACGCGGCCGCCAGCGCGAGCGTTGCGGATCTCTCGAAGATCCACATCGACAACTTCGGCCGAATCGACGGGACGTACTATCGCGGCGCCCAGCCCGAGGGTCGCGACTACGCGGATCTCGCATCGATCGGCGTGAAGACACTCGTCAACCTGACGAGCGACGATGCCGACGCAAACGAGAAGACGATGGCGGCGACCGCCGGCCTCAGGTATTTCCAGATTCCGATGACGACGCATGAGCCGCCGACGGCGGCGCAGTTGGCCGCATTCCTGGCCATCGTGGAAGACCCCGCGAACCAACCTGTCTACGTGCATTGCGTCGGCGGGCGTCATCGGACCGGCGTGATGACGGCGGCGTACAGGATGACGCTCGACGGGTGGACGGCCGATCAAGCGTACAAAGAGATGAAGCAGTACAAATTCGGCGCGGACTTCCTCCACCCTGAGTTCAAGGCGTTCGTCTACGAGTACCGGCCGGCGACGATCTCGGCGGCGCCGACGTCCTCGACGGCGTCGAAGTCGCAAGATTAGCGCGCGCCCACGGCTGCCGGCGTAATCAATCCAGGTTGAGCTGCACGATCCCGTACGGCATCTCGTCGTCCGGCGGGATGATTGGACGGCGTGACGCGGTCCAGCGCAGCCAGATCGCGGGGACCAGCAGCGCGACGACCAGCACCACGAATCCGGCGACGGTGCCCGCCGAGCCCATCTCCCACGACGTCAGCGAATAACGCGTCGTCCCCGCAAGCACGAAGAACCCAATCGTGTACACGGGCCAGCGGCCGCGGAGATTCGCACGTTCCGGCCGCCACGGCGAGGCGCACGGCATCGAATCGACGCTCCCGAGCAAATACTCCGTGACGAGCAGGCCCGCCGCAAACGACAGCACGCCATGCTCGAACGCGACCATCGGTCCCCAGATCGCCCAGTAAACGGGAGTGAACACGGCGATCACCGGCAGAACGGCTGCGCCCAGCATCACGCGCCGAAGCCCCGTGCGCGTGCGCGTCACGCTCGGCGCCGTGACGTGAAAGATCCACGCCGCCGGCAATTCCGCCGGAAGTGCCGCCGCAATCCTCAGTGCCACGAGGAGGAACACGATCGTGGAGAGCGGCAGCGCGAGCAGATCGAGCGGCTGCGTGAGCGGCATCTCGCCGCCGAGGACGTGCCAGCGAACCGCGGTCGGCAGGATCCACGCGACCGCGACGCCACTCGCGAGCGCCAGCGCGAAGCGGTGACGTTCGACGCGTACGATCGTTGACAGGAAGAATTGACCGGTCGCGCGCACGACGGCGTCGCGTCCGATTGCGGCAGCCAGCCACCGCGTCGCGACACTCGACCGCCCGACACGGCCGATGCCGCCCGGATGCTCGACGGCGTCGGTCATCACGCGACGGTAGGCGAGCGGATATCCGATCGCCGCAATGGCGCCCGCCACGGCGAGCGCGAGTATGGCGGTGCGTGCGAGCGCGAGGAGCGCGGGATGCGACGTCCCCAGCAGGACATCGTACACGCCGAGGAACCAGAGCGGCGGCGTCATCAGAATCCAGCGGTGCGCGCCGTTGGATCCATCGAGGACCGGCACAACGTTGCCCGAAATCTGGGGCAGCACGATCAATCCGGCGACGATGAGCGTAACGAGGCCAAGCTGCAGCCAGCTCGAGACACGGGCGAAGGCGCGGGGCCCGACGGCGGCGAGCGTGGCCCCCTGCACGGCGATGACCGCCACGAACACGAAAACGCTCGCCAAAGACGACGCGAGAGCCAGAAAGGCGCCGAAGGGCAGTGACGCGAGCGTGTGCATTCCGACGATGACGAGCGCGATGTAGGCGGCAACCGCCAGCAGCTTGGATTGCACGACGATGCGATGACGCACCGGCAGCACACCCAGCACCAGGCCGTCACGACGGTCGACCAGCAGGCTGTTCCAAACGATCGCGGTGATGACGCCCGTCGCGATCATCGCTGCTCCGAGGTAGAACGTCTTGTCGGCGCGGGAGGCGACCCTGAGGGCTTCGAGCCCGCGAATGCGCGCGATGAAATCCCACCGTCCCAGCAGCAGCACCGGGACGCAGAACGCCGTCATCGCCAGAAACGAGATCATCCAGAAGAAGGAGCCCTTCAAGTCGTCGGTCCCGCCGGTGATCTCGTTGTCGAAGAATCGGGCGAGGAAGGACGGCGTGAGCGCGCGGATCTGGTCGACCGCGGTCATAGACGCGCCGTCTCGACAATCGCCTGCGCGACGTCGTCCACGTTTTCCTTGACGGCGAGCTGCGAGAACACGTCTTCGAGCGACGAGGCGCGCATCAGCTCGCGGAGATGCGACGCCGAGTCGTCCGCGACGATCTGTCCGGCGCGCAGGATGATGACGCGCGTGCTGATCTTCTCCACCGTGTCCAGCTCGTGCGAGCTGTAGAACACGATCCGGCCGTCCGCGGCGAGCGCTCTGATCGCGGTCCGGAGCACGAGCGCTGTCGAGATGTCCAGACCCGAGACCGGCTCGTCGAGCACGAGCACGCGCGGGTTGTGGAGCAGCGCCGCGGAGAGCAGGATCTTCTGCCGCATGCCCTTCGAATACGAGCCGAGCGTCGCGTGGTAATCGCCGTCGAGCTCGAACATCCGGAGGAAGCGATCGATCTTCCGTTCGAGCGTCGCCGCCGCGATCCCACGTAACCGTCCGCACAACCGCAGATACTCCGGACCGGTCAGATACGTGTAGACGTGGGCCTCTTCGGGAACGTAGCCGACCTGCGACTTGTATTCGACGAGGTGATCCTGGATGTCCTGACCGTCGAACAGGATCGTGCCGTGAGTCGGGGGCATCAGGCCGACGAGCATCTTGACCGTCGTCGATTTCCCTGAGCCGTTGGGGCCGAGGTAGCCGAGCACTTCGCCCGGGCGTACAGCGAAGCTGAGGCGGCTGACCGCCGTCAGCGCCCCATACCGCTTGGAAACGCCGCGGAGTTCCAGCATGAGGACGTTAGACACTTTTCACATCAGACGGTTCCGCGCCGGCGCAGCTCGTCGTCACGATGAATCGCGAAGCCGCGTCATTCGCGGCGGCGAGCGTCCGGGTACCGATCGTTGACGAGCTGGGGAAACATCTCTTTCAGACGATCGATCTTCGGCAGGTCGTTGTAGACGATGTACGGGTGCGTCGGATTCCGGTCCAGGAAATGTTGGTGATACGCCTCGGCGGCATAGAACCCATTGAGCGGCGTGACCTGCGTGACGATGCCCCGGCGAAACAGCTTCGCGTCGTTTAGCTGGCGGATATACGCGTCGGCAACCGCTTTCTCTTCCGTCGTGCCGTAGAAGATCGCGGAGCGGTACTGCGTCCCTTCGTCCGGGCCTTGACGATTCAGCTCCGTCGGATCGTGCGCGACCGCAAAGAAGACCTTCAGCAGCTGGCCGTACGTGATCTGTTTCGGGTCGTACGTAATCTCCACCGACTCCGCATGACCAGTCATCACCGTGCTGACGATTTCGTAGTGCGCGGATGCCTTGCTGCCACCCGCGAATCCCGACACCACGTTCGAAACGCCTTTGAGCCGTTCGAACACGCCCTCGACACCCCAGAAGCATCCGCCCGCGAAGACAGCGCGCTGCTCGCCCACGGCGGAACGGATGTCCTGCGCCGGATCGGGAAACCGCACCGCGGCGCCGGGCGTTGCGAGCGCGACGATGAACAACGTCACGGCGGCGGAAAGAGACTTCGTCATACATCCCCCAGAACACGCGTTGACGTCACTGCATTCCCTGGCGCCGGAACCAGTCACGTACCGTGTCCAGTTCGTCGGCTCCAAGCTCGTGGCCCCGCTGCGCCCAACGAAGTTCGACGTTCGCGCCGCCGCCGGCGAGCCGGTCGCTCAGCGCCTCGACGCGCGACCGGTCCGAATACGGATCGTCGGCGCCGGCGGCGATCAACACCGGCTTGCCCTCGAGCGACGGCGGCGATGCCGGCTCGAGCGGGAGCACCGCTCGCAGCAGCGCGCCCCCCGCGAGCGCGCCGGGATGAAGGAGCAGCACCGCCGCCGCGATGTTCGCGCCGTTCGAATAGCCGAGCGCGTAGACTCGCGACGCGTCGAACTTGTATGCCGCCGCGGCCTCCGGAACGAACGCCGCGAGAGCCTTCGCGCGCCGTTTCAGGTCCTGTTCGTCGAAGACGCCCATCGCGAGACGCCGGAAGAACCGCGGCATCCCGTGCTCCAGGACCTGCCCGCGCGGCGAAAGCAGGTTGGCGGAAGGGACCACTTCCCGCGCGAGCGGCAACAGGTCGTCCTCGTTGCCGCCAGTCCCGTGGAGGACGAGTACCGTGAACTTCGACGAACCGGGCACATATCGATGCACAAACGAGAGGTCCGGCATCACGACGCCGCGGTCGGCGCGGGCTGCGTGAGCGGCGGCAGCATCGACTCGATCGCGGCGCGGTGCGGCTCGAGCCACGGCGGCAGCACCAGCGATTCACCGAGGTGCGCGAGATCTTCGTCGACGCCGAACCCCGGGCCGTCCGTCGCGAGCTCGAACAGCACCCCGCCGGGCTCCAGAAAGTACACGGACTTGAACCAGAAACGGTCGATGACGGGCGTCGGCCGCCGCCCCGCGTGCTCGATGTCGTCGCGTAATTCGTGTTGATGCGCCTCGTCGTCGACGCGCCACGCGAGGTGATGGATGCTGCCGATCCCCCACGCGCCGCGGCGCGCGTCACGCATTTCGCGGACGTCAATGTACCGGCCCGACCCGCCGCCGGCGACCTCGTAGCGATGCCATCCATGCTCCGCCGTCACGTGTCGAAAGCCGAGCACGCTCGCCAGGAAGTCCGTCGTCAGCGCGAGATCGCGCTCCCATAGTCGGGCGCCCTCGAGCCCGCGGATCTGGTGTTCGACGGCGACGGGCGATTCGTCCCACGGCGTGAAGTCGCGCCGCGTCGCGCCTTCGGTTTCGACGAGCGCGACTCGCAGGCCGTGCGGATCGACGAGCGGCAGCACGCGCTGCCCGAAGCGCGTCTCGATCGCGTCGGTCGTGACGCCGTACCGCTCGAGGCGGCGGCCCCAGAAAGTCAGGCTGTCCTGTGGAACCGCGAGCGAAACCTCGACGCCGAGACCATGCCCTTCGCGGCGCGGCGCCATCTGCGACCACGGAAAGAACGTGAGGTCGCTTCCGGGATGTCCGACGGCGTCCGCGTAGAAGAGATGATACGTGCCCGGATCGTCCTGATTGACGCTCTTCTTGACGAGACGCATGCCGAGGACGCCGGCATAGAAATCCAGGTTTTCCTGGGCCGGCCCCGCGATGGCGGTGACGTGATGCAGTCCGTTGACGGTTCGCATCGGTCGATCTTACTGCGGCGGCTTCCGGCCGACGCCGAGGATGACCTGCCCGTGCGCCGGATGGCACAGCCGGATTCGGGAGCGCCACAAGCGCCCGACGATCGGGGCCGCCATCAGGTAGCGCAGCGCCGGGAAGTACGGAATCAGGCCGAGCAACCTTACGTCCGACATCCCGTCGAACAACGCGCGAAAGCGCCGGACGGGGTAGTGCCGGAAGTGCTTCAGCTCGCGCGCGCTTCGATCCGTGTTCGTCGAGATGACCAGGCGGCCGCCCGGCCGCAGGACGCGGCGCGCCTCGGCGACGACCCGCGCTTCATCGTCGTCATGAATATGCTCGATGACGTCGAGCAGCGTGACCACGTCGAACGCGTTCGAGGGGAGCGAGAGCGCTTCGGCGCCGCACGCGACGAACCGCGCGTCCGCCGCGAAGCGGCGCGCGTAGCCGAGCGCGCGGTGCGACACATCGACGCCGACCGCGTCGGCGCGGCGTGCGGCCTCCGCCGTGAACCTCGCGTCGCCGCAGCCGACGTCGAGCAGCCGCGGGCGCAGATCGAGCGGCGCGGAGGTCAGCTCCGCCAGCTCGAAGACGACCTTCGTGCGAAGCTGGTATTCGATGCGATCGTTCCCGCGTTGGCGCCAGTGGTAAGGCGTGGCGTACTGTCGCTCCTGGAGCCAGGCCTGCAGGGAAGGTCGGCGCACCTCTCATTCATACCTTAGCGCGTGGCCGGCGTCGACCGAGGTGCTGAGCTAACCGATGGCCCTCGGGAAAGCCGGCGCGGAAGGAGAAAGCCGGCGCGGAAGGGGAAAGAGGCGAGGATAAAAAGAGCGCGGCAGCCAGTAGACAGCAGGTAAAAATCCCCGTCAGGCCAGCGCTGCGAGCTGGAAAGACGCGGCCCCGGCCCGGAGGTGACCGGAACTACACGCCTGACGCCTGCTGTCTACTGTCTGCCGCGCAACAGCCGGGCATCGGCCCGGCGCTCAACGATCGCCGATCAAAACTTCCGAAGGAGCCGCCCCCACCGATATGCGTAAAAGTACTCGCTCCGGCAATTCGGGCAAATGAACGAACCCAGCCAGGTTCCCGAGCGGCGGTTCTGTTCGACGCACTCGGCAATGCGCGCACTGCAGGTGTCTGTGCGACAGCGCGGCGCCGTGCAACTCACCTGACCCGTGGACGCCGGACGACACCGCCGTGGAACCGTAGGCTCTTGGCATGCGGAAGACTCCGTCGCCCCACAGTAGAGCAAGCCACGTACCGGCGAGCCGGTGGCGAAAATGTGCAGAATCAGGCCTGAATCAGCAGAGAGGCAGCGAAGGTGGGTCCGTCTTGGGAGCCAACCATTTGGCCACCGGCCAAGAATTTGGCCGATCCAGCGACGGCCCACCGGATCGGCTCGGCACGCTCCTTGGCGCTCAAACGGTTCGGCGCCCGCTGACGAGCCCTACGAGAAAGAGCACTATCGCGATCACCAGCAGGACGTAGATGAAATTGCCGACCGTGTAGCCGCTCACGAGGCCGAGCAACCACAGCACGAGCAAAATCACCGCGATCGTAAAGAGCATCGTTTCCTCCTGACGGAGGAAGAGCACGAGACGTGCCCGCTCGAAAGGCCGGTCAGGCTGGGCCGTATCCGCATCGCGCCACTGTTTATATGTCGCCCGCTACACAAGCCAGGAGGTCAGCCGGACCCGTTGTCCCGTGTGACGGTCACCTCGACCAGGGCGACGGGCTCGTCGCGCGCCACGAACACGACGTCAGGGTTCTCGATCCCGGTTTGAAAGAGATCGGCGGGACGATACGGCCGCTCTTCGGCGCCCAGCGTCACGTCCACGATCTCCTGATACGTCGCGAGCAGCACGTCGCCGACGGCATAGAGCGTGTGATGCAGGGAGCGCGCGGCGTGGCGCGCGACCGTCTCGACGATGGCGGCACGCGCGCCCAGTCGATACGGAGCGAACGCAATGTCCGGTGTGCTGTACGTCCACCGCGCGGAGAGCGCAACGACGAGGAGCGGCTGCAGGCCGTCGCTGCGTCCCTGGTCGGCGTCGATCGCGCGGCGCGGCGGCGCGAACCCCGCGGTCCGCATCACGACGAGATTCTCGATCCCCGACACCACGGCCGTCCGTTTGCCGTTGCTCGTGACGGCGGTCGTGCGGCGCTCCATGCCCGCCGGGGTGAACGCCTGCCCCTGCGCCTTGCCGCTCACGTCGAGCCGCGCCCAGGGCTGCTCGACGACGTCGATGCGGACGCGGCCGATCGCGGCATGCTGCTCGAGCACACGCGCGCACAACAGCAGCGCAAGGTCCTCGAGGTTCGCCGTCTCCACCTCGCACGCCGCGCGCCTCACCAGGTTGTTCACCGTTTCGCTCGGCAGCACGCCGCCGGCGTCGCCGTCGCGAAACGCCGCGGTGAAATCGCCGTCGAACCGCAGCGCGATCGTGAGGTCTCTGGGATCGTCGCGATCTCCGTGGCGGAAGATCCGCAGCAGCCGCACGCGCGACACGCCGTAGCTGCTCGACTGGATGCGCGGCATATAATTGCGTCCGCCGTTCATCATATGCTCGTCGCGCGCCACTATTTCATTCGCGGCCGCGTGCAGGCGGTCGGCTTCCGCTTTTTCCTCCGGGACGCCGCGAGCCGCGAGGGCGTGCACGGGTGGGTGCGCAACGCGGCGGACGGCGGCGTCGAGGCACTCGTCGAAGGGGACGCGGAAGCGGTCGAGCGCGTGGAGCTCGCGCTGCGGCGAGGGCCGCCGGCGGCGCGGGTCGACGAGGTCACCGTGGACGAACGGACGCCTACGGCGCGCCCGGTTGGATTCAGCATCAGGAGCTAAATGGAGACCCTCAAGCAACGCATCCGGCACGTGCCGGACTTTCCGAAAGCCGGCATCCTCTTTTACGACGTCACGACGCTGCTCAAAGACCCGCAGGGGTTCAGGCTCGCGGTCGACAGCATGGCGACGCCGTACCACGATCGGGGCATCACCACGATCGTCGGCATCGAGAGCCGCGGCTTCATTCTCGGCGCGGCCGTGGCGGACCGCATCGGCGCTGGATTCGTTCCCGTCCGGAAGCGGGGCAAGCTGCCGTATCAAACGGTGCGTGCCAGTTATGCGCTCGAATACGGCACCGACTGCCTCGAAATGCACCGGGACGCGATCGACCCGGGGCAACGCGTCCTGATCGTGGACGACCTCCTCGCGACCGGCGGGACGGCGCGCGCGACGGTCGATCTCGTGCGGCAGCTTGGCGGAACGGTCGAGGGACTGGCCTTCCTGATCGAGCTCGTGGCGCTCAACGGACGCGAGAAACTGCAAGGGGAGCACGTCATGACGGTGCTGCAGTACTAGCGGCATCGCGCGGTCCGCCGGCTCGTCCGACCTGCGTTACAATAACCTGTTCCCACGCGCCCGTAGCTCAGCGGATAGAGCACCCGCCTCCTAAGCGGGGGGCCGCCGGTTCAATTCCGGCCGGGCGCGCCATCCGCCTTCGCGCGGGTAACGTTGCAGGCGCGCTGCGGCGGGATGGCGCGCCGCCGAGCCAGAGAACCATGAAGAGGATCGAACGTCACAAGCTGAAGGAAAACGACTTCGCGCGATCCGTCGAGCGCGCGCGGGAGACCCTCGCCGAGCGCCGCTCCGAAATCACGATGACGGCAACCCTCGTCGTCATCGTGCTGGTGCTGATTGGCGGGTACGCGTGGTGGCGGACCGCCCGCAACGCGCGCGCGACGGAGCTGCTCGCGTCGGCGCTGGCGGTGGCGGAAGCGCCCGTCGTCCCGCCCCCCCCGCCCGCGCCGGGGAGCGCCCCGCCCGTCCAGCAACCCGGGACGTTTCGGACGGAGCGCGACCGCACCGACGCCGCACTGCCGAAATTAATGGACGTCGCCAACAAGTATCCGAGCACGGAGGCGGGCATCACGGCGCGGTACCGCGCGGCGTCGAGCCTCGCCGAGATTGGCCGCTACGCCGACGCCGAGCAGAACTATCAGGCGGTCATCGACAAGGCCGGGCGGACGAGCATCTATGGGCGCACGGCGCGGCTCGGGCTCGGGAACGTCCTGATGGCGGAGGGGAAGAACGACCCGGCGATCGCGACGTTGAGGGATCTCTCGACCGACGGCGAGTCGCAACTGCCCCTCGATGGCGTCCTGATGCAGCTCGGTCGCGCCTACGCGCAGGCGGGAAAGAAAGAAGACGCGAGCCGCGCCTTCACGCGCGTCGTGGACGAATTCCCGCAGTCGCTCTATGTGGTCGAAGCCAAGGAACAGATTGCGACGCTGAAGAAAGGGTAGAAGCGGGACGTCAGATGCCGTCGCGCTGATAGATCGCGTCGAGGCAATGCGCGGGGGAGGGGCCGACCACTTCGACCCGCCGGACGGAGCCCCGCGGGACGACGACCATGTCGCCGGCGGTCAGAATCGCCGACTCGCCGTCCAGGGTCACTTTCAGAAGCCCGGAGACGACCGCATCGACCCGGTCGCGGTCCTGCGCCTGCGCCGCGACGATGGCGCCGGGCGGCCAGGTGCAGGTGGATACCTGATATCCACGGGCCTCCAGCTTCTGCCGGAGCGCCGCCTCGCTGAGCGGACCGTCCCGCCTGGGATCCCACCGCTCGATCCGCATCAACACGACCATGCCGACTCTCCAGGCGTGCTCCGCCCGCCACGGACGGATGTTCGTACGAACGCGCGGGGCGTCGGCCGTTGCGGAGCCGCTCACGCGGTCCTCGCGGGACCAGGGCGCGCGCGCAACGCCCTGGTCGGCGGTCCGGGCCGGTTCAACGAGGAGCCGGAGCGCATATTCGCTGGGGGAGCCGGTAGCCTGGCTGTACGGACCGACGCGGAACACGGCCGACAGCACGCTGGTCTTCTTGAGCGCCGACGGCAGTTCGGGACGGGTCCGGCAGTCGCGATCGACCTGGAAGTACACGAGCCGGTAGAGCGGAATCGCGGCGCCGTTGAGGCACTCGACGGCGACGCCGTGCTCGCTGACGTCGCGCGTGACGACGGACGCCAGGCGAGTGGTGCCGCGGGCATCTTTCCAGACAATCTGCGCAGGGACACAGAGCGGACAACGGTCCGACATTCGTTTGTCGCCGCGCGGCTGACCGCCGCCCTGCACGAGACGTAGACGCTGCTCCATCGGGGCCTCCGGTTCTTCGCAGGACCGATGTGTAATCAAGCCTCGCGCCTGCCCGCCATCGGGGCACGGCTGAGGCAGGTAAATGCCTGTCGATCTGTGAGTTAGCTGATGGATTTGGTCGCTGCTTGAGGGATCGCGAAATGGATACTTGCTAACCAAAACCCTCCCGGGATGGATACTTGGTATCCGTCAGCGAGTCGCCGCAATCCCTAAACGGTCGAGTTTGAGATAAAGACCCCGCCGGGTAACTCCCAGCGTCCGCGCGGTTTGAGAGATGTTGCCGGCCGACCGGCTCAGCGCCGACTCAATCATTTCGCGTTCGATCCGTTCGACGGCGGTCGCGAGCGTCTCGCGCCGGATGCGCGTCCGCGCGTCGGTGGTGGCCGCCCCCGTTCCGAAGACAGGGGAGAGCAGATCCGGCGTCACGACGCCGCCCGCCGGCGCCATCGCCACGGCGCGCTGGACCTCGTTGCGGAGCTGGCGCACGTTCCCCGGCCAGCCGAACACGTCGAAGATGTCCAGCGTCTCCGGGCTCAGGCGAATGCCCGGTTTGCCGAGGCGCTCGCACGCTTCTCGCAGGAAGAACGTGCTGAGGTGCGGAATTTCTTCGCGCCGCTCGCGCAAAGGCGGGACATGAATGCCGATGACGCTCAGGCGGTAGAACAGATCTTCGCGGAACGTTCCTTCCGCGACGCGTTGCTCGAGGTCGGCGTTGGTCGCGGCCACGACGCGGACGTCGACCCGGATGGGCCGCGTCTCGCCTACCGGCAGGACTTCTCCCTGCTCGAGGAATCGCAGCAGCTTCGGTTGCACGTCGAGCGGGAGGTCGCCGACTTCATCGAGGAACAGCGTGCCGCCCACGGCGGTGCGGAGCACGCCCGGCTGGTCGGCCACGGCCCCCGTGAAGCTGCCGCGACGATGGCCGAAGAGCTGACTGTCGGCCAGCTCGCGGGTCGCGCTCGTGCAGTTGTAGGGGAGAAACATCGCGCTCTTGCGCAGCGAGCCCGCGTGAATCGCGCGCGCGGCGAGGTCTTTTCCCGTTCCGCTTTCGCCCGTGATCAGCACGGTCAGGTCGTTGCCCTGCAGGCGCTGAATCTGTTCGCTCACGCGCTGCATCGCCGCGCTCGCGCACACGAACCCGGGGATGAGCGGCTCGAGCGGCCGTTCGAGCGTGCCCGGCACCTGTTCGACGGGACGCTCGCGCGCCGAGCACAATTCAAAACCCTGCCGCACGACCGCGCACAGCGTGCGGAAGCGCTGCAGCAACGGCGGCGCGAACGGGCGGATTCCGGAAACGACCGCGAACCGCGGACCTTCCGGCGCGTGGCCAATCGGCTCGAGGAGCAGCAGCGGCGCGGTCGCGCCGCTCAAGAGCCGACTCGCCGCGCCGGCCATGGTCCGGGCGTTCTCGGCATCGCAACCGGCCCACGACGTCACGCGGACGTCGTTCGGCGACGCCTGCACGAACACGACCGCCGTCTGCGCGTCGCACGCCTCGAGCAACGCGGTCGTCGCTTCCTTCGCGAGCAGCGCGGGGGTGACGGCGGCGTCCACGATCCGGCGCACCAGGGCGTCGTCGCCGTCCATCTGCACGCCGACGAAGCCGCCCGTCGAGGCGGCGGGAATCGCGGCGAGCGCGACACGCGTTTCCGTGAGATCCGGCGCCGCGCCGAGCGACTCGAAAATTGTCCCCGCGTCGACGAGATAGCGCGTCGCGCGCGACCGCGCGCCGGCGGAGCCGGCCAGCCGTCCCAGCTCGAGGTAACTGAGGGCCGCCTGATAACGCTCTCCCAGGAGATCGAACACGTTCACGCTTTGCCCGAAGTCGTGATACGCCTCGGTCGAACGCCCCGCCGCCGCGTGCGCACGGCCGCGCAGCCGCAGGAACTCGCCCCACATGCTGCTCATCCCCAGCGCCTGCAGCGCGACGCCGACCCGTTGAAGGCGCGCCTGCGTCTCTTCGACCCGCCCCGACGCGAGCAGCGCCTCTGCGGCGATGAGATCCGCCTGACGCGCGTATCCGGCCGGGACGTCATCCGCCCGCAGGATTTCGGTCCCCACGTCGAGCGCCAGGGCGGGGTTCCCGCGACGCAGCGCAACGCGCGCCTCGAGGACGCGCACCGACCACTCGTACCAGCGCGTCGCCTGCGTCTCGAGCTCACCGTAGGCTTCGCGCGATCGGGCGAGGCATCGGCTGGCCTCGTCGTGATTGCCGCGGATCAAATGGATCTGCGCGAGCGTGTCGAACACCGCGCCCGTCGTTTCGCGCATGAACTCCAGCGGGCTGCGAACGTCGAGGGCGCGATTGAGCGCCTGCTCGGCCCGCGTCAGATTCCCGAGCCGCACGCAAATCTGTCCGAGCGACGCGAGCGCGATGCCGAGCCCATGCGGCGTTCCCGCCTGTTCCTGCAGCTCAACGCTGCGCTCCGCGAGCGCGAGCGCCTGGTCGTGACGATGCTGCATCATCGCGACGTTCGCCTGGTTGCCGCAGACGGTCGCCAGAACGTCCCCCGCCTGCACCGAGTGCGCAAGGCGTTCGGCCTGCCGGAGCGCGGCCATCGCCTCGTCGAGACGTCCTTCCTGCGCGAGGGCGATGCCCGACAGCGAATGGACCATCGCGAGATGACGGCGGTCGCCCGCCGCGTGCAGCGCGGACGCGGCCTGCGCGAGGTGATCGCGGACGATGCCGGTGTCTCCGACGTGGCGATAGCAGAGGCCCAGCTCGTAGTGGGCGAGCCCGATCGCCCCCGAATCGTGCGCGCGTTCCGCCTGCTTCAGGGCACGCGTGAGAAACGCGATGCCGCGCGACGGCTCGCCGCGCGCGACAGCCAGCCGTCCGTGCAGCCGCCACAACTCGGAGAGACGCGCCGGGTCGAGCCGCTCGCGCTCGCCCGGGGGCGCACCGAGCGATTCCGTGGCACGTCGAAGGTCATCCTGAAGGAGCCACGCCTCCGCCAGCGCGCAGCGGAGCTGCACCTGCTCCTCCCGTCTCAGCGACGGTTCCTTGAGCGCGCGAACGAGCACGGCCGCCGCGTCGGCGCCGTGTCCCTGCTGGAGCGCCTCGGTCGCTTCGGCAATCAGGTCCTGCCTCACGACGGCAGTATACCTCGTATACAGCCTCCCGAGCCCCCTGAAAGGGCCGGGGAGCCGCAGGATCGAGCGGTCAGTCGCCCCGATCCGCCTTGGGATGCTTCTGGAAGCGGTAGGTCAGCAGCTTGTAGGCGAGCTTCGCGCACAGGAAGTTCGGCGCGACGATGCCTGGGATAGGGCTCAGCTCGACGATGTCGGCCGCGACGACACGGCGTCGCTCGGCGGTCACCCGGAGGAGTTCGGTGATTTCGGGCCACGACAGGCCGCCGGGCTCCGGCGTCCCGGTCGCCGGCATGATTGCCGGGTCCATGCCGTCCACATCCACCGTCACATACACGTCGTCGCTCAACGTCTCGACGACGCGGGCGACCCAGTTGTGGTCCCGCCGCATCGAGACGTCATAAAACACCGTCGTCGCCAATTTGCGGAGCACCCTTGCCTCGTCGGTGGAGAGGCTCCGGACGCCGACTTGCGTAATCCGCGCGTGTTCCAGCGTGCGGCGCATCGCGCACGCATGATTCTGCTGCGCAGGACGGAGAGGCCCGGGTACTTCCGCGCCGCCGCCGAGACGAGCGCCGGGGTAATGGAATGTTCTCCCCCGAGCGAGAGCAGGAATTTGTCGCGGCCGATGACCTCGTAGGCGACGCGCTCGATTTCGTCGAGCAGCGACTCGACCTCGCCGAACGGCAGTTCCATCTCCGGCAGCGTGAAGATGCCGACACCGTGCACGTCGACGCCGAGTTCTTCGTCCCACAGCTCCATGTGCGACGAGGCCTGCAGGATCTCGTGAGGTCCCATGCGCGTGCCTCCGACGTACGACGTGGTGCGATCGACGGGGATTGGAAGCACGACAACGGCGGAATCGTCGAAAGTGGTCGTGTGCGGAAGCGTGCCGCCGAAGCCGAGCGGCACGATGTGATCGTAACGGAACGGATACTCCATTACTGGCGTGCCTCGAAACGTGCCCGCGGAAAAGGGCGGCCATTCACTCCCATGACGGGGCCGGCGAGATCGAACCGGAGCGGCACCCGGCGCGCGAGCGCCTCGCCCGCGCTCGCGGAAAGCGCGCTGACCAGCAGCGGGAGCGCGACGGTGACGTCGGCGTGGACGGTGACTTGTTCCGCGTCCGTCGCGAGCTTGCCCCAGCTCTGGGCTTCTTCGAGCGTCGATCCCGACGCCCCGCCGTAATGCGGCACATCCGTGACGATCTGCAGCGCGTACCGATGCCCGCCGACGCGGTCGTCGTAGAACTCCGCCTGCACGCTCGCCTGGTTGATGAAGTTCTTGGGCGTCCCGCCGCCGAGGACGACGGACGCCGTCCGTGGATGGCTGATGACGAGATTGGCCGATTCGATGATGTCGCCGATGACGTCCATCTGGCCGGCGGTCGCGTCGCGATGGCGGGCCTGCGACAAGCCCATGCCGATCGACGAGTCGGCGATGGCCGGGCAGAAGATCGGAACGTTCGCGCGATAGGCCGACGTCAGGATCCCTTCGGAAGACGTCTCTTTCCAGAGATATTCGCCGAGCCGATACAGGAATTCGCGCGTGGTGTACGGGCGGCGTTCGAGCGTCAGCGCGAACGCGGCGATCCACTCGTCGTTGTCGACGAACTCGTCTTCGCTCGCGTACGTGTCGTAGACGCGGTCGATGTGATCCGCCTGCAGCGCCGCGTCGTTTTCGCGCGGCGACCCCAGGTAATGCCGGCGGCCGCGCGTTTCGTGCAGGTCGTGATAGAGATTCGCGCCGGTGGACACAAGGCAATCGACGTAGCGGTGCGCGACGAGGTGGGCGACGATGAGCCGCATGCCGCCCGCGCTGAGCGCGCCGGCGGCGCCCAGGAAAATCGTGCAGTCGTCGCCGAGCATCTTCTCCCAGATTCGGCGCGCCGTCGCGAGATTGCGTCCCTGAAAGGAGACGCGTTCCATCCGCGCGAGGAGCGCGTCGGCCCCGATACCCGCTTCGACCGTGAACGGCTCGATCGGTACACGGAGAAAACGCGATTTCGTCTTCATGCCGCGCATATTCTGCCACGAACGGCAGACGAGTGCTTCCACCGAACGTGAGCAGCGACCGCGCTCCGCATTCAGAATGCTCGGCCGATTCGTCCGAACACGGCAACGTGCTGTCGATCGCCGGCGGGATCGCGGGTGAGTGCGACGCCCGCGGCGAACGTCACCGGAAAGTAATGGCCGAGGACGGTGTCGAGCGACAGTTCGACGCCGGTCGACGAGCGCAGATCGGACCATGCGACGTTGCGGTCCCACGCGTCACCGGCGTCGAAGAACGCAGCGCCGTGAAGCGTGCTCAGGAATACCGGCCAGGTGGCGATGCCGCGCTGGATCCGCAGAAGGGGCACACGAAGATCGACGTTTGCGACGGCGGCATGCGTGCCGTCGATCGCGCCGGCGCCGAACCCGCGCAACAGGCCGATGCTGTCGTGACCGAAGTCAAAGCCGGCGACGACCGGTCCGGGGCCGCCGGCGCCGTACGTGCGGCGCGCCGACGCGGCACCCCACGACGCGGCGCCCGCCGCTCGCGCCGCCAGCACCGTGTGTCGTCCGAAGAGACGCCAGTATCCACGCGCATCGCCGATGGCCGCGGTCGCGTCATCGTCGGCGCCGATCGCACGTCGCGTCAGCTCGATCGCTGTTTCGAGCTGGACGCCTTCCTCCGGGCCGATCGAGTAGCCGTAGGCGCGACGGCTGTCGTACAGCCAGCCTGCGCGGAAGGAGCGGCGGTCGAACGAGCGGCGCGGGACCGCACAGGCGTCGCAGGAAACGTCATCGCGCTCGGCGTCGAATGCTCCAAGCCATGTGTGCGTTTCACGAACGCGGCGGATTCGCAGCAGCGCTCCGGCGACGGCTTCACGACTGCGCACGGTCCCCGCCGTGATCGGATCCGTGTCGTCCGAGTAGCTCGCGAACAGCGTCGGGGGCCAACGGTCGTACGCGTAGGCCACCGTCCAATCCGGGCGCGCGCGGCCGCCCGTCCACGCCGCGCCCGCCGCGTACGAATGCCACCCGAGGACGTCGGTCATCGCCGTCGCGGCTCCGAGCAACACTTCGCCTGCATCGGACGCGATGGTTGGCGTCCACCACGTCGGCAGAAGCGTGCGCCACGGTTGATAGCTGCGCTCCTTCGCCCGATCCCTATCGCCAGCGCGTTCGCCGGACGCTTGTGTTGCCGTCTTCGCCGGCGCGGGCTTCGGCCGGAAGACGTCGTCCGGCAACGGCCGCCAGGTCGATCGGTCGATCGGCAGTTCGAACAGGTCATACCCCTGAACGGTGTAACCGACGTACACCACTCGGCGGCCGTCCGGTGATGGCTCCGGCGATCGCGCGCCCGACCGGGAATCCGTAATCTGCCACGCGGCGCCGGTCGTGACGTCGAGGGCGTAGAGGTTGAACGCGACCCCATCGCGATCGCTCGCAAACATCACGGTGCGGCCATCGGGCATCCACGCGGGCGTGACGAGCCGCGCGCCCGCGGCTTCGGCGACGACGTTCGTCGCGCCGCTTGCGGGATCGACGAACACCAACTCCGACGGTCCGCCGATCAGGCGCCGCTCGGCGACGATCCGCGCGCCATCCGGGGACCAGCGCGGTCCCGCGAACACCGCGTCCGCGTCCGCAACGAGCGTGCGCAGCGGCCCGACCTTCCCGTCCGCGAACGTCGTCGTCGCCAGCGCGCGATGGGCGGCGCCGTCGATGATGCAGACAACGCGGCCGGTCGATGAGACGTCCGCGTCCGCCGCGCGAGCGCCGTGAGTCAAGCGGCGGACCGAGCCCTGGCTGCGCCGCACGGCGTACAGATCGGACCGCAGATCCGTCGAGCGGATGAACTGCAGCTGATCGAAAACAATCCAGTCACCAACCGGCGCCGTGCGCGTTCCAAGATATCGCCAGGCCACGCGCGTCGATCGGCCCGCGACGTCGAGTTGCATGAGCGCAGGAAAGCCGTCCGCATTCGCGACGCTGTAATACAGGATGCCGTCCGGCGCAAACCGAGGCGCGTCGACGACGAACCCGTGCGACGTCAGCCGCCGGGCGTTTGCATCCGTCACGCTCCGCCCGCGGCCGCTGGCGTCCCGCTCGCGGGCGCGCGCGAACTCGTCCCACAGGGCGCCGACCGACCGGCCATAGACGCGGCGGAACGCGCCGGCGCCGAGGTACGGAATCCGCCCCGCGGTGGCGTCGGAGAGCTCGCGCAGCTTCTCCGCGCCGTAGCGGTCCACGAGGAACTGATGGAAATACGCGCCGTACGCGTAGGGCGCGATGCCCGACGGCCAATCCACGAGCCCGCCGCTCGCGCGATCGATCGGCTCGAATCGACTGTTCGCCGCGGCGACGTCAACAATCGTGCGGAACCCGGGATCGGGTACACGTCCCCCGCCCGTCATCGCGCTCTCTTCGTCGGTTGCAATGCCCTCGATCTGCCAGACGGGCAGGAATTGATTCGGGAACAGCACCGGAACGCGACCGAACACGCGGCGCAAGCCGCCGATCCAGCCGCGGCTGCGATCCAGGTGCACGATGTGCGTGTACTCGTGGGTCAGGACCAGGCGCAGCCAGTCGTCGGTGTTGCCGATGAGGCTGTCGCCGCTGGGCGGCGTCGCGGTGATTTCGATCGTGTCGCGCGGAACGGGCGTCGCCCATCCGTTCGGCAGGTCGTTCTGGTCGACGAGGATCACGTGCACGCGCGCGGCAGGCCTGCCGAGCGCGGGGTCCAATTGGTCCCGAACCTCCTCCGCGATCGCCGCCACCCGGCGCGCGAGCGCGGCCTCCCCCTGATGAAAATGAATTTCGAAATGCCGCGTCGTCAGCGTCCGGAAGCGGAAGCGCCAGTCGTAGCGTGTCGCGGCGTTGGACTCGGACGCGAACGACAGAGCGGCGCCGGCCAACACGAGCGACGCCAGCATCCTACTGACGATAGACATCTTTCAAGAATGTGAAGTCCGCGATTGGAGAAAGGCGGACGCCGTGGATGTCGGGCTGGAACACCGCGACGTTCGTCTTGTACCAAAGACCGATGTACGGCACGTCGTGCGCGATGATCTGTTGCGCGCGGGCGTAGAACGCTCGGCGCTGTTCGTCGTGCGTCGCCGCCGACGCCTGCTCGATCAGCTGGTCCACGTCGGCGTTTCGATAGAAGACGCGGTTCAATCCCGCGGGGGGCACCTGCTTCGAATGAAAGACGCGCCGGAGCATGTCCGGATCGGTCACCCCGACGAACTGCAGTGTGTAGAGCTGAAAGTTGCCGCGGACGACGTCGCCGAACAGCGTCGGCAGTTCGTATGACCGGATGTCGAGGGCGATCCCGACCTGCGCGAGGTCGCGCTGGATGGCGGCCGCCTGAATTCGATAGACCTCCGACGTGGACGTCTTCAGCGCGAGCGAAAATCGCGGTCGCGGGCCGTCACCGTCCGGGTCTCGAAAACCCGCGGCGTCGAGCAGGCGTTGAGCCTGCGCGGGATCGTAGTGAAAATCGAACACGTCTCGCTGAAACGCCCATGACATCGGCGGAACGATGCCGACCGCTGTCCGCGCCAGGCCGCGCCGCAAGTACCGCACGATCGCATCGCGATTGATCGCGTAGCCGATCGCCTGTCGTACTTCGAGATGCTGCAGGATCGAATCGCGCAGGTTCAGACCGATGTACGCGTAATCCGTCCCGGGCGACGTTTCGACGCGCAGCCGTCCGTCCTGTTGGAGCTGCCACACGATGTCGGGGCCCAG
>QHWR01000086.1:1711-4892 GCA_003223835.1 Acidobacteriota bacterium | reverse complement strand
ATCGTCGGGGACGACTTTCAGGACGATGCCGTCATTCTTGGCGGGACCGTCGAAGTAGCCGTCGAAGCGCGCGAGCACGACGCGATCGTCAGGTTTGAACGACACGAGCTTGTACGGGCCGGTGCCGATCGGCGCGCGCGCGTTCGCCGCGCCGGAGCCCGCCTCCACGATCCCCATCACCAGGTTGATCGGAAACGATCCGAAGGGCTCCTTGAGGTGAAACGCGACGGTATAGCGATCGACGATCTCGACCGAGGCAAGCAACCGGTACGCGCCGGACCGTCCCTGAAATGTCGGATCGAGAAAACTGCGGAACGTGTACGCCACGTCGTCGGCGGTCAACTCGCGGCCGTCGTGGAAGCGCACGCCGCGCCGCAGGTGCGCGACGTAGGTGCGATCGTCGGGCTGCTGCAAGGACTCGGCAAGCTCCGGGACGATGCGAAGGTCGCTGCCGATGCGGACGAGCGAGTTGTAAAGAAGCTGATGCGCCTTCTGCGACGCTTCGTCGGCCGCGACGCGCGGATCCAGGTTGATCGCGGAGTTCGCGGCGCCCACGATGATCGCCGTGCCTTCAGAGCGCCCGCGGCTGCACGCGGAGATCAGGGCGCATCCGAGGGCCACGGCCCCGGCGAGCACGAAGGACACGACGGGGCTCGCAGCCACGAACGCTACTCGTCGGCCTGCGATTTGAGTTCGGCGAGCAGCGTCAGCGCCTGAAGCGGCGTGACGTGATTGACGTCGACCTCGCGTAACCGGCGCCGCAGCGGATCATCTCCCGACGAGGCGGCCTGGAACAGGCCCATTTGCTGTTGCTCGGACGGCCGGCCGCTGAGCGAGGGGCGGCCGCCGCGCGACAGCTCGTCGCGTTCGAGTCCGATCAGAATTTCGCGGGCGCGCGCGACAACGGCCGGCGGCAGCCCCGCAAGGCGCGCCACCTGGATCCCGTAGCTGCGATCGGACCGTCCCGGCACGACCTTGCGAAGGAACACGATGTCGTCGTTCCATTCTCGTACGACGACGTGGAAGTTGGCGACGTTGGGAAGCGCGTCGGCAAGGTCCGTCAGCTCGTGATAATGCGTCGCGAAGATCGTCTTGGGACGCGCGCGGGCGTTCGACGCGAGGTGTTCCGCAACCGCCCAGGCGAGGCTCAGCCCGTCGAACGTCGCGGTGCCACGGCCGATCTCGTCGAGGATCACGAGACTGCGCGACGTCGCCGCGTGGAGAATATTCGCCGTCTCCTGCATCTCGACCATGAACGTCGACTGTCCGCGCGCGATGTTGTCCGACGCGCCGACGCGCGCGAACAGACGATCCACGATCGGCAGCTTGGCGCTGCGCGCCGGCACGAACGACCCTGCCTGGCCGAGCAGGCAGAGCAGAGCGGTCTGGCGCAGATACGTCGACTTGCCGCCCATGTTCGGGCCCGTCAGCACGATCAACTGCTGCGCGGCCGCATCGAGCGTGACGTCGTTCGGAACGAACGCATCGGCGACGTGACGCTCGACGACGGGGTGCCGCGCGTCGGTCACGATCAGCTCATCGCCCGCGTGCATGAGCGGCTTCGTGTAGTTCTGGACGGCGGCGGTGTCGGCGAGCGCCGCCAGCGCGTCGAGCGCCGCAAGGGCCCGCGCCGTTTCCTGAATCCGCGGCGCCTGCGCCGCGACGCGCGCGCGCAGCGCCTCGAACAGCTCGTTCTCGCGCTCGACGATCCGCTCGTCGGCGCCAAGAACCTTGTCCTCGTACTCCTTCAGCCCGGGCGTGATGTAGCGCTCGCCGCCCGCGATGGTCTGTTTGCGGTGATAGTCCGCCGGCACGTTCGCGAGATTCGATTTCGAGACCTCGATGTAATACCCGAACACGCGGTTATAGCGGATCTTGAGCGACCCGATGCCCGTACGGGCGCGCTCCGCTGCCTCCATTTCGGCGATCCGCTGCCGGCCGGATCGGCTGATGTCGCGAAGCTCGTCGAGCTCCGGATCGACGCCGTCGCGGATCGCGCCGCCGTCGCGCGCGACGGGCGGCGGCTCGTCGATCAGCGTGCGATCGAGGTCGTCGCGAACGTCCGCGAGATCGTCGAGTTCGGCGGCGAGGCTGCGGACGAGCGGCGCCTGGAATTCCTCGAGCAGCATTCGGACGCGCGGAACCGCGGCGATCGACTGACGGAGACCGACGAGATCGCGCGGACCGGCCGCGCCGAGCGCCGCGCGCGCGACGAGACGCTCGAGGTCGTGAATGCTCTTGAACGTGTCGCGCAGCTTCGTGCGCGCGGTCGCGCGAAATGCCAGGTCTTCGACCGCATCCAGCCGATCCTGAATGCGCTCGAGGGAGACCAGCGGACGGAGCAGCCAGCCGCGCAACAGACGCCCACCCATGGGCGTCATCGTCCGATCGATTTCCTCGAGCAGCGATCCGCTGCGCCCGCCGTCGGCCGCCTCGAGGACCTCGAGGTTCTTGAGCGTGGTGGGATCGATCAGGAGACAATCGGCGCCGGTCCGGAACGTGACGTCGCGGACGTGCGCGAGGTCCGCCTTCTGCGTATCTTTCAAGTACTGGACGAGCGCGGTCGAGCCCGAATCCGTGAAGGCTCTGCGCGCGCAGTTGCGCGAGGAGCGTGCGGCGCGCGGATTCCAGCTCGAACGTCCACGCGTCGGCGTTCGTGATGCGCGCCTCCGCTCGCGCGTCGCGCAGGAGCGCCGCGACGGCGTCGAACCCCGCCGGCGCGACGACCTCGCGCGGCTGCAGGACGGCGATCTCGTCGCTGAGCGCCTGGCGTCCGTCGAAGCCGGTGTACTCGGCGGTCGTGAATTCTCCCGTCGAGACGTCGAGCAGCGCCGCGCCAAAGCCAGGTCCTGGATGCGCCGGCGCGAGCGCAAGCAGAAACGCCGGCTCGCGCGCCTCGAGATAGCCGGCGTCGGTCAGCGTCCCCGGCGACACGACGCGCACGACCTCCCGCCGCACGACGCCCTTGGCTTTTCGCGGATCCTCGACCTGCTCGCAGACCGCGACGCGGAACCCTTTGCGCACGAGCCGCGCGATGTACGTGTCCGCGGCGTGAAACGGAACGCCGCACATCGGAATCGCGCCGCCGTTCGCGTCCTTCGATCGCGACGTCAGCGTCAGATCGAGGGCGCGCGCCGCCGTCAGCGCGTCCTCGTAGAACATTTCGTAGAAGTCGCCCATG
>QHWR01000086.1:0-1675 GCA_003223835.1 Acidobacteriota bacterium | reverse complement strand
TGGGAAACGGACGAGGAGGACATCGGGGGGTTGGGCGAGTATAACATTGCGGCCGCGATGCTGATTCTTGCGCTGGACACGACGACGGCGTCGGGCAGCGCAGCGCTGTTTCGTGATGGCGTCGTTGTCGTCGAGCGCGCGGGCGACGACACCCGGATGCACGCCGAGCGGTTGCCACGCGAGCTGATGGCCGTTCTCGACGCCGCAGGCGCGCGGCTCGCCGACGTCGATCTCTTCGCCGTCGCGAGCGGCCCCGGATCGTTCACCGGTCTCCGCGTCGGCATCGCGTCGATGCAAGGGCTCGCGCTCGCGCATCACAAACCGGCCGCGCCGGTGCCCGCGCTCGACGCGCACGCGTGGCGGCTGCGACATCGGGGCACCGCGATCGCCGCGTGGATGGACGCCCGGCGCGGCGAGGTCTTCGCGGCGTTGTACTCGGAAGACGGCACCCTCGTGCGCGCGGCAACCGCGCTCCCGCCGGACCGCACGCTCGATTCCTGGCGCGACGCGCTCACCGCGTCGCGGCCGATCACGTTCGTTGGGACGGGAGCCGTCCGCTACCGTCACGAGATTATCGCCCGCGCGGCCGGCGCGCTCGTCGTCGACGAGGTGCCGCTGCTCGCCGGCGCGATCGCGGAGATCGCGAACGCCACCCCGTCCATCGCCGTCGCGCCGCACGCGATTGTGCCCGTCTACGTCCGGCGTCCCGACGCCGAACTCGCACGCGAGCGCCGGCGCCACGGCTGATGCGCATCGAACGCATCGTCCCCACCGGCGACGATGACCGCGTGGTGGATGACATCGTCGCGCTCGAGCTCGCGTCGTTCACGAACCCGTGGTCCCGGGAGACGCTCGTCTGGGAGCTCCGCAACTCGGACGTAACGCGGCTCTTCGTCGCGCGTGGCGACGACGGCCGCGTCGTCGCGTTCTGCGCGTGCTGGATCATTTTCGACGAGCTGCACATCAACACGCTGGCGGTCGCGCCGGAGCATCGGCGACGCCGCGTGGCCACGCGGCTGCTGACGCGCGTGCTCGGCGAGGCGGCCGCCGCGGGCGTCCGAAAGGCCACGCTGGAGGTTCGCGCGTCCAATCAAGCAGCGCTCCTGTTATATGAGCGCCTGGGATTCCACGTCACGGCGGTGCGGGAGCGGTACTACACGCAGCCGGACGAAGACGCCCTGATTCTCTGGCGCGACCGGTTATCCATTGAAGAGTTCCCCGCGCCCGCCGATGAGCCATCGCAACCTTGAAGACGGTCGGGTCTTGTGGTAGGTTGCGCGTATGAATGCCCGCAAGTAGGTCCACCGCACAGAAGGAGGCGGAGATGCCGACAGACTTCGAAGAGCTGAAGCAGCGCTTGCTGCAGACCGACGATGAATTCCGCCAGCTCGCTACCCAGCATCACGACCTCGACGAACGAATCCACAATCTGGCCGCACGCTCATATCTGTCGGAACCCGAACAGCTCGAAGAAGTCACCCTGAAAAAGCGGAAACTGCAGTTGAAGGATCAGATGGAGAGCATCCTCCGGCGACACCGCACGGGCGCGGAACCCGCGCACGCGGCGCCGAGGCCCTGAGCCACACCAATCATTTCGTCGAGGGCCAGCCGCCGGACCGCTGAGTGGTCCCGGCGCTGGCCCTCGCTTTTTATGCCGCGGATTTCACGAAGACCG
>QHWR01000085.1 GCA_003223835.1 Acidobacteriota bacterium | reverse complement strand
ATATTCCCCATGCTCAACACCCACCGCTTGCTCGTCTGCGCCGCCGCGGCCGCGCTGTGTCTGTCGGCGCCGGCGTCCGGGCGGCAGTCCGCCCGGCCGTCCTATCCGGCCACGACGAAAGGGCCCGTCGTCGACGATTACTTCGGCACGAAGGTGCCCGATCCCTACCGATGGATGGAGAACCTCGACTCGAAAGAGGTCGCCGACTGGGTGGCCGCCGAAAACAAGGTGACGTTCGAGGATCTCGCCCGGCTGCCGATGCGCAAGGCGCTGCACGATCGCATCAGCACGCTTTTCACGTATCGCCGCACCGGCGTTCCCGAAATCCAGGCAGGACGGTTGTTCTACCGCATGAACGACACCGGCAAGCTGCCGCAGTCGCCGCTGTACATGCGGGCGAGCCTGACGGCGCCGGCGAGCATCATCCTCGACCCGAACGTCATCTCGCCGAACGGCGACGTCGCGCTCGCGACGACCGCGGCGTCCCCCGACGCGGCGCGCGTCGCCTACGCGCTGTCGGAAGGAGGCGCGGACTGGCAGGTGCTGCACGTCCGCGACGTCGCGACGAAGAAAGACCTGACCGACGAGGTGAAGTGGGTCCGGTTCTCCGGCCTGTCGTGGACCAACGACAGCCGCGGCTTCTTCTACTCGCGGTACCCGGAGCCGCCGAAGGGCAAAGTCCTCGAGGCGGCGCTCTCCGGCCAGGCGCTGTACTACCATCGACTCGGCACGTCGCAGGCGGAAGATCGGCTGATTTACGAACGCAAAGACCTCCCGACATGGTTCATCGGCGGCGCCGTCACCGAGGACGGCCGGTATCTCTTCGTGACGATGTCGAAGGGGTCGGACAACAACAACCGTCTCTACTTCGCGGATCTCGGCGACGCGCAGCATCCAGACGTCGCGGCGCCGATCAAGCCGATCGTCGAGAAAGACGACGCGGAGTACGCGCCGTTCGGGAACCACGGCTCGACGGTCTACATCCGCTGCGATCTGAACGCGCCGAACCGCAAGGTCGTCGCGATCGACGTTACGCACCCGGACGCGTCGGCGTGGAAGACCGTCGTCCCCGAGGGTAAGCAGGCGATCGAAAACGTCGCGCTCCTCGGCGAGCGGATCGTCACCGAGTATCTCGTGGACGTGCAGAGCCGCCTCAACACGTTCTCGCTCGACGGCGCGCCGCAGAGCGAGATCAGGTTGCCGGGTCCCGGCGCCATCCTGGGCATCAGCGGACGCCAGGACGATTCGCAGATGTTCTTCGGCTTCACGTCGCCGCTCTATCCGACGACCGTGTTTTCGTACGATCTGAAGACCGGCGCCAGCGCGCCGTTCGAGGCGCCTCAGCCGCCCGTGGACGTCAGCCGCTTCGAGACGAAGCAGCTCTTCGCGACGTCCAGGGACGGCACGCGCGTGCCGCTCTTCATGACGGCACGGAAGGATCTGCCGCGCGACGGCGGCAACCCGACAATGCTCTACGGCTACGGCGGATTCTCGATCAGCACGACGGCGACGTACCGGTCGGACGTGCCGGCGTGGCTCGAAATGGGCGGCGTCTGGGTGACCGCCAACATGCGCGGCGGCGCCGAGTACGGGGAAAGCTGGCACAAGGCCGGGATGCTCGAGAAGAAACAGAACGTCTTCGACGATTTCATCGCCGTCGCCGAGTACCTGATCAAGGAAAAGTACACGTCGCCCGCGAGGCTGGGGATCATGGGCGGCTCGAACGGAGGACTGCTCGTCGGCGCCGTCGAGGAACAGCGGCCGGATCTTTTCGCGGTTGCTCTCCCCGCCGTCGGCGTCATGGACATGCTCCGGTACGACAGGTTCACCGGCGGGAAGGCATGGGCAACGGAATACGGATCGTCCTCGGATCCGCAGCAGTTCGCCTACCTGATCAAGTACTCGCCGCTGCACAACGTCAAACCGGCGTGCTATCCCGCGACGCTCGCCACCACCGCCGACCACGACGACCGCGTGGTCCCATCGCACACGTTCAAGTTCATCGCCGCGATGCAGGCCGCGCAGACGTGCGACAAGCCGATCCTGGTGCGGGTGGAGACGAACGTGTCGCACGGCTACCGCCCGACGGAGAAGCGCGTCGCCGAAGCGGCGGACCTGTGGGCGTTCACGGCGGCAAACATGGGGATGAAATAGAAGAATGCTGAATGCTGACTGAAAGCATCGAGATCTAATTCAGCAATCAGCAATCAGCATTTCCGTGTTACTTCGGCCGACGCCGGGGTCGCGCGAACGTTCGAGTACACGTTGCTCAACGGGCAGGCGGGCGCGTCACCGTTCTGGCAGATGCTGCAGCACGTCGTGAACCACGGGAGCTACCACCGCGGCCAGATCACGACGATGCTGCGCCAGCTCGGCGCGGCGCCGCCGAAGAGCGTCCGGTCCCTCGTCCCTAGTCCCTCGTCCTGGGTCCTTCGTCCTGTGTCCCTGGTCCTGTGTCCCTTGGTCCTGCGTCGGACGAGGGACAAAGGACGCGGGACCAGGGACCCGAGACCAGGGACCCGGGACCAGGGACGAGGGACAAGGGACTGATATAATCCGCGCAATGCCTCTGTTCGAGTTCGAGTGCCGGGACTGCGGCCGGCGATTCGAGGCGTTCGTCACCGCCGACCGAAAACCGGCGTGCCCCGCGTGTCAGGGGGCCGAGCTGCGAAAACTGGTCTCGAGTCCGGGCATGGTGGGCCGCCTTCGCCAGGGCTACGGCGAGCCGGCGGCTGAAGCGATCCCCGCCTGTCGGGCGCAGGGCGGGCACTGCGCCTGTACCCACACGGATAACTGAAGCGCCTGTTCGTCATTCTCCGATTTCGTCACGCGAGGATGACGAAACGAGCGAGGAGGACGACATGGCCACTCCCATCGAGCAACGCGGTTACAAGAACCCCGATGCGCTGGTGTCGACCGACTGGGTCGAGCAGCACCTCAACGATCGCAACGTCCGGCTGATCGAATCCAACGAGGACACGCTCCTCTACGCGTCCGGCCACATCCCGGGCGCGGTGCACGTGGACTGGACCGCCGACCTCAACGATCAGGTCCGCCGCGACTACATCACGAAAGAAGGCTTCGAGCGGCTGATGGCGCGCATCGGCGTCACGCCCGACACGACGGTCGTGTTCTACGGCGACAAGAACAACTGGTGGGCGTGCTACGCCTTCTGGGTGTTCCAGTTGTTCGGGCACAAGAAGGCGAAGGTGATGGACGGCGGCCGCGTGAAGTGGCAGAAGGAGAACCGCACGCTCGCCCGCGACGTGCCGTCCTATCCGCCCGCGAAATACAAGTCGAAGCCGCGCCAGGACAAGCCGATCCGCGCGTTCCGCGGCGACGTCATGTCGCATCTGAAGAAGCGCGGGCAGCTCGTTGACGTGCGGAGCCCGGAGGAATACGCCGGCACGCGCCTGCACATGCCGGACTATCCGAACGAAGGGGCGCTGCGCGGCGGTCACATCCCAGGCGCGAAGAGCGTCCCGTGGGCGCGCGCGATCAACCCCGACGACGGAACGTTCAAGACGGGAGACGAGTTGAAGAAACTGTACGAGCAGGACCAGAAGCTGGCGCCGAAGAAGGAAACGATCGCGTACTGCCGCATCGGCGAGCGCAGCAGCCACACGTGGTTCGCGCTCAAGTACCTGCTCGGCTTCAAGAGCGTGCGCAACTACGACGGCAGCTGGACGGAATGGGGTAATCTGGTCGGGGTACCGATTGAGAAATGATCGGATTCTGCCTCCGAAACTCCAGCAGCTCGTCGACACCTTCGAGATGTTCGATCCGGCCGACCGCACCGGGCTGTTGCTGAGTTACGCGGACCAGTTCCGCGAGGTGCCGGCGGAGGTCGCGACGCGGCCGTTCGCCAAATCGCATCAGGTCCCGCAGTGCGAGTCCGAGGCCTATGTGTGGGCGGTGAAGCGGCCGAACGCGACGCTCGACCTGTACTTCGCCGTCGAGAATCCGGCGGGCGTGTCGGCCAAAGCGCTCGCCGCGATTCTCGGCAAGACCCTCTCAGGACTCCCCGCGCGGGAAATCGCCCAGGTCACCCCCGACATCGTCGAAAAGATTTTCCGGCAGAATATCTCGATGGGCAAAGGTCTTGGACTGATGTCCATGGTCCAGGCGGTCCGGACGCTCGCGAACGCAGCGGAACGATCGGACACGACACACGATGCTTAGACGCTCGAGCGTCACCGCGCTCCTCTTCACGTTCGTCATATCCCCACTCGCCAACAGCCAGCCGCCCGCGGCGCTCCGCGGCTTCACGAGCGACGGCGCCGCCGCCGAGCGGCAGGCGGAGGAGAAGTTCAAGGCGATCCCGAAGCCGGACAACCTCCGCGAATACATGCGGGTCATCACGCAGGCGCCGCATCACGCGGGAAGCGCGAACAGCCGCAAGGTCGCCGAGTACGTGTTGTCGCGCTTCAAGGCCGCGGGCCTGAACGCGTCGATCGAGCAGTTCGAAGCGCTGATGCCGTACCCGAAGGAGCGGCGCGTCGAGCTGGTGGAACCCGAGAAGTACGTGGCCACGTTGAAGGAACCGCGGGTCGAGCAGGACAAGGATTCCGAAGACGACGGGCAGCTGCCCACGTTCAACGCGTACTCGGCCGACGGCGACGTGACGGCCGACCTCGTCTACGTCAATTACGGAACGCCCGCCGACTACGAGCAGCTCGACAAGCTCGGCATCGACGTCAAGGGAAAGATTGTCATCGCGCGTTACGGACAGAGCTGGCGCGGCATCAAGCCGAAAGTCGCGTGGGAGCACGGCGCCGTCGGCTGCATCATTTACTCGGACCCGCACGAAGACGGCTACTTCGAAGGGGACACGTACCCGCTCGGCGCGTACCGCCCGGAGCAGGGCGTGCAGCGCGGCAGCGTGATGGACATGCCGATCTATCCCGGCGATCCGCTGACGCCGGGACGCGCGTCGGAACCGGGCGCGCAGAAACTGGAACGCGCCGACGCAAAGACGCTGCTCAAGATTCCCGTGCTGCCGATCTCGTACGGCGACGCGCTGCCGCTGCTCCGCAACCTGAAAGGACGCGTCGCGCCGGAGAGCTGGCGCGGGTCGCTGCCGATCACCTATCACGTCGGGCCTGGCCCGGCGAAGGTTCACCTCACGCTCTCGTTCGACTGGCAGGTTCGCCCGCTCTACGACGTGATCGCGCGGATCGACGGCTCGACGTACCCGGACGAGTGGGTCATCCACGGGAACCACCACGACGCGTGGGTGAATGGCGCGGACGATCCCACGAGCGGCAACGTCGCGCTGATTGAAGAAGCGCGCGCGTTCGGCGAGCTGCTGCAGACGGGATGGCGGCCGAAGCGGACGATCGTGCTGGCGTCATGGGACGGCGAGGAGTGGGGACTGCTCGGATCCACGGAGTGGGCGGAGAAGCACGCCGACGAGCTGTCGAGGAAGGCGGTCGCCTACATCAACAGCGACAGCACCGCGAAAGGCTGGCTGAACATGCAGGGCTCGCATTCCCTGCAGGCGTTCATCAACGGCGTCGCGCGCGACATCGCCGATCCAAAACGCAACAAGACCCTGTTCGAGGCCAAGCGCGAGCGCGTCCTCGACCAGGCGAAGACGGACGAGGAGAAGGACAAGGTTCGGAAGCAGAGCGACGTCGCCATCGAAGCGCTCGGGTCCGGGTCGGACTACACGGCATTTCTCGATCACCTCGCGATCGCGTCGCTCAACCTCGGATTCGGCGGCGAAGGCAGCAGCGCGGGCGTGTATCACTCCGTCTACGACTCGTTCTACTGGTACACGCACTTCTCCGACACCGACTTCACGTTCGGGACGACGCTGGCGAAGACGATCGGCGTCACGGTCATGCGGCTCGCCGGCGCCGACGTGCTGCCGTTCGAGTTCACCGCGACGGCGAAGACGCTGCGCGGCTACGTGGACGAGATCGAGAAGGCGCGCGCGAAGACGAAAGGGGCGCCGGCGCTCGATTTCGCGCCGCTCGGCGCCGCGATCGATCGGCTGCAGAAGGCGGCCGACGGGTACGGCGCCGTCGCATCCCGGGTGGCGTCGCTCAAGTCCGCGTCAATGACCCCGGCGAAGCTGGCCGAGGTCAACCGGCTGCTCTACACCACCGAACGCGCGTTCCGCTACGACGCCGGGTTGCCGCGCCGCGAATGGTTCAAGCACCTCGCCTACGCGCCGGGCTTCTACACCGGCTACGGCGTCAAGACGCTGCCGGGGGTTCGCGAAGGCATCGAACAGAAGCAGTGGGCGGAGGCGAGGCAGTACATCACGATCGACGCCAAGGCGATCGACACGCTCGCGTCACAAGTCGATCGCGCCACGCAGACCCTGCAGTCGCTGGTCGCTGGTCGTTAGTCGTTCGTCACGGTCGTTGGTCGTTCGTCACGGTCGTTGGTCGTTGGTCGCGGACCGATTGATCTCTGAGTCCGCGACGGAAATCGCTCAGCGAACAACGAGCGACGGCGCGGGGATGGCTGTATCGCTCTCCGCGTCCGGATGGCTCGCGCGGAAACCTGCGCCGCTCGGCGTCGACTCATGATCACCGCGTCGGCTTGGGTGATGCGATAGGCCAGTGATCGATTGTGGAGCGCCGGGGGTTAACCCACCAACCCCCGCAAAGACGGCGCCGACGCGGATCCGCGGCCTGCGCGACGCAGGTTAGAGCTATCGCGTGTCGCGCGAGCCATTACGTCCCGCCTTCGCCAACGTTTGGCTGGCTCGACGAATCACACAGAACTCAATTTGCGAAGTCGGCCGCTCCGAGCGACACAGCCATCCTTGAGAACTGAATTACCGAATGGGTCAGACGGCTTAACCTTGCTTCGACTCGACAGCAACGAGCTGGGTTGTCATGTTCACCTTGCGCGAGTGAAGCTACAGATCCATGAGTTCTTGAAGGAATACGCGCGCGTGCGAAACGTCGACTCTCTCGCGAAATCCCGTCGCGAAGACCACTGACAGATCCCGCGTCAACTGTGTGACGCCGCGCGAGTTACGGCCGGCCCAATGGAATTGCACGTGGGTAGCATTGATTATCGACCGATCCAGGGTGGAAGCGAACCCGGTTCGTAACGTTCCAGTGCTCACGTCAATGCCGACAAAGAAGAACGAGATTACCGTATGCCCTTGGGACAAGCTGTGGAGGTACTTGTCGATA
>QHWR01000390.1 GCA_003223835.1 Acidobacteriota bacterium | reverse complement strand
GACGCGCCGGAAGATCGGCTCGTAGTCGTTGAACTCGCCGCGCGGTGCGACCCCGAACAGATAGAACAGCGAGCCGTCGCGGAGCAGCGTCGTGTACACCTCGACGCGTTCTTCCTCCCCGGTCGCATCGGAGACGTTGGACAGGACCGTGCGCAGGCTGCTCGAGCGTCCCAGCGAGACGCGATCGTAGCCGGACGGCCGGCTGAGCCTGGGGTTGCTCTGCGACAGCGACGAGATCAACTCGTCGGTCGCGGTCCGCAGATCGTGCGTCTCGTTGCGCGCAACGCCGGCCTCGACGCCGTGCGTGAACACGCTCTCCTGCCCCATCGACCCGTACGCGCCCTCCGGCGCGAACGTCACCGCGTTGTTGCCGGGCAGCTCACGCCAGTTGGACGGCACGCTGATGCGGAACAGGCTGCCCTCGTCGAACGTCGCCCAGCGCGACGACGGGAGTTCGGGCCGCCCGAGCGCGGGCCGTCCGCTGGTGCCGCGCGTGCTGGTGTTCCGCCCGGCGCCGTTGCGCGTGGCCTGTTCGGTGGTGGGCGCCGGCGACATGCTCCGCAGACGTATCTGCACGCTCTGGAACTGTGCCGTGTCGTGCGAGCGGTTCGACACGCGCAGGAGCTGCGCCTCGCGGTTGATGTAGTCGTAGCGGTTGCCCGGGTTCGGGTGATCGCTCAGCCATTGCGGTCCGCCCGGTCCGCTCTCCTTTTCGATCGTCCTGAAGACGCTCGCCATGTCGCGCGGATCGTACCCGGCGTCGGCCATGACGTGCGTCCCGAGGATGTCGGCCTGCCGCTCGTACTCTCGGCTGAACCGCAGGAACGCGGTGCCGAGCCCGAACTGGGTCCCTTGCGCGACGACGTTGCCGACGCGGCCGCCGATGATCGCGCCGACGACGGAGCCGATCACTTCGCCGATCTCGTACTTCGTCGCCTGTGTCGCCTGCGCGGTGCCGTGACGGAGCGCGACGTGGCTCAGCTCGTGCGCCATGACGCCGGCGATTTCTCCCTCGTTGTGCGCTTTCTCGATCATCCCGCGGTTGATGAACATCGGTCCGCCCGGCAGCGCGAACGCGTTGATCTCGCGCACGTTCACGACGTGAAACGTGTACTGAAATTCCGGATGCTGCAGTTCGCCCGGGATCGCCGCGACCAGCCGATCGCCGATATTCTGGACGTACGACGTCTTCGCGCCCGAGTTGGACGTCCTGCTGCGGTGTGTATTTGTTCGGCGGCGCGCTGACGGCGGTCTGACCGGCCAGCACGGCGGCGGACAACCATGCCGCGATGGTGTACGCGCCGATCGCCTTCGCCCGTGACGTTCGCTTCATTGCTCTCCTCCCACAGCTCGACCGCGCGTACTTCAGCTTAGCAAGCGAGAAGCGCCCCGGCTCGAGCCTATGGCCTCGCTAATGCGGGAATCATGCCTGCCAAGTTGGTCTTCCGCCTGAAGGCGGAAGCCACGAGCACACGATAGGTATGGGCGGTTTCCTTCCGCCGCCACGAGCACACGATAAGTACGGGGGTTTCCTTCCGCCGCACGTTGCTTATCGTGGCTTCCTGGCGGCTTCGTTTCTCGCTTCCCTCGTGGCTTCCGCCTTCAGGCGGAAGAGGTCACCGGAGCTGTCCTGCGCGGGCTACATCCCATCTACGAGCTCGGGACGCATCGGGGAGCGAAAGCGGATGCGCAGCAAGCCGCCCTTCGCGGTTTCCAGCTCGAGCGCGCGCTCCGCCCCATCGTCGGTCCGATCGACGCGGACGGTGGTCACGTGCTCGACGATCTTGTCGGCGTGAGAGCTGTCGCCCGACGTCGCGATGACGAAGCCGCCCGGCTCCTCGGTCACGCCGAGCAACGGGACATCGTGCATGACGACGGCGGGCAGCGAACGGCCGCTGACGGTTTCGACCGTGACGAGCCAGCCTTCGTGCGCGCGGCTGAACTCGTTCAGAAAATCACGCCAGCGGTTTCGCGGAATGGTTTCTGTCGGCACTGACGCCCTTCATCGCACCGCCGTCGCCTGCGAAGCCGCGTCGAGCAGCTCACGCACCTCCGCGTCGCTCGTCTGATCGAACACCTCGTACCACGAGCCCACCGCATTGAAGGCCGCCGGCTGACGCAGACAGGCGACGTCGTCGGCCTCCCGCGCCAGTTGCGCGCACGTGTCCGGTGCGCCGACTGGAACGGCGACGATGACGCGCCCCGGGTGCTGCTGCTTCACCGCCTGCACCGCGGCTCGCATCGTCGATCCTGTCGCGAGTCCGTCATCGACCAGAACGACGGTGCGGCCGGCGAGGGGCGGCACGGATCGAGAGCCGTTGTACAGCGCCTCGCGGCGCGCCAGTTCTCGCGATTCGCGCTCAGCGACACGGTCGATGATGTCCGGGCCGATGCCGAGCGCCTGGGCGACCTCGTCGTTGACGATGCGGACTCCGCCGGAAGCGATCGCGCCCATGGCGAGTTCGGGGTGCCACGGAACGCCGAGCTTGCGGACGACGAAGGCGGCGAGCGGCGCGTGAAGGGCCCGCGCGACCCCGTAGGCCACCGGGACGCCGCCGCGCGGCAGGGCTAACACTACCGTCGAGTCGCCGCGGATGGATGGATCCCTCCGCAGTTCACTGCCGAGCAGGCGGCCCGCTTCGCGGCGATCCTTGAAACGCTCCATCAAGGAAAAGGTAGCAAAGCTGGTGCCTCGCGCGCCAGCGGCACGCGGGTTGTACCAGCGCCACGCGGGTTGTACCAGCGGCACGCGGGTTGTAGATGTACGGAGTACCGTATGGGCACGACGACGAACGCCGTCCAGGTCGTCCGCGCCGGGGCCGAGATCATCTCGCCCGATAGCGTGACGTTTCCCTCAGTGACCGAGCGACTGGCGGCGGCGAAAATCGTGCTGCTCGGCGAAGCGACGCACGGCACGCACGAGTTCTATCGCGTTCGCGCCGCCATCACGCAAGAGCTCATCGAACGTCACGGGTTCGCCGCGGTTGTCGTGGAAGCAGACTGGCCTGACGCATATCGCGTCAATCGATGGGTGCGCGGCACGGGCGCGGACCATGTGGCGCAATCACGTCGTCGCCGAGTTCATCGCGTGGCTGCGGGAGCACAACGCCAGGCTCGAACCGGCCCGCCGGGCCGGCTTCTACGGAATGGATCTGTACAGCCTGTATCGATCGATGGAGGCGGTGCTGGGATACCTCGACAAGGTTGACCCGGACGCGGCGCGGCGCGCCCGCAACCGCTACGCGTGTCTCGAACACTTCGGGACCGACCCACAGTCGTACGGCTACGCGACCACGTTCGGCCTGTCCGAAACCTGCGAGCAGCAAGTCGTGGCGCAGCTCGTCGAACTGCGGCGGCGCGCGGCGGAGTATGCATCGCGCGATGGACGCATCGCCGAAGACGACTACTTCTTTTCCGAACAGAACGCGCGCGTCGTGTTGAATGCGGAGCGCTATTACCGGACGATGTTCAGCGGCCGGGCGGAGTCGTGGAACCTCCGCGACACGCATATGGTCGAGACGCTCGTCGCG
>QHWR01000047.1 GCA_003223835.1 Acidobacteriota bacterium | reverse complement strand
GCCGAGCGGCTCCGCCGCGCGATCCCGATGCCCGTCGTGCTTCAGGACGAACGGCTCACGAGCCACGCCGCCAACGAGCTGCTCGCAGGCCGCGAACGCGACTGGCGGCGCCGCAAGCAACAGCTCGATGCGATGGCGGCGGCCGTCATCCTCCAGGACTACCTCGATGGCCGCGAGTCGCAGCATCCCGTCACCGGAGAGGATCTGTGAAGCGACGGCGGACGCTGAAAAGATTCTTCCTCCGGATCCTGGTCGCGGTCGTCATCGGACTCCTCCTGGCCGGCGCATGGATCTGGGTCGGCGTCGGCCGGCCGTACAAGGGATACGCGGCCGATGAACAATTCGTCGAGATTCCGCAAGGCGCGGGGATGTACGCCATCGGCCGGGATCTCGTCGACGCCGGCGTGGTGCGCGACATGGCGACCTTCCGCTCCGCGGTCACGCTGAGCGGACGCGGCCGGCATCTTCAGGCCGGCGAGTATCGCTTCGATCGCGCCATGAGCGCGCGAGAGGTCGTCGAGAAGATCGCGCGCGGCGAGGTGTACCTGCGGCCGCTGACGTTTCCGGAAGGACTCAGCATCAAGCAGATGGCGGAGCTGTACGAGAGCAAGGGCTTCGGTCCGGCGTCCGCGTTCAAATCCGCCGCGGCGAATCGCGAGCTCGTGGGGAGCGTCGATCGGGGTGCACGGGATCTCGAGGGTTACCTGTTTCCCGATACCTACAACCTGTCACGCCGCATGACCGCGGACCAGCTCGTCGAGAAGATGGTGGCGGGCTTCGACCACGCGCTGACGCCGGAGCTTCGTCAACAGGGCGACGCGCGCGGACTCAGCGTGCGTCAGCTCGTGACGCTCGCGTCGATCGTCGAGAAGGAGACGGGACGTCCAGAGGAGCGGCCTGTCGTGGCCGCGGTGTATGCCAATCGGCTCAGGATCGGGATGGGACTGCAGTGCGATCCGACCGTCATCTACGCGCTGGATCGCGTGGGGCGTTACAACGGCAACCTCACGCGCGCGGATCTGCTGTTCGACTCGCCGTACAACACGTATCGCTACGCAGGCCTGCCGCCGGGCCCCATCGCCTCGCCGGGCCGCGCCTCGCTGGAAGCCGCCGCACATCCCGCCGACGTGCCGTATCGCTACTTTGTCAGCCGCAACGACGGCTCGCACGTGTTCGCGACCACGCTCGAGGAACACAACCGCAACGTGCAGGAATACCAGGTGAGGTACTTCCGCGACCGCCATCAACGGTAGCGGGGTTCACCGATTGTCTCCGCCCCATTTGAGCTTCTCGCGCAGCAGTTCGAAGTAGCTGCGCGTCGGGGATTTGATCAGCCGCAGCGGACGGGCGGCGCGGCGGATCGTCACGGCATCGTGCGATTCGAGTTGGAAGCCGGCCTGGCCGTCGAACGTCACATACACTTCGTCGTTGCCGCCGTCCATGATCGGACGCACGTCAACCTCTGACGAGGCGGGAATGAGGACGGGACGGTTCGTCAGCGTGTGCGGCGCGATGGGCGTCAGGAGAATCGCGTCCAGCGCCGGGTGGACGATCGGTCCGCCGGCCGCGAGGTTGTACGCCGTCGATCCCGTCGGCGACGCGACGATCAGGCCGTCGGCGCGGACGCGGGTGACGGCCTGATGATCCACGGTCACCGACATCTCGACGATGCGCGACAGGGCGCCTTTCGTGATGACGATGTCGTTGAGGACGAGGTGTTCGGCGAAGGGGCGTCCCGCGCGCAGCGTGCGCGAGGCGAGCATCATGCGCGGCTCGATGGTGGCCGTGCCCGCGAGCACGGACTCGAGCGACGGATACAGTTCGGGCAGCGTGATCTCGGTCAGGAAGCCGAGGCTTCCGAAGTTGACGCCGAGGATCGCCACGTCGACGCCCGCGCGCGCGATGCGATCGGCCATGCCGATGAACGTGCCGTCGCCCCCGAGCACGACCAGCAGATCGCACTCGGAAGGCAACTCGTCGCGGCTCGCCTTCGGATGCCCGTCCGGCAGTCCGGCGATCGCCGCGGTGTCGATCTCGAAGATGGCCTCGAGCCCGCGCGCCTCGAGCCAGCGGCGCAGCTCCGAGAGCACGCTCGCCGCGTCGAGCTTGCGCTTCGCCACGATCCCCACGCGTCGAATCGGCGTCGAATGCATCATGATCGGCCGCGCAAGTGCAGAAAGAACTCGCGATTCCCCTCGGCGCCGGCAATCGGCGAGTCCACGGCGCCGGCCCGCTCCAACCCTAGTGTATCGGCCGCGGCGGCCACTTCCTCCACGACGCGCGCGTGGACGGCGGGGTCGCGCACCAGCCCGCCTCTCCCCACTTCCCGGCGTCCGGCTTCGAACTGCGGCTTGACGAGCGCGACGACGTCGGCGCCCGGGCGGAGCAGCGCGGGGACCGCGGGCAGAATCTGCTTGAGCGAGATGAACGACACGTCGATCGTGACGACGTCGAAGTCGCGCGCGCCGGCGGGGAGTCGGTCCGCGGTCAGCGTTCGCGCGTTGACGCGCTCGAGCACCGCCACGCGCGGATCGTTCCGCAGCGTCCAGTCCAGCTGGCCGTGACCGACGTCGAGCGCGACGACCTGCGCCGCGCCGCGGCGCAGCAGCACGTCGGTGAAGCCCCCCGTCGAGGCGCCGACGTCGAGCGCGCGGCGTCCCGCGACGTCGATGCGAAACGCGTCGAGCGCATGCGCGAGCTTCACGCCGCCTCGGCCGACGTACGGATGATCCGGGACGACGAGCGAGACGTCGGCGGTATCGGCGACGGGCGCGCCCGCCTTCGTGACGACGGCGCCGTCCACGCGCACCTGGCCGGCGAGGATCAGCGCGCGCGCCCGCTCGCGAGACGCCGCGAGCCCGCGCGCGACGACGAGCGTGTCGAGCCGCTGGCGATCTCTCGTCAACTCGTGCGCTCGATCACCCAGCCCGCGATCGCGGGGAGCTGCCCGGCGATCGCCGCCGCGTCCAGCGCCGCCAGCGCACGCGCAACGCACTCGGCCGCCAGCCGTCGCGACGCGTCGAGCCCGTACACCGCGGGATACGTCGGCTTGCCCGCGGCCGCGTCTTTTCCCGCGGTCTTGCCGAGATCCGCCGACGCGCCTTCGACGTCGAGGATGTCGTCCACGATTTGGAACGCAAGGCCGAGTTCGGCGGAATATTTCGCGATCGCGTCGAGCGCCGGCGCATCGGCGCCGGCCATGATCGCCCCTGTCGCGGCCGCGGCCCTGATCAGCGCGCCGGTTTTCTTCGCGTGCATCGCGCGAAGGCCATCGGCATCGAACGACGCGCCGCGCCCCGCCGCGTCCAGATCGATCGCCTGACCGCCGACCATGCCGCACGCGCCCGCCGCGTCGGCGACGACGGCGATCGTCCGCAGCTTGCGCGCGGCGAGATCGGCAATCCGGCCGTCATCGGCCGGTTCCCGCGCCAGCAGCGCGAATGCCTCCGTCAGCAGCGCGTCCCCCGCGAGGATCGCGAGCCCCTCGCCGAACACCACGTGGTTCGTCGGCCGCCCGCGCCGCAGCGTGTCGTCGTCCATGGCGGGAAGATCGTCGTGGACGAGCGAGTAGGTGTGAATCAGCTCGATGGCGCAGGCGGCGGGAAGCGCGAGCGCGCGCGCCGCGTCGGGCGAACCGCGATCGTGCTGCGCGACGGCTTCCGCCGCCGCGAGCGCAAGAATCGGACGCAGCCGCTTGCCGCCGGCGAACAGGCTGTAGCGCATCGCCTCCGCGACACGATCGGGGCATGCGGGGGGCGACGGCAGGCAGCGCGCGAGCGCCTCGTCCACCTCGCGCCGCCGCGTGTCCAGCCAGGCGCCGACGTCGGGCGTCGAGGTCACCGCGATCGATCGCGCTCGTCCTCGGCCGAGAGTCCCAGGGCGGAGGGCGCCGGCTTCACCTCGCCGCGTTCGTTGAGGATCTCGACGCGGCGCTCGGCCTCTTCGAGCTTCGAATGACAGAATCGCGAGAGCTGCACGCCGCGCTCGAACAGCGCGAGAGATTTCTCCAACGGCAGGTCTCCCTCTTCGAGCGTCTTCACGATCGTCTCGAGCTCGGCGATCGCGGACTCGAAGTCTTTGATGGTCGTATCCATCCGTCGCAGTCCCTAGTCCCTCGTCCCTCGTCCCGGGTCTCTCGTCCCGGGTCGCTCGTCCCGTGTCCCGAGCCCCGCGGTTCGCGCCACCTGACAATCCAGTTCGCCCTCGTGCAGCGTGACGTGCACGGTTTCGCCCGGTCTGACGGCGGACGCGGAGCGAATGATCGCCGATTTGTCGACGTTCCAACAGACGGCGTATCCGCGTCCCAATACGGCCAGGGGGCTGAGGTTCTCCAGGCGTCCCGCGAGCGCGCGGAACCGGGCATCTGCGAGATGATGGCTCCGGCGGACCGCGCCCGACAAGCGTCCGTCCGCGCCCGTCAGCCGCGTCCGAATCGCCCCGAGGCTGCGGCGTAAGTCGCGCGTTTCGAGGCGCAGGCGCAGCGCGCCGTAGTGACGCGCACGCCGCGCGACGACGGCGTCGATCGCGCGGCGAAGTTCGTTCGAGACGTCCGCGGCGTGACGGCCGCGCAGCGCGAGACGCGCCGTCCAGGCGGCCAGGCCGCGGCGGCTGCTCAGCGCGTGCACCAGATTGCGCCGGCGCTGCAGATCGCCGCGCGCCGCCGCTCTCAGGCGCGACGCGAGACGCTCGATGCGGCTGCAGAATTCGTCTTTCGCGGCGACCACCATTTCCGCCGCCGCCGACGGCGTCGGCGCGCGCAGGTCGGCGACGAAGTCCGCGATCGTCACGTCCACCTCGTGACCCACCGCCGAGATGACCGGCACCGGCGCCGCGGCGATCGCCCGCGCGACGATCTCTTCGTTGAACGCCCAGAGATCCTCGACGGAACCGCCCCCGCGGCCGACGATGATGACGTCCACGCCGCGCACCCTGGCAATCGCGCGGAGTCCGCGCGCGACCTCGTCCGCCGCGCCCTCGCCCTGGACGCGCGCCGGCCGGATGATCACGTGCGCGTTGGGGTGGCGCCGCCCGAGCACCTTCAGAATGTCCCGGAGCGCCGCGCCTTCGAGCGACGTCACGATGCCGATCTTGCGCGGCAACGACGGCAGCGGCCGCTTGCGTGCACGATCGAACAGGCCTTCGGCGTGGAGCTTCTTCTTCAACTGATCGAAGGCGAGCTGCAGCGCGCCCAGCCCCTTCGGCTCGAGGTGCTCGCAGACGATCTGGTATTCGCCCTTGGGATCGTAAACGCCCAGCCGGCCGCGGGCGATGACGTGCAGCCCGTCTTCGGGCTTGAAGCGCAGATACCGGATCGCCGTCCGGAACATGACGCCCTTGATCTGCGCCCCGCCGTCCTTCAGCGTGAAATACATGTGGCCGGTGTTCCACACGCGGCAGTTCGAGATCTCGCCTTCGACCCAGACGTCGCCGAAGCCGCCCTCGATCGCGTCGCGGATTTTCGCGGTCAGCTCCGACACGGTGAAGACGCGGCGATCGAGCGGCCCCGGCGCCGGCGGGGTGTCGTCGCCGAGCGATCCGTCTTCCTCGAACGGCCGATCGAACAGGTCGCTCATGCCCGTGGCGACGCGAGCGGACGCGACGCGAGCGCGTCCACGTCCTCGGAGGAGAGGTTCAGACGCTCGATCGCGGTCGCGCGCCCCGTCTTCAAATCGGCCGTGACGATGACAGCGTTCAGGCGGCCGGGGCCCGTCGCCGGCTCGAACCTCGCGGGCATGCCGTTGAGGAATCGCGCGAGCGCAACCTCGGTCGTGACACCGATGATCGAGTCGTGCGGTCCCGTCATGCCCACGTCCGTGAGGTACGCGGTGCCTTTCGGCAGAATCCGCTCGTCGGCGGTCTGCACGTGCGTGTGCGTGCCGAAAACCGCCGTCGCACGGCCGTCGAGATGCCATCCCATCGCGAGCTTCTCGGACGTCGCTTCCGCGTGGAAGTCGACGACGATGATGCGCGTCTTGGCGCGCAGCGCTTCGATTTCGCGGGCGACGACAGCGAAGGGATCGTCGAGCGGCGGCATGAAGATGCGGCCCATCGCGTTGACGACGCCGATCGGTTCGCCGCTGCGCGTCCGTCCGAGGAATGTGCCGCGGCCCGGAACGCCGGCCGGGAAGTTCACCGGACGCAGGAGCTTCGGCTGCCGCGGCAGGTACTCGAGCACTTCCTTCTTGTCCCAGACGTGATTGCCCGTCGTCATCACGTCGACGCCGTAGCCGAAGATCGTGTCGGCGATGTCGCCGGTGATGCCGAAGCCGGCCGCCGCGTTCTCGCCGTTTGCGATGACGAAATCAATCGAGGCGTGCTCGACGAGCGCTGGAATCGCGCGGCGCGCCACATCGCGCCCGGGGCGGCCGAAGATGTCGCCGATGAACAGGATGCGCATGCGGCAGGACGCGCCTCAGGGGCGCACGGGAATCCGGATGTGGCGGCCGCGGCGCTCTTCGATCCGCGGCACGACGATCCGCAGCTCGCCGGCGGAGAGCGTCGCGTGCGCGGCCCCGGCATCGCACGGACCGGTCAGCCGTACGACCCGCGCGAACCGTCCGAAACTGCGCTCGGCCAGATGGAACGCCGCCTCGTGCTGAGGGCAGGGAGGCGAGTCCTTGAGGCCGGCGATGAGCAGCGTTCCGCGCGCGCAAATGACGTCCAGACTGCCGGAAGCCACGCCGGGCAAATCCACGACGATCTCGATGGCGGCCTCGGTCTCGAGGATGTCCACGGGCGGGGTCCACTGGACGGCGGCCTGGCCGGAAACGAGCCGGCCGTCCTCGGTCGCGTCGAACAGCTGCCGGATTTCATCGGGCAAGTCCCGCCGTTCGAGGAAAATCCGCGCCACGACCGGGCATTCTACCATTCCGGCCCTCCACCTTAATTAAGGGACGGAATTGGGAGGCTGCCCTACATCTCATCCGTAGCTTCAGCGGGCAGAATATGAGTGTATACTACTAATGATACATGCTTGACACGCACTCATCATCTAGCTATATTTTTCGTGAATTGATTCGGGGCGGATGCCCTTTGAAACCAGGAGGGAGAGTGTCATGACATTGGTTCGATGGGATCCGGTACGTGAGCTGGCCGGCATGGAAGTGGATCGGCTCAGCCGCATGTTCAGCGACTCCTACGGCGACGTCTTCAGCCGCACCTGGGTGCCGCCGGCGGACATCTACGAGACGCCGGAGCACGAGTACGTCATCAAAGCGGAACTGCCCGAGATGAAGCGCGAGGACATCAACATCACGTTCGAAAACAACGTCCTCACGCTCCGCGGCGAGCGCAAGTTCGAGCACGACACGCGGCGCGAGGCGTTCCAGCGTTTCGAGCGCCAGTACGGCGGCTTCACGCGCTCGTTCACGCTGCCCGCGACCGTGGACGGCAACCGCATCAGCGCGAGCTACAAGGACGGCGTGCTGACGGTCCGCCTCCCGCAGCGCGAAGAGGCGCGGCCGAAGCAGATCGAAGTCGGAGAATAACCGCCATGACGACGCACTGGGACTTGATGCGCGAGCTCGCGTCGATGCAGGACCGGATGAACCGGCTGTGGGGCAATCTCGGCGATCGGCGCGATGATGTGACCAGCCGCGGCGCCTGGGTGCCGCCGGTGGACATCTACGAAACCGACGCCAAGGAGATCGTCCTCAAGGCGGAGCTGCCGGGACTGCGGCGTGAAGACATCGACCTCACCGTCGAGAACAACACGCTCACGGTTCGTGGCGAGCGCCGCGAGGACGACGGTGTCCGCGAGGATCGCTATCACCGCCGCGAACGTGTCCACGGCATCTTTTCCCGTTCGTTCACGCTGCCCAATACGGTCGACGGCGCGCACGTGAAAGCGGAGTATCGCGACGGCGTGCTGACGGTCAAGCTGCCGCTGCGCGAGGAGGCGAAGCCGCGTCAGATCCCGGTGGAGGCGCAGGGATGATGTAAGCTTAGCGGATGGCGGAACGCGCGGAATCTCAGGACGGCTCGGGATCGACTCCGGTGGAAGGCACGCCGGCGCCGATCACGAGCCGTTTCTTGTTCGTGGACATCGCCGCGCAGCGCGCGAAGCAGTTGCGGCGCGGCGCGCTGCCGCGGTACGAACGCCCGTCGCCCGCGCCGCACAAGCTGGAGCGCATCGCGATGGAGGAAGTGCGGTCGGGGCTGATCCAGTACACCCTGCCGCCGATTCCCGGACTGCGTCCGGGGCGCGCATGAGCGCGTTCTGGCGTGCGGCGTTCGGCACGCTCGAGGGAATCCTGGTCAGCACCGCGTTCCTGCTCGCGCTCTTCATCGGCTTCTGCGTCCTGTTCAACCTTCCGAAGCTCAAACCGCGCGGCAAAGGCGCGCTCGTCGTTCGCGACCTCGACGAACGGCTCGGCGCGACGCCGGAGTACCTTCATCCGGATGCGCCGCACGGTCCCGCCGATCAGCTGCAGACACCGGAACTTCTCGAAGCCCGTCAGCGTAAAACCGCTTGAAGGGAGTCGCGGGGCGTGAGCCCTGCGCCGACGCACGCCCATGATCGGACTGATGATCTTCGGTTTCATCGCCGCGATGATGTTCGCCGTCACGGCCGTCCTGCTCGTGGTGGTGGGAATCATCAAGCTCGTCCTCCGGGTCCTGCTGCTGCCGCTCCTGCTGATCAAGCTGGTGCTCGGCGGCATTCTGTTCTTCGTCCTCGGCCCGGTGGTCATCGTCGCGGGCATCGTCGCGAGTCTGGTGATTGGTGCGGCCCTGGCGCTTCCGCTCCTGCCGTTGCTGATCGTCGCCGCGATCGCCTGGGCGATCATCAGAGCCAACGACCGGCCCGCGCTCGCGCGCTGATTTTCGGCTACGATTCGGGCATGCTGCACCGCAGCGTTGCCCGTTCACTGCTTCTCGCGATCCTCGCGGTCGCCGCGCTCGCGGCCCGTCCCGCCTCCCGCGCGCCGGATCCGTATCGCATCCTCGTGACGAATGATGACGGCGTTCGCGCCCCCGGCATCCTTGCCGTGGCGCAGGCGCTGCAAGGCCTTGGCGACGTGACGATCATCGCCCCGTCGGAAAACCAGAGCGGGAAGGGACACTCGATCACGATCTCGGATCCGATCTACGCCGACGCGGTCACGCTGCCAGGCGGCGTCGCGGCGACCGCGCTGACCGCGACACCCGCGAGTTGCGTGAAGGTGGCGATCAAAGCGCTGATGAGAGATCGCCCGGACCTTGTCGTCTCCGGGATCAACCGCGGGTACAACCTGGGCGTCGTGACCTACGTGTCCGGCACGGTCGGCGCCGCGCGCGAGGCGGCGCTCGCAGGGGTCCCCGCCGTGGCCGCCTCGCTCGCCCTCGAGCAGAACGACTACGGGCCCGCGGCGCAAATCGTCCGTCAGGTCGCCGAGCGGGTGAAACAGCACGGCCTCGACCGCGGCGTGTTCCTCAACGTCAACGTGCCGCCCGGCGCCATCAACGGCATCCGTGTGACGACGCAGAGCCGTCAGGCGGGCGACGAGCATTTCGAACAGCAGAAGACGCCGTGGGGCCGGCGGTATTTCTGGAGCGTGTGGAAGGATCCGAAGGGGGACTCGGAGGGCACCGACGTGTGGGCGACGGATCATGGATACGCCGCGGTGACGCCGTTGCGCGCGAGCGAGTTCGATCCGCCGGCGTACGAGACCTGGAGGAAGCGCTTTACGCAGCAGTGAGGACGGTCAGGCGGCCGACCTCGCGGAAACCGAGCTGGCGCGCGAGGGCGAGCGACGCGTCGTTGTGTTCGGGCGCTCCCCAGACCGGCGCGCGTCCCGTCTGCCACATATGACGGATCATCGTGCGGGCGGCGCGCGCCGCATGGCCGTGCCGGCGATGCGCCTCGAGCGTCTCGATCGACACGTCCCACCACGCTTCCGTCCTGAACACCGGATAACAGAACGACACGGGCGCGCGGCCCGCCCATGACGCCGCCATTGGCAGCGGCTCGAGCGGCGGCGGCACGTCCCGATCCGGCAGCACCCCGGGGACGAAGCGTGCGGTCGTCCGGCCGCGGAGCGCGTTCATCAGCTCGCGGCGGAGCGACGGCGGCACGTGCGCGAGCGGCGGCGCGTCCGCGAGCGTGAACACGCGCGTGTCTTCGTCGGACTGCTCGCTCCACGGCGGCACGTCCTCGAGCGCGTGAATGATGCCGCCCGTACGGCGCCAACTCGGCAGCGCGCCGCTGACGTGATCGGCGTCGCGCGGCTGGCAGAGCACGTTCACCTCGCCTTCGAGCCGTTCCACGACGTCGCGGATCAACTCGCGCGGGGGACGTCCGACGACGGACACGAGCGCGGCGTCGGCGACGCTGACGACGAACCCGTCGGCCGACGACTCGGGCGCGGACGGGAAGTCGACCTCGGCGCGTCCGGAGAGCAGCATCCCGCGCGTGTCCACGCGCTGTGGGACGTCGGGCACCCGCGCGAGCGCCAGATCGATCACGACCAGTAGTGCGGCGGGCGCTCCCGGGACCACGCCGTCTCCCGTTCGTACGCGTCGGCCGCGCGCAGTACCGTCGACTCGTCAAAGGCGCGCCCCATCAACTGGAGGCCGATCGGCAGCCGCGCCGCGGAGAAGCCGCACGTTACGCTGATGCCGGGCAGACCCGCCAGGTTGGCCGCCACCGTGAACACGTCCGCGAGATACATCGACAACGGATCCGCGACGCGTTCGCCGAGGGGGAACGCGGGCGTGGGGCTCGTCGGCATCGCGACCAGATCGACGCGGTCGAACGCGCGATCGTAGTCGCGCCGGATCAGCGTGCGCACCTGCTGCGCTTTCAGGTAATACGCATCGTAATAGCCGGCGCTGAGCACGTAGGTGCCGAGCATGATGCGCCGCTTCACTTCCGGGCCGAAGCCGCGGCCGCGCGATCGCTCGTACATGCCGGTCAGGGTGTCGGCCGGCGCGCGGCGGCCGTAGCGCACGCCGTCGTACCGCGCGAGGTTCGAGCTCGCCTCCGCCGTCGCGATCAGGTAATAGACGGGGATTGCGAGGCTCGCGTGCGGCAGCTCCACGTCCGCGACGATGGCGCCCGCGCCGCGAAACGTGTCGATCGCGCGGTCGAACGCCGCCGTCACGTCGGCCTCGACGCCGTCGCGCAGCAGATGACGAGGCACGCCGATCCGCAGTCCGCGGACGTCTCCGGTCAGGGCCGCGACGTAGTCGGGCTTGTCGACGTCGACCGACGTCGCGTCGAGCGGATCGTGTCCCGCGATCACGTTCATCACCAGCGCCGCATCCCGCACCGTCTGCGACAGCGGTCCGATCTGGTCGAGCGAGGACGCGAACGCGATCAACCCGTAGCGCGATACGCGTCCGTAGGTCGGCTTGAGGCCGACGACGCCGCAGAGCGCCGCCGGCTGCCGGATCGATCCGCCCGTGTCGGATCCGAGCGCGATCGGCACGAGGCCGGCCGCGACCGCCGCGGCCGATCCGCCGCTCGAACCACCGGGAATCCGGTCGAGCGCCCACGGGTTCTTCGTCCCGCCGAACGCGGAGTTCTCCGTGGACGATCCCATCGCGAACTCGTCGCACACCGTCTTCCCGACGATGACGGCGCCCGCGTCGCGCAGGCGGCGGACGACCGTCGCGTCGTACGGCGGGCGATAGCCCTCCAGGATGCGCGAGCAGGCGGTCGTCGGCGCGCCGGTCGTGCACATGTTGTCCTTGAGGGCGATCGGGACGCCGGCGAGCGGGGCCCGCGTCAGCTCCTGCCGCCGCGCATCGAGGTCGGTGGCGCGTGCGAGCGCGCCGTCGCGGTCCACGTGCTGGAACGCGTGCAGCGCGGCGGCGGCGTCAATGCGATCGAGCGATCGGCGGCAGACTTCGACGGCGGACGTCTTGCCCTGCGCGATGCCTTCGCGAATCCCGGCGGCGTTCATGACCCCAGCACTCGTGGTACCTTGAACAGACCCGCGGCGAGATCCGCTGCCGGCGCGGCGCGCAGCACCTCGTCGCGGGGGAGCGACGGGGCCACGCGATCCTCGCGCCATTCCGCCGTGCCCGTGACGCCCAGCGCGGTCGGCGCGACATCGGCGGTGTCCACCGCCTGCACCTGCGCGGCGTACTCGAGGATATCGGCCAACTGACGCGCGTACAGATCCTTTTCGTCATTCGTCAGCTCGAGCCGGGCGAGCCGGGCGATGCGTTCGACGTCGGCGCGGGAGAACATGGTCGAACTGTAACAGAAGACGGACGACGGATGACGGAAGGCATTCGTGCAGGCCTTCAGGCCTGCTCGTGATCGATCCGGCGCGTGGACCGGCGATCGCGTGACCGACGATCGGAATGGAACACGCGCGACGACTGACTCACATGCCCAACAGACCTGCGGCCGTGGCCGGGACGTGGTATCCGGGGACGGCGGGCGCGCTGTTACGCGACGTTGATGCGTACCTGGCGGAGGTGGACGTCACGCCGCGCGGGCACGTCCACGCCGTGATCGCGCCGCACGCCGGGCTCATGTTCTCCGGACCGGTGGGCGCGTGGGCGTACAAAGCCGCGGCAGCGGCGGGGCCGTACGAGGCCGCGATTCTGCTCGGGCCGTCGCATTTCGTCGCGTTCGACGGCGTCGCGCTGTATCCCGACGGCGCGTTCGAGTGCCCGCTCGGACCCGCGACGATCGACGCCGCGCTCGGCGCGCGTCTGCTGGAGGCCTCGGACGTCATCCACGCGCTTCCATCCCCGCATCGCCGCGAGCATTCGCTCGAGATGCAGCTGCCGTTTCTCAAGCGCGTGCTGCCCGAGGTGCCGATCGTGCCGCTGCTGATGGGGTTTCAGACGCGCGAGACGATCGAGGAGACGGCGCGCGCGCTGGCCGGCGCGGCGTCGGGCCGGCGCGTGCTGCTCGTCGCGAGCACCGATCTCTCGCACTACTTCGACGCCACGACCGCCGCCAGCCTCGACGCGCGCGTCCGCGACGCGGTCGCGGCGCTCGATCCCGATCGACTGCTGCAGCTCTTCGAGCAGTATCCGGAAGGGGAGCGCGGCCGCTACGTCGCGTGCGGCGGCGGCCCCGCGATCGCCGTCATGTCCGCCGCGCGGGCGCTCGGGGCTCGCACGGGCCGCATTCTCAAGTACGCGCACTCGGGCGACGTCTCCGGCGACAACACGGCCGTCGTCGGGTACCTCGCCGCCGCGATCGGCACGTTCACCGATGTTCACTGACGCGCAGAAACACATGCTCGTGGAGCTCGCCCGCGCGGCGGTGGAGGAGCGCGTCGGCCGCCGCCCGCCGGCGATGGCGGACGCCGGCGATCTGCCGCAGGCGTCAGGCGCGTTCGTGACGCTGAAGCGCAAGGGACAGCTGCGCGGCTGCATCGGGACGCTCGAGTGCCGTCGTCCACTGGCCGAGGAGGTCGCGCGCTGCGCGATCAGCGCCGCCCGCGACGATCCGCGGTTCGAGCCGGTGCGCGCGTCGGAGCTCGACGACCTGGAGGTCGAGGTCTCGGTGCTCGGACCGCTCGAACAGATCGATCCGGGCGATCCCGGCGCGATCGTCGTCGGACGCCACGGGCTCGTCGTCGAGCAGGGCCAGCGACGCGGTCTGCTGCTGCCGCAGGTCGCGCCCGAATGGGGCTGGGATCGCCTCGAGTTTCTCGCGCACACCTGCCGCAAGGCCGGCCTCCCTCCCGACGCCTGGCAGCGCGGCGCGCTCGTTTATCGATTCGAGGCGGAAGTCTTCGGCGATTGAGACCGCATCAACCCGCGCAGGGTCCGCAGATTCATCGCGTCCAACGGATCGACGTCGGGGCGCTGCCGGCGATCCGACTCGTCGACCTTCGGCGTTTCCAGCAGCATCGGCAGCCGCGCGAAGCGGGGGTCGTTCAGGATGCGGCGAAACGGCTCGAGGCCGAGACAGCCCCGGCCGATGTGCTCGTGACGATCCACGCGGCTGCCGCACGGCTTCTTCGAGTCGTTCAGGTGGAACGCCTTGAGACGCGAGAAGCCGACGAGACGGCCGAATGACCGGAACGTTTCCGCGTACCCCTCCGGCGAGCAGATGTCGTAGCCCGCGGTGAGCAGATGACAGGTGTCGAGGCAGACGCCGACGCGCGGCGAGCCGCCGACGCCGTCGATGATCGCCGCGAGATGCTCGAAGCGATGTCCGAGGTTGGTTCCCTGTCCGGCCGTGTGCTCGAGCAGAATCTTCGTGCGTCCGCCGGGACGCAACGTGAAGATCTCCACCAGCGCCTCCGCGATCAGCCGCAGCCCTCCATCCTCGGTGCCGCTCGTGAACGAACCCGGGTGCATCACCAGGCCGTCGAGCGCGAGCGCTTCCGCGCGATCCAACTCTTCGATGAGCGACTCGATCGAGCGGGTCCGCAGCGCGCGATCGGCGGCGGCGACGTTGATGAGATAGCTGTTGTGCGCGACGACCGGACGTACGCGCGATTCGCGGACGCGCCGCCGGAACAAGGCGATTTCCTCCGGCGGCAGCGGCCGCGCGCGCCATTGTCCCGCCGACTTCGTGAAGATCTGCAGCGCTTCGCAGCCGCTCGCGACGGCGCGGTCGACGGCGCGGTACACGCCGCCCGCAATGGAGAGATGAGCGCCCAGTCGAGGCATCAGGAGAGCCTCCGCTGACGCGACATCGTAAGATTGCTCATGCGCAGAACCGCTTCCCTTCTGTCCGCCTGCGCCGCCGTCGCCGTGCTGCTGCCTTCGGCGGCGCACGGCTGGGGTTTCGCGGCGCACCAGTACATTACCGCGCGCGCGATCGCGCTGCTGCCGGCCGCGATCCGCCCGTTCTTCCTGAAATACGAAACGACGGTGGTGGAACATTCGATCGATCCGGACACCTATCGCACGATGGGGTGGATCGAGGAGCCGCCGCGTCACTTCGTGGACATGGACGCGTACGGGCCGTTCCCGTTCGCCGAGTTGCCGCACGACTACGACGCGGCGGTCGCGAAGTACGGGAAGGAGTTCGTCGAGAAAAACGGCCTGCTGCCGTGGCGGCTTCAGCAGGTGCACGACTGGCTCACCGAGGCGTTCAAGCAACAGACGCCGTACGCGCGCGACAACATTAAACTGTTCGCGGCGGTCCTCTCTCACTACCTCGCCGACGCGTATCAGCCGCTTCACGCCACCACGAATTACGACGGCCAGCTCACCGGACAGCAGGGGGTGCACGCCCGGTTCGAGACCGAGCTGTTCGAGCGCTTCCGCTCGCGGCTGGACATCCGGCCCGGCCCGCTCGTGCCGGTTTCCAATGCACGCGAGTTCGCGTTTGCGACGCTCGGCGCCAGCCACCAGCTCGTCGATCCCGTGCTCGCCGCCGACCGCGACGCGGTCGACGGACGCAACGAGTACGACGACGTCTACTTCGACCGGTTCTTCGCGAAGAGCAGGCCGCTGCTCGAGAAGCGGCTCGGGGAGACCGTGACGGGCGTCGCCTCGCTGATCGCGGCGGCGTGGGAAGCCGCGGGACGCCCCGCCCTGCCGCTCGAGGCGCCGGCTCGGCCGCCGCGCAAGGTCAGGCGGACCGATCGCTAGCGCGCCGGTTCAGCAGCTCGCGTTTGTGGATGCGGCGTTCGACCGCGCGCTCGAGGGGCCAGAGGAGGAGCAGGACCGCGAGCGTGAGCGCGCCGGCGATGACGGCGATGTGATATGCGCCCCCGCCGCACGCGACGCCGATCGACGCATTCACCCACACCGTCGCCGCGGTCGTCAGGCCGTGGACCCCGCTGCGTGTGCGGATGATCGCGCCGGCGCCGAGGAACCCGATCCCGGTGACGATCTGCGCCGTGATGCGCGTCGGATCGCTCGCCGCGGTCGCCAGCTCGAGCGACATGATCGTGAAGAGCGCCGAGCCCATGCCAATCAGGATGTTCGTGCGGAACCCCGCGCTCTTCTGACGGAACTCGCGTTCGGCGCCGATGATCCCGCCCATCACCGCGGCGAGCACCAGCCGGCGCAGGATTTCCTGATCCGGGAGCGGCGTCATTGCGGCGTTATCCAGAATCGCGTGCGATCCTGTGGCACGTCGATTCCGGGGTGCCACGTCGTTTGCCCGCCGTGCCGCAGGCGCAGGTCATACCGGCCCGCGGGCGCCACGAACAAGGCATAGTTGTCGCCGCTCACGCGGCGGCCGGCTTCTTGCTGGCGCGATCCCGCCGCGAAGAGCGTCGCGTCGGGCACCGAGCCGTCGCGCGCGCGCACCTCCAGCGCGCCGAACCCGTTCTGGAAATTGATCACTTCTAGATGATGCCCCGCCTCGTCGGGATACGCCATCACGACGAGCCGCTCGGCCCAGCGGATGGTCAACACGCGCCCATCCCGTTCACGGATCGCCTGCGCGTCGTAGAAGCCGGGCGGCACGGTCACGCGCACGACGGGCACGGCCACCGTGGTGTCCGTGATGGGTTTTTCGTGCTCGCCCGCCGGGAAGATCTTGACGTGCGTTTCCGCGGTCACTTCCTCGAGCCCGTTGAACACTCGTATCTGAAGAGACAGCGGGGACGCCTGCGTCTGGAGCAGCACGCCGGCGAGCAGGACGACGAGCATGGCGCGATGTTAGCACCGCCACGGATGAACATGGATCTCCCTGGCTTCTGGCGGATGCTATCGTAGCGATGAGATGGACGTTTTCCTGGTGCCGGTGGCGACGGACCGGTACGAGTTGTACTGCGAAGAGCCGGAGCCGGCCACGGCGACCGCCCCGCCGACCGGCTTCTTCCGCCGCGTCGCGCATCGCTTTTCCGAGATGGTCGCTGAAGCGGAGCGCGAGCGCCGGCGCGGCGGACCCCCACCGGACGAGACGCCGCCCGGGCTGGCGGCGCGCGTCAAGCGGCGGATCATGCGATGGGTGGCCGAATCGATTGCGGAACAGCGTCTGCTGTGGCTCCTGCGCCGGCAGCACGAGGCCGCGTTCGTCTATCCCGACGACCTGAGCGAAACGCACGCGCGCGAAATCCTCCGGCGTCAGCTCAATCGCGACTTCGAGCGGCACCGCTTCTGGCTGGCCATCGACGCGCTGGGATTGATCGCGTCGGCCGCGCTCACGCTCCTTCCCGGCCCGAACGTGATCGCGTACTACTTCGCGTTCCGGATCGGCGGGCACTATCTGTCGGTGCGCGGCGCGCGGCAGGGGATCCGCAACGTGACGTGGCACGCGCGAGGCAGCGCGCCGCTCTCGGCGCTGCGCGGCATCACCGCCGAGCCGCCGCACGCGCGCGAAGCCCGCGTCCACGAAGTCGCGAATCTTCTTCACCTGGAACACTTCGCCTCGTTCTTTCAAAGGGCGGCGGTACCGTAGCCCGGAACCCCCGTTCGCCTTATGTCATACTCCCCGCATTGAAGCTCAAGGAAATCGCGTCCCGCCTCCAGTGCCGTCTGGACGGCGACGGCGAGATCGAGATCCAGCGCGTCGCGGGGATCGAGCAGGCGGGTCCGGGAGACCTCACCTTCTTCGCGAATCCGCGCTACGGCGCGCTGTTGCGCGCGACGAAGGCCTCGGCCGTCATCCTCGGCGAGCGTGACGCCGGCGCGCCGTGCGCGATGCTGCGGAGCCCGCTTCCGTATTTGAGCTTCGCGCACGCGGTGGAGCTGTTCTCGCCGCGCACGCCCGTCGTCCCTGGCGTCCACCGGCTCGCCGACGTCGCGGCGACGGCGTCGATTGCGGCCGACGCCTCGATCGGCCCGTTTGTCAGCATCGGCGACGGCGCGCGGATTGGCTCGCGGACGATCGTGTTTCCCCACGCGTCGATCGGCGCCGGCGCGCGTGTCGGCGACGACTGCGTCATCCACGCGCGCGTCTCGATCCGCGAGCGCGTCGTCGTCGGCGATCGCGTCGTGCTGCAGGACGGCGCCGTCATCGGCAGCGACGGTTTCGGCTTCGCGCGCCGCGCCGATGGGTCTCATCACAAAATCCCGCAAGCAGGCGGCGTCGTCATCGAGGACGACGTGGAGATTGGCGCGAACAGCGCCGTCGATCGACCGGCGATCGGCGAGACGCGGATCGGCGCGGGAACGAAGATCGACAACCTGGTGCAGATCGCCCACGGCGTCCACATCGGCAGGCACGCGCTGCTCGCCGCGCAGGTCGGCATCGCGGGCAGCACGACGATCGGGGACGGCGTCACGCTGGCAGGGCAGGTCGGCGTCGCCGGTCACCTGACGATCGGCGACGGGGTCGTCGCGACGGCGCAGACCGGCATTCCGAACTCCGTGGACGCGGGCGCGCTCGTGTCCGGGTATCCCGCCATCGACAATCGGGACTGGCTGAAGGCGTCGGCGGTGTTCCGGCGTCTGCCGGAGCTGAAAAAGCTCCTGACGGAGCTGCAAAAGCGGCTGCACGAGCTGGAGACGCAGGCGTCCCGAAACGGCGTGCGATAATCGATCTCTGATGCCTTGGACAGCCCGTTTCAGGCGCGCAGGCGCCGCGGCGGCGCTGGCGGCGGTGGCCGCGCTCGCGCCGATCGCCAGCGCCGCCTCGCGTCCGCCCAAACTCGACTACACCATGACCACGCTCCCGAACGGGTTGAACGTGGTCCTGCTCGAAGATCATTCGACCCCGATCGTGCACGTGCAGGTCTGGTATCACGTCGGCTCGAAGAACGAACGTCCCGGACGCACGGGGTTCGCGCACTTGTTCGAACACATGATGTTCAAGGGCTCGAAGAACGTGGAGCCCGAGGGGCATCCGTCGTACATCTCGAGCGTCGGCGGCCAGAGCAACGCGTTCACCAACGAAGACGCGACCGTCTTCTGGGAGACGCTGCCGTCCCAGTACCTGCCGCTCGCGCTGTGGCTCGAGGCCGATCGGATGGCGACGCTGCGGATCGAGCAGAAGACGTTCGAGACCGAACGCGAGGTCGTCAAGGAAGAGCGGCGGATGCGCGTCGAGAACCAGCCGTACGGCCGCCTCCAGGAGCTCATTTACGATCAGGCGTTCACGGTGCATCCGTACAAACACCCGGTCGTCGGCAGCATGAAGGATCTCGAGGCGGCGTCGGTGGACGACGTCCGCGACTTCTTCCACACCTACTACGTGCCGAACAACGCGACGGCGGTGCTCGTCGGTGACTTCGAGACGAAGGACGCGTTGTCGCTCGTGAATCAGTATCTGGGACGGGTGGCGAAATCCGAAAAGCCCGTGCCGCGCGACATCCCCAGGGAGCCGCCGCAGACGAAGGAAAAGCGCGTCACGCTGCAGGAGGAATGGCCGCTGCCGGCGGTCGTCGTCGCGCACCACATCACGTTCGACGGGAATCCCGATTCGTATCCGCTGCACATCGCGTCGAAGATCCTGTCCGACGGCCAGAGCTCGCGGATCTACCGCAAGCTCGTCTACGAAACGGGGATCGCGCTGGCGGCGTTCGGCGGCGGCAACATCATCGAGGATCCGAACCTGTTCTTCGCCGTCGCGATCGTGCAGCCGGGCCACACGACCGACGAAGCCGCCAGGGCGCTGATCGCGGAGCTGGATCGGCTGCGGAACGAGCCGGTGAGCGCGACCGAGTTGCAGCAGGCCAAGAACCAGTTCGCGCGCGACTACATCCTGGGCCGCGAATCGGCCAAGGACAAGGCGGAGGTGCTCGGGCACGCCGTCGTGATTCACAACGACATCAAGACGGCGGACGGCGAGTTCGACATCTTCCAGAACATGAGCCCCGCCGACGTCCAGCGCGTCGCGCGGACGTACTTCACGCCCGAAAACCGGATCGTGATCACGATCGTGCCGAAGGGCAGCGCGCAATGAGCAGGACAACAGGTCGTCCCTTATGCGCGCGCTCGGGCGCCGCCATCATTTGCTCCGCCTCCGCGGCTTCGCAGCACTTCACTCCGGCTCCGCAAACGATGGCGCCGCCTGTCGCGCGCGGCATGTGGATCGTGCTGCTTCTCTCCCTGCTGCTGACGCTGCCGACGGCGGCGCAGCAGAAAGACTGGCCGTCCGAGCGTCCCCCGAGGCCGCTCGCGGCGCACTCCGTCAAGTTTCCGCCGTACGCGTTCAAGACGCTCTCGAACGGGCTCCAGGTGATTGCGGTCTCGCATCATGAACAGCCGGCGGTCAGCCTTCGCTTGATCCTGCGGGCGGGGGGCGCGCAGGATCCGGAGAACCGGCCCGGCGTCGCGTCGCTCGCGGCGTCCCTCCTCGATCAGGGCACGACGAGCAAGAACGCGGAGCAGATTGCGACGACGATCGATTCGATCGGCGGCGCGCTCGGTACCGGCGCGGGCGTCGATCTGAGCTTCATCAACTGCGTCGTGATGAAGGACAGCCTCGACGTCGGCTTGAACCTCGTCGCCGACATCGCGCAGCACCCCGCGTTCGCGAAGGAAGAAATCGACCGCCAGCGGCAGCAGATCCTGTCCGGACTCAAGGTCAGCTACGACGACCCCGACTATCTCGCCGACATGGTGTTCGACCGGCTCGTCTACGGATTCCATCCGTACGGACGCCCGCAATCAGGCACGCCCGAATCCATCGCCGCGATCGGACGCGACGACCTGGTCGCGTTCCACCGCAAGTGGTTCGGCGCGAACAATGCGATCCTCGCCATCGTCGGCGACGTGGAGCCTGACGAGGCGTTCGGCGGGGCCGAACGCGCGCTCGGCAAATGGGGACCGGCGGGCGCGCAGGTGCCGAAGCCGTCCGATCCGCCGCCGCCGACGCGCCGACTCGTCATCATCGATCGGCCCGGCGCCGTGCAGACGGAGATCCGCGTCGGCAACGTCGGGATCCCGCGGAAGCACGACGATTTCATGGCGCTCGACCTCGCGACCAAAATCCTCGGCGGCGAAGGAGCCAACCGGCTGCACCGCGTGCTGCGGACCGAGCGCGGCCTCACGTACGGCGCGTCGGCCGACATGCACGCCCTCGCCGAGACGGGGGACATCGTCGCGCAGACGAACACGCGGTCGGAGACGACCGGCGAGACGCTGCGTCTGATGGTTGACGAAGTGTGGAAACTGCTGCGCGATCGCGTCAGCGAACGCGAGCTGGGGGATGCGCAGGCGTATCTGACCGGCAGTTTCCCGCTGACGATTGAAACGCCGAGCCAGATCGCGCTGCAGATTCTGAACGCGGTGTTCTACGGATTGGATCTCAATCAGCTTCAGACGTACCGCGAACGCGTGAACGCGGTCAGCGTGGACGACGTGCAGCGCGTCGCGCGGTTGTACCTGCATCCCGATCGGCTCACGATCGTGCTCGTCGGCGACGCATCGTCGTTCGTGAAGCAGTTGCCGGGCGCCGGATTCGACAAGTTCGAGCGGATTTCGGTGGCGGATCTCGATCTGTCGTCCGTCGACCTGCGCCGTCACGCGGCGCCCGCCGCGGGGCGTCTGTTGCCCGTCGCACTGTCCGTCGCGCGGAGCGTCCGCCTTCGCGCAACGCTTCGGCGGACCGCCGTAGCCTCGGAGGCAGTCCACACCGCGGACGTCCGCGCCGCTCGAGCGGCGCCTGACGACGACGCGCGCGCGCTCATCGAGCGCGCCATCGCGGCGAAAGGCGGGCTCGCCCGGCTGCGCAAGATCCGGACGACGCGCGTGGAAGCGATCATGCGCGTGCAGGCGGAAGAGGGGCCGCTCGAGATCCCGACGGTCACGTCGATCGAGTATCCCGATCGCTTCCGCGTCGAAGCGCAGATGGCGGGCGGCGCGGTCGTGCAGGTGTACGCGGGCGGCGAGTACTGGGTCCAGGGGCCGCGCGGTCTCGCTGAGGTGACGCCCGCCAGGCGCGACGAGATTCAGCGCGGCGTGCAACGCGACATCGTCAGGCTGTTGTTGCGCGCGCACGAGGGCGCCGCGACGGCGACCGCGGTGTCGTCTCCGGACCCCGCGCTCGCGGCCGTCACGCTGCGCGCCGACGGCACGTCCCCCGTCACGATGTTCATCGACCGCGGGACCGGCCTCATCGCCAGGCTGCAATACAAGGAGCGCGTCGGCGGCGGGATGACCGACGAGGAATATTCCGACTATCGCGCCGTCGACGGAATCCAGGTGCCGTTCCGCACCGTGGTGCGCAGGCCGGACGCGCCGGTCATCGAACGAGTCGTCAAGGACGTCCGCTACAACACGCGTCTCACCCGCGGTCTCTTCACCAAACCTGGTGACTAGCTGACGCGCGCCGTGGCACGTCCCGTGCGCGTGATGATCTCCTGCGGCGAGCCGTCGGGAGATCTGTACGCGGGCGCGCTCGCGACGGAGATCGCGCGGATCTCGCCCGGCGCGCAGATTACCGGCTTCGGCGGCGATCGCCTGCGCGGGGCGGGCGCGTCGCTGGCCGGCGACTTCGGCGGGCTCTCCGTGACCGGCCTGACCGAAGCGCTGCGTGTGCTCCCGCGGTCGTGGCGTCTCTATCGGCGTCTCGTCGAATCCGCGCGGGCGGAGCGCCCCGACGTGTTCGTGCCGGTCGATTTTCCCGACTTCAACTTCTTTCTGGCGCGTGCGCTCAAGCGCATCGGCGTCCCGGTCGTGTACTACGTCAGTCCCCAGCTCTGGGCGTGGCGGCGGAGCCGCATGAAGACGATGAAGCGGATCGCGGATCGCGTCCTCGTCATTTTTCCGTTCGAGGCGGCCGTCTACGAACGCGCCGGCGTGCCGGTCACGTTCGTCGGCCATCCGCTGCTCGACATGTCCGCGGTGACGACGCCGCGGGACGCGTTCCTGCGCTCGCACGGCTTCGATCCGTCGGCGCCGGTCGTCGCGCTGCTGCCCGGCAGCCGGCGGAATGAAGTGCGCGCGATACTGCCCGACCTCGTGCGGACGGCGGGTCTCGTCGCGGACCGCGTGCCCGCAGCGCAGTTCATGCTCGCGCGCGCGCCGCACGTCTCCGACGATCTGCTCTCGCCGCTCGCGGACTGGCCGGCCCGCGCACGGCGTCCCGTTGTCGTGGAACACGCCACCGACGACGTCCTCGCCGCGGCCGACGTCGCGATCATGGCGTCGGGGACCGTCACCGTGCAGGCGGCGCTGCATGGCTGTCCGATGGTCGTGGTGTACCGGCTCGCGCCGCTCACGTATCGGCTCGGCAAGCCGTTCGTGCACGTGGACACGTACGCGATGGCGAACCTCGTCGCCGGCGAGCGTGTGGTGCCGGAGCTGATTCAGGACGGCTTTACGCCGGCGGCGGCCGCGGCGGAAGCGCTGCGCGTGCTGACGGACCCCGCCCAGGCCGCGAAGGTGCGAGCGCAACTCGCGAACGTGCGCACGCGGCTCGGCGAACCGGGCGCGAGCCGGCGCGCGGCGGAAGAGGTGCTGGCGATCGCGCGTAAGTCCGCGACGGCGTAGCGCGCGGCTTCAGCGACGAAGGCGCTCGTGCCCGTCACGACTGATCGCCGGGGAGAGGTATTTCGGCACATGGCAGGCGCGCAGAACACTTGCTTCGTGGCATCGCCGGCGACGGCGCCTCGGGGTAAGCGTGGCTTGTGCGCCGGATCGTATTGCCACCACTCGTACGTCTTGCCGTCGCGTCCGACAGTGGCGTGCCGGATGAGCGGCACGTCGCCGTACAGCTCGTGTCGTGACGAGCGCCGCTCGCCCGAAACCGCTGTTGCGTCCCTCGCTCTCTTCTTCTTCGGCACGCCGATCCGATAATGAATCGAGAATCGTTGAGCAGCTTCTTGGCGCTGCCCGTCATGAATGAGCGTCCCACTCAACCGTTCATCTCGTCAAGGAACGAGCCGTGCCTGGTTCGACCGGTAAGCGCCACCGCGACTGCAGTTGCTGACAGTTCGCGTGGGCGATAGA
>QHWR01000046.1 GCA_003223835.1 Acidobacteriota bacterium | reverse complement strand
CTGCGAGGTCGACCGGAGCATCCTGATGCCGGGCGTGCGTGTCGGCCGCCACGCGCGAATCCGGCGCGCGATCATCGACCGCGACGTGTTCATCCCGCGCGGCGCGCAGATTGGCCACAACGAGGACGAAGATCGGCGCCGCCACACCGTCACCGACAGCGGCATCGTGGTCGTCACGACCGACGACGAGCCGTACATCGGCGAGATTGGTGAAGAGGCGCTTCGCAACGAGTCCGAGTTCGACAGAAAAGGATCTGAAAGGTGAGGATACAGAGTGTGCATGGGCGCGAGATCCTGGACTCGCGCGGGAATCCGACGGTTGAAGTTGATGTGACGCTGGAAGGCGGTGTGGCGGGACGCGCGGCGGTGCCATCCGGCGCGTCCACGGGACAGCGGGAAGCGCTCGAGCTGCGCGACGGCGAGCCGCGCCGTTACGGCGGCAAAGGCGTCCGCACGGCGGTCGGGCACGTCAACGGCGAGCTGGCGAAGGTCGTCACGGGACGCGACGCGGACCAGCGCGAAGTGGACGCGCTGATGATCCAGTGCGACGGCACGCCGAACAAGGGACGGCTCGGCGCGAACGCGATCCTCGGCGTCTCGATGGCGCTCGCGCGTGCGGCGGCCACGGCCGCCAACGTGCCGCTCTACACCCACATCGCACGGTTGCATCGGACGGCGGCGGCGGGATGCGGCACGCTTTTGCCGGTGCCCATGATGAACATCCTCAACGGCGGGGTGCACGCCGACAGCAGCATCGATTTTCAGGAGTTCATGGTCATGCCCGCCGGCGCCGCGACCTTCGCGGAAGCGGTCCGCGCGGGCGCGGAAATCTTCCACGCGCTCCGCGGCATCCTGAAGAAGCAGGGCTACTCGACGGGCGTCGGCGACGAAGGTGGATTCGCGCCGAGCCTCAAGTCCAACCGTGAAGCCATGGACGTCATCCTGGAAGCGGTCGACAAGGCCGGCTACAAGGCGGGGTCGGACGTGTACCTCGCCCTCGACGTCGCGTCGAGCGAGTTGTGGGACGACAAGAACCGCCGGTACGAATTCGCGAAATCCGGCGACAAGCCGCGCACCGCCGACGAGATGGTGAAGCTCTACGAAGACTGGGTGCGCCAATACCCCATCGTGTCGATCGAGGATGGCCTCGCGGAGGGCGACTGGGACGGCTGGAAGGCGCTGACCTCGGCGCTGGGCTCGCGCGTGCAGCTGGTCGGCGACGACGTGTTCGTGACCAATCCCGAGATTCTGAGCCGCGGCATCCGGGAGAAAGTCGCCAACGCGCTGCTCGTGAAGCTGAATCAGATCGGGACGGTGACGGAAACGCTCGACGCCGTCAGCATGGCCGCCGAAGCGGGATACGCGAGCGTGATTTCGCACCGCTCGGGCGAAACGGAGGACACGACCATCGCCGATCTGGCGGTCGGGACGGGCGCGGGCCAGATCAAAACGGGATCCGCGAGCCGGACCGATCGGATCGCGAAATACAACCAGCTGCTCCGCATCGAAGAGGCGCTCGGCGGCCGCGCCACGTACGCAGGGAGAACAGTGCTCAAACAGTTGGTGAATCGGTGAGTTGGTGAATTGGTGAATTGCCATGTTCACACTCGTTCTGCTCCGCCACGGCGAAAGCACCTGGAACAAGGAGAACCGTTTCACGGGATGGACCGACGTCGATCTCTCCGACCGCGGCCGTGGGGAGGCGGAGGAAGCGGGCCGCCTCCTGAAGGACGGCGGCTACGTGTTCGACCTGGCCTACACGTCAGTGCTGAAGCGCGCGATCCGGACGCTCTGGATCGCGCTCGACGTGACGGATCTGATGTGGATTCCGGTGACGAACAGCTGGCGGCTGAACGAGCGTCATTACGGCGCGTTGCAGGGGCTCAACAAGGCCGAAACGGCGGCGAGACACGGCGACGCCCAGACGAAGATCTGGCGCCGCAGCTACGACATCCCGCCGCCGCCGCTCGCGCCCGACGACCCGCGTCACCCGTCGCGAGACCCGCGTTACCGAAACCTGCGTCCTGAGGAACTGCCGCTCACCGAGTCGCTGAAGGACACCGTCGCGCGGTTTCTGCCGTTCTGGCACGACACGATCGCGCCGTCGATCGCGAGCGGACAACGCGTCCTGATCGCAGCGCACGGCAACAGCCTGCGCGCGCTCGTGAAGTATCTCGACCACGTCTCCGACACCGATATCGTCGAGCTGAACATTCCCACCGGCATCCCGCTCGTCTACGAGCTGGATGACAGCCTCCATTCCAGGCGTCACTTCTATCTGGGGGATCCGAAGGCGGCCGCGGACGCCGCCGCGCGCGTCGCCGCACAAACGGCCGTCAAGAAATAAAAAGGGCCGCGTGCGCATGCGCATCGCGGCCCTCGGTCTGCGTTCTGCCTTCCGCCTTATTCGACTTCCTTTTCCTGCGTCTCGTCCGAGGCGATCCGGAGGGAACGAAGGAACCGCTTGTCGTTGGCGCTGATGTCGAAGTTGCGGCGCTGGGTGAGCGCTTTCTGCTGCTGCGGGACGGTCTGACGGGTCAGCGCGCCGGATGTCGTCCGGTTGACGAACCCGATCACGGCCTCGAGTGAGACCCGCATCTCGAAACCCGCCGCGCGGGCGCGTTCACGGCACGCTTCCACCCTCGGATCGTCCGCCACCGCTCCCGCGATGGCATCGGACAGCTCACGAGCCAGCCGATTTACGACGTCGTCCATTCGAGACCTCCTCACCGCCGCCGGAGCTGGGAGACCGGGGCATGCCCGAGGCAACGGCTGCCACTCTGGTAGGGCGGCAGTGTTCGGGCGCCAAAGTTAATCATATGAAGGGGTTGGAGCGGGGAACGCAACAACATTGTAAACTCGTGTGCGGATCGTGTCAATGGCTCGACGGCGAAAATCGACGCGCGCCTCGCGGGGCCCCGAGGACCTCGCCGGCCGGGACCCCGCGCGCGACGTGGGCTTTCCGGGCGCCTTCCCCTTCACGCGCGGCATCCAGCCCACGATGTATCGCGGCCGTTTGTGGACGATGCGGCAGTACGCGGGGTTCGGAACCGCGGCCGAGTCCAATCAGCGCTACCGATACCTTCTGAGCCAGGGCGTGAGCGGGCTCAGCGTCGCGTTCGATCTGCCCACGCAGATGGGATACGACTCCGATCACGCGCTGGCGGAAGGAGAGGTGGGACGGGTCGGCGTCGCAATCGACTCGATCGATGACATGGAGGAGCTCTTCGCCGGAATTCCGCTTGGCGAGGTCTCCACCTCGATGACGATCAACGCGACGGCGATCATCCTCCTCGCGTTGTACGTCGCGGTCGCGCGGCGGCACGGCGCGGACTGGCGCGCGCTCTCGGGCACGATCCAGAACGACATCCTGAAGGAGTACGTTGCGCGCGGCACGTATATCTTTCCGCCGCGCCCGTCGCTCCGGATCGTCACGGACATCTTCGCGTGGTGCGAGCGGGAGCTGCCGAACTGGAACACGATTTCGATCAGCGGGTATCACATCCGCGAGGCGGGCTCGACAGCCGTGCAGGAAGTCGCGTTCACCTTCGCGAACGCGATCGCGTACGTGCAGGCCGCGATCGACGCCGGACTCGACGTCGACCGCTTCGGGCAGCGGCTCTCGTTCTTCTTCAACGCGCACAACGATTTTCTCGAGGAGGTCGCGAAGTACCGGGCGGCGCGGCGTCTCTGGGCGCGCGTGATGCGCGAGCGGTTCGGCGCGACGAACCCGCGCGCGCAGCAGCTCCGCTTCCACACCCAGACCGCCGGCAGCACGCTGACGGCGCAGCAGCCGGACAACAACATCGTCCGTGTCGCGCTGCAGGCGATGGCCGCGGTCCTCGGCGGCACGCAGTCGCTGCACTGCAACGGGCGCGACGAGGCGCTCGCGCTGCCGACGGAAGAGTCCGCGCGGATCGCGCTGCGCACGCAGCAGATCATCGCGGCGGAGAGCGGCGTCACGAACACGGTGGACCCGCTCGGCGGCGCGTGGGCGATTGAAGATCTCACGAACCGGATCGCGGAGGAAGCGCGGGCGCTGATCGACAAGATCGACGCCGCCGGCGGCACGCTGCGCGCCATCGAGCAGGGCCTCATCCAGCGCGAGATCCAGGAGGCCGCCTACGAGGCGCAGCAGCGCATCGATCGCGCCGAGGACGTCGTCGTCGGCGTGAACCGCTACGAGGCCCGCGACCCCGCGTCCATCCCCGCGTCGATCGAAGTCCTGCGGATCGATCCCGATCTCGAGGCGCGGCAGACGGCACGCGTGCGGCACGTACGCGCGTCGCGCGACGACGCGTCGTGGCGCGCGGCGCTCGACGCCGTCACCGCCGCGGCCCGCGGGGCCGACAACCTCGTGCCGCCGATCGTCCGTGCCGTGGAGGCGCGGGCGACCCTGGGTGAAATCTCGGATACGCTGCGGGCCGTGTTTGGCGAATATCGCGAGGCGGACGCGTGACCGGATCCCCTCTGCTCTCCGTCGAACATCTCACCACCGTATTCGACTTGCCGTCCGGCCCCGCGCCGGCGGTGATCGACGTGAGCTTCGACGTCCGCGCCGGCGAGACGCTGTGTCTCGTCGGTGAATCGGGCAGCGGCAAGTCGGTCACGGCCCTCTCGATCCTCCATCTCGTGCAGCGTCCCGGACGGATCGCGAACGGACGCGTCGTCTTCAAGGGGCGCGACCTGCTCGCCCTGGGCGAGCGCGAGATGCAGAAGGTGCGCGGCGCGGAAATCGCGCTCGTCTTCCAGGAGCCGATGACGGCGCTCAACCCGGTGTTCACGATCGGCACGCAGATCCAGGAGACGCTCGCCGTCCACGGCGTCGCCCGCGGCCGCGCGGCGCGCCGGCGCGCCGTCGAGCTGCTGGACGCCGTCAGCATCCCCGAGCCGGACCGCCGCGTCCGCGACTATCCGCACCAGCTCTCGGGCGGCCTCCGGCAGCGCGCGCTGATCGCGATGGCGCTCGCGTGCAACCCGCCGTTCCTGATTGCCGACGAGCCGACGACGGCGCTCGACGTCACGATCCAGGCGCAGATCCTCGATCTATTGCGCGATATGAAGCGGCGTCTCGGCCTCGCGCTGCTGCTCATCACCCACGATCTCGGCGTCGTCGCCGAGATGGCGGATCGCGTCGCCGTCATGTATGCGGGACGCCTCGTCGAGGAGGCGGACGTCCGCGATCTGTTTCGCGACCCCCGGCATCCCTATACGCGCGGGCTGCTGGCATCGATGCCCGGCGGCGCGCCGGGAACGAAACTGCGCGCGATCGAGGGCACGGTGCCGCCGCTCGGCCAATTGCCGCGCGGGTGCGCGTTCGCGCCCCGGTGTCCGCATCGATTCGAGCCGTGCGACGAGGCCGTTCCGGGGATCACGGTGATTCGAGATCTTCCGCCTGAACGCGGAAGCCACAGGGCAGGAAACGGATCTCGTGGCTTCCGCCTTCAGGCGGAAGGCTCCGTCGCTCACACCACACGCTGTTATCTCTACAGCCGCGCGGTCGACCCCGAAGTACGCGACGAGGACGTGCGCTGATGGCGCTGCTCGACGTGCGCCATCTCGTCAAGCACTACTCGCGCCGCCGGGGCATCTTCGGCGCGACGTCGATCGTGCGCGCGGTGGACGACGTCAGCTTTGCGATCGAGGAGGGGGAGACGTTCGGTCTCGTCGGCGAATCCGGGAGCGGCAAGACGACGACGGGCCGGTGCATCCTGCGATTGATCGAGCCGACGTCGGGCGACGTGCGGTTCAGGGGACAGGACGTCCTCGCGTTGTCGCGTGGCGATCTGCGCCGCCTGCGCCGCGACATGCAGATCGTTTTCCAGGATCCGTACTCGTCGCTCAATCCACGGATGCGGGTCGCCACCATCGTCGAGGAGCCGCTCGTCATCCACGGGCTGGGGAGCAAGGTGGAGCGGCGGGGGCGGGTGCGCGAACTGTTCGAGCTGGTCGGGCTCAACCCGGATCACCTGTCGCGCTACCCGCACGAGTTCAGCGGGGGTCAGCGCCAGCGCATCGGCCTCGCGCGCGCGCTCGCCCTCAACCCGTCGCTCGTCATCGCGGACGAGCCCGTCTCCGCGCTCGACGTCTCCGTGCAGGCGCAGGTGATCAACCTGCTGATGGACCTGCAGCAGCGGCTGAAGCTGACCTACCTGTTCATCGCGCACGATCTGCGGCTGGTGGAGCACATCTGCAGCCGCGTGGCGGTCATGTATCTGGGCAAGATCGTCGAGATGGGCGAGACGGCGAAGCTGTTCGCGTCGCCGCAGCATCCCTACACGCGCGCGTTGCTGTCCGCGATCCCGGTGCCCGATCCCGACGCGCCGCGTCAGCGCATCGTCCTCGACCCGGCGTCGTTCAACCACGACGCGCCGCTCCGCGCAGTCGCGGACGGCCACTGGGCCGCGACGTGAAAATGCTGAATGCCAAATGCTCAATGCCAAAAGCGCGGTCAATCAGCGCTCTGTTGGCATTTGGCGTTGAGCATTTGGCATTGTCGGTGACGGTATCAGCCGCGCGTCCGCCGGACCGCGTATTATCCAGGTACGCGATCCGATAACCGATCTCCGCCCGAGCGAGGATGCAATACCGCCTGGAACCGAAGACGAGAAACAGTATGCGGGATCAAAGAAAGCTGGCGTTGCGACATTCAGGATCGCTGAGTACATTGAACGATTGGAGAAGGCTCTCTAACCCACGCGCGACCGCTGACTCGATCGTGCGCCTCGACCACAGGCATCCGGAGTCGAGAGGTAGCGATGTCCGTCGAAAGAAGACCGGCGATCGTTCCCTTAGGACTGCTCTACCCGGTGCTGGTCTTGGCGCCCCTTGTCATGCTCCGAGTGCGGCTTCTTCCCGGCTGGCCGTCGCGAAGCCCTTCGGCGTGGGTCGCGGTGCTCGTCGCCGCGCTTTCGGCGACCGACATCGTGCTTACTGTGTTCATAGAGCGACACTACCTTCGCCCGCCCGTCGCCGATCGACTTCGGGCCACGGGGCGCGATCCTGAAGAGGCGGTGGCGTTGAGCGGGTCAGTGATACTACTGGCGCCGATCTGCTGGGCGCTGGGCGGATCGTTCATGGGCCTACCGCTCACCCAACTGATCTTTTACGCATTCGTTTCCACCGCGGGCGTGGCGTATTGGGGTTGGCGATACCGGCGAGTGATTTACCCGCGTTGACGGGGTCGTCGATAATCCGGTCTCCGGACGCCATCGACGACCGTTCGGCCGGACGCCGGTCAGAGCAGTGAGGGAAGGAACGTGCTGAGATCCGCTGCCGCGTGGTTCGTGATCCTCGCGGCGGTCTGCATTGTCGGACCGTACCTCTTCGGCGTACGGCCGCGCACGCGGCGCCAGTGGACGCTCGTGGCGCTCACGATCGCGCTGCTCGCGTGGCTCCTGCCCCTGATGGCCTCGCTGCGGTCGCGATAAGAGGTCACTGGCGGTCAGTAGGCCGCGACGTGAAAATGCTGAATGCCAAATGCTCAAGGCCAAAAGCGCCCGAAATCAGCGCTCGTTGGCATTTGGCATTGACAGCGTCAGCGCCTATGCCGCCTGCTTCACGTCCTTTTCGATCTGTCCGTCCCTGATGTGAATGACGCGGTGCGCGTAGGCGGCGATGTCGGCTTCGTGCGTGACGACAATGATCGTGTTTCCCGCCTGGTGAAGGCGGGCGAACAGCGCCATGATCTCCGTGCCGGTCTTCGAGTCGAGGTTGCCCGTCGGCTCGTCGGCGAGCACGATGGACGGGTTGTTCACGAGCGCGCGAGCGATCGCGACGCGCTG
>QHWR01000045.1 GCA_003223835.1 Acidobacteriota bacterium | reverse complement strand
GACGCGTCGGGCGACGCCAACCTCGGCATCCTGCAGGGCCTCTTCCGCGACATCCGCAGCTCGGGGGCCGCCAAACTGCACGCGCAGGTGAACGGTCCCCTCGCGGCGCCCGCCTTCTCGGGAGACGCGACGATTTCGAACGGCCGCTTCCGGTATTTCGCGCTGCCGCACAGCGTCGAATCGATCAACGGCCACGTGTCGTTCGACAAGCAGAGCATCCGGGTAGACGACGTGGCGGCGAAGGTGGGCGGAGGCGACGTGCACTTCGGCGGACGCATCGGCTTGAGCGGGTATCTGCCGGGCGAGCTGGACCTGACCGCCGTCGGCCAGCAGATGCGTCTGCGATATCCGGAGGGCTTTCGTTCGACGGTGAATGCGGATCTGGCGCTGACCGGCAATGTCAACTCCCCGCTTCTCAGCGGTACCGTGAGAGTGGACGATGCCGTGTGGACCAAGCGGTTCGATCCCGAGGCGGACATCCTGAGCATCGCGAGCGGCGGGGCGCCGGAACCGAGCGGGTCACCGTCCGCCGGATCGACGCTGCCGCTCAGATTCGAAATCAAGATCGACGCGCCGTCGAGCCTGCGGATTCAGAACAACATCGCGCGGCTGACGGCGACCGCCGATTTCAAGCTGCTCGGCACCTACGATCATCCGCAGCTCACCGGCCGCGCCGACATCGACCGCGGCGAGATCATCTTCCAGGGCAATCGCTACCTGGTCACGCGCGGAACGATCGAGTTCCTCAACCCGACGCGCCTCGAGCCCAGCTTCGACATGGAACTCGAGACGCGCATCCGCGTCCCGGAGCCCGGGAGCAGCAGCACGCAGACGTATCGTGTGACGCTCGGCGTGAGCGGGACCATCGGGCATCTCGGGCTGACGCTGAATTCCGATCCGCCGCTGTCGAACATCTACATCGTGTCGCTGCTCCTCGGGCAGCCGGTGGACCTGACCAACCCGGAGCTGAGCCAGTACAACCCTCAGAGTGTCACGCAATCGCAGAAGCAGATCCTGCAGACGGCGCTGGTGCAGGTGCTCACGGGCGCCACGGTCCTCGCGCCCGTCAATCGCGCGCTGGAGCAGGCCGGCTTCGACACCGTGCAGATCGCGCCGAGCGTCGGCACTGAATCGGATCCGCTCGCCGTCACCGCGCGCCTCATCATCGGCAAGCGGCTGTCGGACCGCGCGTACGTGACGTTCTCGCGCGCGCTCGGCTCTTCGTCGTCGGCGCGCGATCAGATCATCATCCTCGAATACGATGTGTCGGACCGTGCCGGCTGGGTCCTGACGCAGAACGGCGACCGCACGTTCGCGATCGAATTCCGCGTGCGTCGCGGCTTTTAGCAGGTTGTCGAGACATGCCGCCGGTCACGCCACACGCGAAGTGCCGAATGGTCAAGACCAGGCGCATTTGGCATTTGGTATTTGGCATTGAGCATTCAGCGCGGCTTCTGATCGGGGCTGTCCTGCTCCTGCTGCTGTGGAATCCACAAGCGGCCGCGCAGCAGACGCCCGTCCGCGCCGCGCCGTACATCGGCCGGCCGATCACCGACGTGGTACTGCTCGTCGAAGATCGGACGTCGACCGAAGAGGGGCTGCTGAGGATCGTTCAGACGCACCGAGGCCAGCCGCTCGCGATGGCCGACGTCCGCGAGACGATCACGCACCTGTTCAGCCTCGGGCGGTTCGAGGACGTGCGGGTGGACGCGGAGTCGGCGCCCGACGGCGGCGTCCACCTGAAATACCTGCTGACGCCGCTGCACAACGTCACCGAGGTGCTGTTCCGCGGCAAGCTCGAGCTGGACGAGGACTTGCTGCGGCAGCGCATGATCCAGCGGTTCAGCGCGACGCCGCCGGTCGGCCGCGCGGCCGAGGTCGCGCGCGCGCTCGCGGATCTGTACCGCGAGCACGGCTTTCTGCGCCCGTCGATTACCGCGGGCCGCATCGAGAAACACGATCCGCACGAAACGGTTCTCACGTTCGACATCGTGCCCGGCGCGCGCGCACGCATCGGTCAGGTCGCGGTCGAAGCCCCGCCGTCAACGAATCGTCCCGAGGCGCTCGGCCGGCTGCAGCTCGGGCAGGGGGAGCCGTACGAGCGCGACGCCTTGAACCGGCGGCTGCAGGCCTACGTCGAGCGGCTCCGGCATCGCGGCTATTACGAAGCGATTGCCACCGCGCAGGCGCAGGTGAGCGCCGACGGCACGCGCGCCGACGTCACGGTCCACATCGAGCCGGGCCCGCTCGTGGCCGTGCAGTTTGACGGCGACCCGCTGCCGAAGGAGAAGCAGTCCGACCTGGTGCCGGTCGAGCGCGAAGGCACCGTCGATGAAGATCTCCTCGAGGACTCGACGCATCGCATCGAGGACTACCTCCGGCAGCAGGGGTACTGGAAGGCGCAGGCGCCGTTCGAACGGCGCGAGCAGGACGGCCGCCTGATCATCGTCTTTCACGTGAGCAGGGGGCCGCAGTACCGCGTCACGCCGGCAGGCGTCTCGATGGCGGGGAACGCCTCGATTGGGATCGACGTGCTGCATCCGTACGTGAAGATCGCGCCCGGCGATCTGTTCGTCAGCTCTCGCCTCGACGCGGGGATCGACGCGATCGAGCGGCTGTACCGGCAGCGCGGTTTCGCGCAGGTGAAAGTGCAGTCCGCCGTCAACGAGGTCGCGCCGGGGATCGTGCAGCCGGTCATCACGATTGCCGAAGGTCCGCGCACGATCGTGCGGAGCGTCACGATATCGGGCAACCGCGCGATCCCGACGAACGAGCTGATCGCGGCGGCGCGCCTCCAGACGAACGCCGGCGATCCGTACTTCGCGCCGACGGTCGTCGAAGATCGCGAGCGGATCCGGACGGAGTACCTGAATCACGGCTACGAGGCGGCCGACGTGCAGATCACGCCCGCGTTCTCGACCGACGGCACGCAGGCGGACGTGAAGTTCACGATCGGCGAGGGTCCGCAGACGATCGTCGATCACATCCTCGTCGTCGGCAACACGCGCACCGAGCCGGACGTCATTCGGAGGGAACTGCAGATTCGCGAGGGACAGCCGCTCGGGCTGGAAGACGTCATCGAGAGCCAGCGCCGGCTGAGCTCGCTCGGCCTGTTCCGCCGCGTCGTGATCACGCCGCTGCTGCGGACACCGGTCGATCGGCGCGACATCGTCGTCAGCGTGGAAGAAGCGCTCCGCACGACGGTCAGCTACGGCGGCGGCGCGGAGGTCAACAAGCGATTGCGCGCGACGGGGCCGGGCGGTCAGGCGCAGCAGCGCTACGAGCTCGCGCCCCGCGGCTTCTTCGAGATCGATCGCCGCAACATCGGCGGCAAGAACCGCACGGTCGGCCTCTCCACTCGGCTGAGCCTTCGGCCGAAGAACCCGCCGATCACGGCGCCGCAGGAGAGCGGCTACGGATTCTCGGAGTACCGGATCGTCGGAAATTTCCGCGAGCCGCGCGCCTTCGGTATCAGCAACGACCTGAACATCACGGCGGCGGTCGAACAGGCGGTGCGCACCAGTTTCAACTTCACGCGCAAGGGGCTCAACGCGGAGCTCGATCACCGTCTCTCGCCGACCGTGCGCGGCAGCGTGCGGTACTCGTTCACGACCACGCGCGTGTTCGACGAGCAGCTCACGGAGCAGGAGCAGGTCAACATCGATCGGGTGCTGCCGCGCGTGCGCCTGTCGGCCTTCTCCGGCGCGATCGTGCGCGACGGCCGCGACGACGTGCTCGAGCCGCACAGCGGGACGCTGCTGAGCGCCGACGCCGAACTGGCCGCGCGCGCGATTGGATCGCAGGTCGGGCTGACGAAGACGTTCGTGCAGGGCTTCTGGTACCACGCGCTCGGAGCCCGCCGCATCGTGTTCGCGACCGGCGCCCGCCTCGGGCTGGCGACGGGATTTCCGCGCACGGCCGAGGTCGTCAACCCGGATGGAAGCGTGGTCACGACGACGTTGCGTGAAGTACCAGCCAGCGAGCGGTTTTTCGCGGGCGGCGATACGACGATCCGCGGCTACGCCCAGGATACCGTCGGCGAGCCGGACACGATCAGCGCGCACGGTTTCCCGATCGGCGGCAACGCGGTGATCATCCTGAATGCGGAACTCCGCGTGCCGGTCTGGCGCGAGCTGGCGGCGGCGGTGTTCGTGGACGGCGGCAACGTGTACGCGCACGCGTCCGACTTCAGCCTTATGGACGTGCGCGGCAGCACCGGGTTCGGCCTGCGGTACAAGTCGCCGCTCGGCCCGATCCGCGTCGACCTCGGGTTCAAGCTGGACCGCCGAGTAATCGCCGGGCGCCTGGAGCCACGCCGCCAGTTGCACATCAGCATCGGACAGGCGTTCTGACAGGAGACAGGAGACAGGATGAAGGGGTTCGCAGCGATCGCATGCGTCGTCTCGGTCTCGACGGCGGTCGTGTCCGGCTCCGCCGCGACGTCGGAGATCATCGATCGCGTGATGGCGGTCGTTGACGGGCAGCCGATTACGCTGTCGGACGTCGATGCGGCGCTGGCGTTTCAGCTCGTGACGCCGCCGTCGCAGGCCGACCCGCTCGCGGGGACGCTCGATCGGCTGATCGACCGCGCGTTGATGCTCGCGGAAGCCGAGCGCTATCGTCCGATGGAGCCGGCGCCCGAACAGATCGACGCCGGGGTTGCCGCCATTCAGCTGCGTCTCGGCACCGCCGCCGCGCTCGACCAGAAGCTCGCCGCCGTCGGCCTCTTGCGCGAGCACCTTCGCCGCTGGATCCGCGACGATCTCCGGATCCGCACGTACCTCGACGAGCGATTCGGCGGCTCGACGCAGCCGCGCGACGCGATGATCAGGGACTGGCTCGCCAGCCTGCGGCGGCGCGCGGACATCACGACACCCTATGTGGCGCCTTCGGCGCCAGGGAAATTGGTGAATTGGTGAATTCGTGAATTGGGAATTGAGAAATTGGTGAATGGTCGGAGGATTGATGCCCGGCCGCAATTCACCAATTCTCAACTCACCAATTCACCAATCCACCAATTCACTAATTCACGGCGAGCCGTATGTAATCGACGGCGGCCGCGAGCGGCCGCGTGTCGCCCCCCGCGCCGACGTCGACAGGACGCCGCGCCCACGCGAACTCCAGCGTCAGCGTATTCACCCCCGCATGCCACCGCTCCACGGCGACGTCGCACTCGAGCGTCTGCCAGTCGGTCGGGACCGCCAGCGCCGCCGCCGGCTGCCCGTTCACGATGACGGTCAGCGATTGCGGCGGCGCGCCCGCAAACGCGAACGCGTGCACGCGGATCTGCAGCCGCAGCGTCGCCGCGTGATCGAGCGGCACGAGCACGGTCGCCGGCGTCGCCGCCCATCGAAACGTCGTCTGGCCCTCGCGCTCCGGCGCGTGCCAGCCCTCGTCAACGAGCCACTCGTCGTCTCCGCCGAGATCGATGCGCGCGTAAGGCTGGCGTGGATCCCCGATGAACCGGTTCGTGGAGAGCAGGTCGTAGCGCGCCGGCGCGACGCCGTTCCTCAACGCAAAGACGAGGCTCGCCGGGTAGGTGAACGGGTTGCCGATCCATGAGTGGGCGACAGCGGCCTGCGCGGCCCACGCGCGATCGAACGACAGCGTTTCGCCGATGCGGATCGTCCCTCGCTGTGCCGCGCCAATCAGCGTGAGATTCCAGACGACGAGAACGCCCGCCGCGGCGGTGACCGCCGCGAACGTGTGACGGCCGGTGAATGCGACCGCACGCTCGCCGAACGCCGCGAGGCCAACGCAGAAGAGCGGAATCGTCCCGTCGAACCGGCGGCCGCCGAATCCCGCGCTGCCCCACCAGTCCTGGATGGACGCGTTGAAGTAGGTCATCACTGCGATTGCGGCGAGCATCGGCACGCCGATGGCCGGACGCGCGAACGCGAGAATCACCAGGCCGATCGCCGCGAGGTAGAGAATCGGCGCCGTGCTGAACAGCCCGTTGCGTGCGGACCAGAGGATGTCCACGAGGTGCGGGCTGGTCCATCGGATCTCCGGGCCGAGCGGCGACACGGCGAGCCACGACCCGTAGATCGAGTGCCACGCGATCATCTGGGGAAGGAACGCGATGACCGCCGCCGCGACGAACGCGGCGCAGCCGATCGCCATGCGCCTCATCGCGCGCGCGTCGCGTGCGCGCGCCGCCGCGGCGAGCTGCTGGACAGCGTCCCATGCGGGCAGAATCGCGAACAGCGCGTTCTGCCAGCGAATGAGCGTGATGAATCCGGCGAGCGCGCCAAGCAGCGCCCACTCGCGAATCGTCCGTCCTTCGCGCGTCGACGCCCATGCCCATGCGAGCGCCGCCACGCCCGCCATCGACGGCGCGTGCGTCATGCTCGGCTCTTTCACGAGATACCAGAGCATGAAGGATCCGCTGACCGTGAGCGCGACGGCGGCCGCCGCGTACTCGGCCGGGAACATCCTCCGCGTCAGGCGGAAACAGAACCAGCAGCCGAGCAATCCGTACGCGAGACCGGCCACGCAGACGGCCTGCCGGTACGGATACGACGTGCCATCCGTGCCGACCTCCGCGCCGCTTTCATGAAGTCCGATGGCGACGACGTGCGCGGCGGCGAAGAACGGCGACCAGACGATGGCGGGACCGATCGTCCACGCGGAGTGGGCGTAGCCCGTGCGCGTCGGACCGAACAGGTAGGTCTTGTCGCCGAGGCCGAGCAGACGATAGTCGTTCGTGAGGTCGAGATCGCGGTCGCACGCCATCGAGCGGAGATAGGCGAAGTAGTAGAACCCGTCGCTCTGGAGCCGCGCGCCCAGTTCGATCTGCAGCGCAAGGCCGGCCACGAACAGCGCGGCGAAGATCGGCGCCACCGGCGAGCGCCGCCCGCGCGTCTGCGCGATGACGACGACGACCGCCGCCGCGGCGACGGCGACGATCAGCCACGGCGGCGGCGCCACGCCGACGATCCCGTGCAGCGGCGAGCGCCGCGCGACTTCGCGCGCGCACAACTCGACCGCCGCCGCGCCGGCGATGACCCACGACACCGGTCGAAGCGTGGTCAGGGCTTCACCTTCAGGATGCGCAGCTCCGGCCCGGGGTGCTCGTTCGACGGCGCGAAGTGCGCCACCTCGCGCGACTGCGCGAAGATGCGCTCGTACTCCGCGTATTCCCGCGCGAACGACGCCGGCGATGTGAGGTACGGCCCGTAGCTCTGCGACGACGCGATCAGATAGTCGACGCCGTCGGCCACGTACTCGTCGTAGCTCTTCGCGCGAAGCTGCGCGACGTTCTCGGATCGGTACTGCGCGGGCAGGAGCAGATTGCGCGTCTCCACCGTCACCTTGCTGCCCGGCGGGACGTGCGCGACGAACCAATCGTAAGCGAGCGACACGGTGCTGACTTTGGCCGCGTCGCGGTCCCAGTTGATCGCCTGCACCGAAGGCGGGAGCAGCGCCGCGACCGTGAGGCCGATGATGAGGACGCTGCGCGCCATCCGCGGAATCTCGTAGCGCCGCAGGAGGCTCACGCCCGACACCACCGCGGCCGCGATGAGCAGCGCGACGAGCGGAACGATCGGCAGAAGGTAGCGGCCGAAGACGATGTTCTGCCGGGAGATGAACCAGAAGTACACGAGGCAGAACGTGACCGCCAGCGCCCAGCGCACGCGTCCCGGTCCGCGCGCGATCCGGATGAGGCCCATGATCATCCCCGCGACGGCCAGGACCAGCGCCGGCCACCCGAAATTGATGCTTCATGTAAATCACGTACGCGCTCTCGGGCAGGGCGGGATTCGAGTGGTAGAGGCTCGAGAGGTGGCCGAAGCCGTTGAGGAACGCCGGCAGATCGAGCAGCGTGTAGGGCGCGCCGATCAGATACGTGACGACGAACGTGCCGACGGCGGCGGCCGCGGCGATCGCTCTCGACGGACGCACCGGCGCCGTCATCCAGCAGGCGAGCAGCGGAAAAATCAGCGAGAAGACGCCGTTGTATTTCGTCGCGGCGGCGAGGCCCGCGGCCGCGCCCGCCCACGCGAACGCGCCGGCGGTCCCGTGTTCGTTCGCGCGCAGCGAGAGCAGGAACGCCGCCGTCACGAAGAACGTCAGCGGGACGTCGGTGAGCACGTAATGCGACTCGCGCACGTGCATCGGCATCACCGCGAGGAGCGCCGCCGCGAGCAGCGCGTGGCGCGCGCCCCAGCGCAGGCCCGCCTGGAAGATCAGCCAGACGGTCGCGACGCCGAAGATGGCAGTCAGCGCGCGGCCCCACAGATAGAAGTCGGCGGTACGCACCTGCGCGAGCGACGTCCACTGCGCGCTCATCGCCCCGATGACGTACCGCACGACCGCGACGCCCATCTGCAGGTAGATGTAGAAGCTCGGATAGTCGAAGAAGCGCGGGTTGTAGTCGCCGCTCTTCATCATGACGACCGCGCGGTCCATGATCTCCGGTTCGTCCACGCCGATCGCGAACGGGATCCCCTGGCCGAGCGCCCAGAATCGCAGCAGCGCCGCCGCGAGCAGCACGAGCACGAGGCCGAGCGTGGACGGGCGCAGATCGGTGGCTTCGCGCCACTCGCGATCGGTCAATTTCATGGGTGTGCGAATTGTAACGGATGCAACCCGATCTCTGTTATCCCGGCTGTCTTCCGCTCTGTTCTCGCAGGAGCTCCCGATACAACGCGACCGTCGCGTCGCCCGCGGCCTGCCACGAGAATTCCTGCTCGACGATCGCGCGGCCGGCCCGCCCGAACCGCTCGAGCCGATCCGGATCGGCGAGCGCGCCGCTGATCGCCGCGGCAAGCGCGCCGGGATCGCCGGGCGGCACGAGCCAGCCGTTCACGTTCGGCCTCACCTTGTCTGGCAGCCCGCCCGCCGTCGACGCAACCACCGCGCGCCGGTGCGCCATCGCCTCGAGCGTCACGAGCGAGCTGCCTTCGTAGAGCGTCGGATGGACGAACAGCATCGCCAGCTCGTACCACGCGTGGATCTCCGCGTCCGCAATCGGTCCGCGGAAGTCCACTTCTTTCTGAAGTGACAGGCGCTCGACGAGCGCTTCGAGATGTCCGCGGAACGGTCCGTCGCCCGCGATGACCCAGCGCCACGGACGCTCGTGGAACGCGCCGTGCTCGCGCGCGGCCGCGAGCGCCTGCAGCAGCACGTGAAAGCCCTTGTTGCGTTCGAGCCGGCCGACGCTCAGGAGCACGGCCTCGCCATCGCGGATTCCCGCGCGCCCGGCGAGCTCGCGAACGGCGGCGGCGTCCGCGACGTCGTCGACGAGCCGCAGGTCGAGCGCATTGGGGATCACGCGAACGCGCGCGGCGGGCACTCGAAGATGACGCAGGACCGCCGGCTGCAGCGAGCGGTCGGTCGCGAGCACGGCGTCGGCCGCTCTCGCGCACGTGAGCACGGCGCGGCGCAGCGGCAGGTACGCCGCGCGCTTCAGCCGCGCGCGCGACGGATCCGTCGCGCCGAACTCCTCCAGCCCCTGCGGGTTGAACACGAGCGGCGCGTTCACCGTCCTGCGCGCCCTCGCGTACCCGAGCACGCTCGCGCCCAGACCGTGGACGAGGTCGATCTCGTTGTTGCGTACGAGCTGGAGCGCGCGGCGGCCGGCGCGCGTGCCGAAGAG